>JAGHIA010000025.1 GCA_017887445.1 Fusicatenibacter sp.
CCTATGAGGATATGGAGATGAAGCTGGCTGAATAATTGCGCTGTAATTGTTCAGTCAGGTCTGCGCACTTACTGCACAGACAGTATGAAAACGCAGTGCCTGCCGGCATCCAACCCATAGCGAAGTGATTTTCAATGGACGAATGCCGCAACGATTTAGCTGGCTGATTCGTTACCGTTGCATCATCAGAAAATTTGTATATGTTGCACAAGTTGTTGATGTTTTCAGGCGGTTTGTGGTATACTTATGCTATTAAATAATATCGTTTCTGCCTTTTGGCAGATACTGAAGAAAGGAGTGTTGTGTTATATGGAACAAAAGCAGATCGTCGCCCGTGTGAAAGGTGTGCTGGAGGTGGACGGACTGTGTTTTAAGGATCTGGATGGCACCGGCGAGCTGAAGCCGTATGAGGACTGGCGTCTTTCTCCGGAGGAGCGTGCGAAGGATCTGGTTGGCCGTATGACGGACGAGGAAAAAGCCGGTATGCTGATCATCAACAGTCAGCCGATGGGTATCTCGGCAAAACCTGGACAGCCTACCAGCCACAATGGTGTGCTGGGCGAGGCGCACGAAGAGGTTATGGTCCGCGGTCATAAAAATATGCAGTATCCGACAACTTATAAACTGGCTACCCGTCATATCCGTCATTTTATTGTCCGCGAGAACGCGACCGCCGGACAACTGGCTGAGTGGGTCAATGCGATGCAGGAAGTGTGCGAGGGAACCCGTCTTGGTATCCCCTGTCTTGTCACTTCCAATTCCAAGAACGAGAGTGCGGATGTCAATTACAGCGCCGCGGAGGAGAGCAATAAGTTTACTACCTTCCCGGGTACGCTAGGTCTTGCGGCTTCCAGGGATATGGACCTGATCGACGCGTTTGCCCAGGTGGTACATAACGAGTTTTACGCTTCAAATCTCCGCAAAGGGTATATGTATATGGCGGACTGCGCCACAGACCCGCGCTGGTTCCGTACGTATGGAACCTTCGGAGAACATCCGGAACTGATCAGTGAGATCATCACCCGTGTGATCCGCGGCATCCAGGGGGACGAGCTGGATGAGAACAGTGTGGCCCTGACCACCAAGCATTTCCCGGGCGGCGGAGCCCGCGAAAACGGCTTTGACCCCCATTACGCAAAAGGCAAGTACAACTGCTACGCCACGCCGGGCAGCATGGAAACGTATCATCTGCCGGGATTTAAGGCCGCCATCGCGGCGGGAACCTCCTCCATCATGCCTTACTACGCAATTCCTTCCAACGGAAAATCTTCTTTCCCGCAGAATGGATGCGATAAGTTTGACGAGGAGATTGCGTTCGCCTACAACGACCAGTTTATCAACGGTACGCTGCGCGGCGAGCTGGGATTCCAGGGAATCGTAAATTCCGATACCGGCGTTCTGTCCAATGCCGCATGGGGCGCGGAGGAATACTCCAAAGCCGGACGCGCAGCCAGAGTGCTGAGAGCGGGCACGGATATGGTTTCCGGAGAGGACGATCCGGCGCCGTTTCTGGAAGCTATCCAAAAGGAATTTGTGGACAAGGAGACCGTGGACACAGCGGTATGCCGGCTGCTGACCGAGCTTTTCCGTCTGGGACTGTTCGAGAATCCCTATGTGGACGCGGATGCCGCGAACGCCAAGGTCAACACTGAGCAAAGCCAGGCGCTGGCTTACCAGGCGCACCAGAAAAGCATTGTCCTGCTGAAAAACCACGATTCCATTCTTCCGCTGACAGAAGAAAAACTTGCAGGCAAAAAAGTGTATGTGGAAATGATGATGCGCACAGAATATACCGAAGAGGAGAAAGCGAATCTGCCCATGACCGGCATCGAGATCACGCCGGAGCAGACCATCGCCGCCTTTGCCAAGGCAGTGCGCCAGGATCATCCCGACTGGACGTTTGTGGACGATTTCCACGAAGCGGACGTTGCGCTGCTGCTGCTGAAGCCCACCAGCGGAAGCTATTTCGCGGCGACGGAAGGCTATCTGGAGCTGAATCTTTGCAAGGAAACCGGCATCGATGTGGAGCATATCCGCGCGATCCGCGAGGCAGTTCCCCAGGTGGCGGTACATGTCAACCTGAACCTGCCCTATCTGCTGGCAAACGTGGAGCCTCTGGCGGACGCTGTCACCGTGGGCTTCGATACCTTCTCCAAGGCTGCTGTGGATGTGATCAGCGGCGCGGCACAGCCGGTGGGACGCCTGCCCCTTACACTTCCGGGAAGCGACGCGGCGCTGGCCGTGGATGACAACGGAATCTGCGCAAGTCCCAACGACGTACCCGGCTACGACAAGGCAAAATATATGAAGGACGGACTGACCTACGCCTACAAGGACGCAGACGGCAACGAATATCTGTATGGCTTCGGTCTGAGCTACTGAGAAACTATGACCAAAAACGGCAGGAACTACAAAGACCGTATGAAAACGTAGTGCCTGTGGGCATCCGGCCCATCGCGAAGCGATTTTCAATGGCCGGATGCCGTAACGATTCAGCTGGCTGAAGGCAACAGTTCAGCCTGCAACTATCCCGCGAGGTGTTTTCGCGCAGAATGCGCGAAAACCCGAGGCCTGCAGCGCGAAACTGCATGAAATGCAGTTTCTGTGCATCGCGAAGCGTGTAATCGTTCAGCAACGCTGAACTGTTACGGCTGAAGACCTGCCTGAATCGTTACCACAAAACCACTATTATATAGAAGAAACAGGAGGATTTTTACATGGTAGATTTAAAAGCAAAACCGTATTACCTTTCCGATGAGGACATCCAGTGGGTGGAAAACACCATCGCGGGCATGACGGACGAGGAGAAAGTCGGACAGCTGTTTGTCAACATGGTGACTGATTTCACACCGGAAGGCATCAAGAAAGTAGCCGACACCTATCATCCCGGCGCTCTGCGTTATCACAACAAGTCCGCGGAGGAACTGTGGGACATGGTAAATACCTTCCAGAGCTGCAGCAAGGTCCCGCTGCTGGTCGCTTCCAACTGTGAGGCCGGCGGAAACGGCGGCGTAGGCGGCGGCACAGGCGTTTCCTGCGGCGCGGCGACAGCTGCTTCCCGCAACCCGGAAGTTGCGTACAAGGCTGCAAAGGTCGGCGGCACCGAGGCAATGGCCATCGGATCCAACTGGAACTTTGCTCCTATCGTTGACCTGCTCCAGAACTGGAGAAACACCATCGTTCAGACCCGTTCCTTCTGCGCGGATCCGGACCGTACCATCGAGTACGCGAAAGCCTTCATCAAAGGTACCGAGGAATGCGACATGGCTACCACCATCAAACACTTCCCCGGCGACGGAACCGAGGAGAATGACCAGCACCTGATGATGGGTATCAACGATCTTGACTGCGACACCTGGATGGAATCCTTCGGAAAGGTATACAAAGAGCTGATCGACGCAGGCGTAAAGACCATTATGGCAGGACATATCGCACAGCCGGCATGGCAGCGCAAGCTGGCAGGCCGTGACCTGGACGACCACGAGATCCTTCCGGCTACCCTTTGCCCGGAACTGATCAACGGACTTCTGAAAGACACTCTCGGATTCAACGGAATGGTCGTTACCGACGCCAGCCATATGATCGGTATGTTCGGCGCTATGCCGCGTTCCCAGCAGGTTCCGGCAGCCATCGCAGCAGGCTGTGATATGTATCTGTTCTTCAACGATATGGAGGAAGACTACGGATACATGATGGCCGGCTACAAAAACGGCATCATTACCGAAGAACGTATGCAGGACGCTCTGAGACGTATCCTCGGCGTAAAGGCAAGCATTGGACTGCACAAGAAACAGGCGGACGGAACACTGATGCCGCCGAAGGAAGGAATCAGCGTTGTCGGCTGCGACGAGCACAAGAAGATCGCCAAAGAGTGCGCGGACCAGTTCATCACTCTGGTAAAAGATACCCAGAACATGCTGCCGCTGAATCCGGAAAAACAGAAACGCGTACGCGTATACTTCCTGGAAGGCGACGGACGTGTGGTTGCCGGAAAACTGATCAAAGACGATTCCGGCGCCAAGACCAAAGCATATCTGATCAGCAAGCTGGAAGAGCGCGGCTTCATCGTTGAGGACGGAGACGCGGTTGCGGCGAAGGGAAGCATGGAGAAATTCATGGAGAACACCGACGCTGTTCTGGTATTCATCGACCAGGTTGGATTCGCTCAGTACAACACTATGCGCGTGAAATGGACCATGCCGGGCCAGCAGCCGTGGTATGTACGCCAGGTGCCGACGGCATTCATCAGCCTGTATCTGCCCAACTATCTGATCGACCTGACCATGAGCCGCACTTATGTCAACTGCTACCAGGATACCCCGCAGGTACTGGACGCTCTCATCGAAAAACTCTGCGGCGACACACCGTTCCAGGGTACTCCGGAAGAGAACGTATGGTGCGGACGCTGGGATACCAAGCTGTAATTTCATATCCATTCAGAATATCTGGATTACTGCGCGCTTCATAATGCACAGACATTGTTTTTCATACTGTTTTGTGCTGCACAAATGAAAGCGCAAAATGATGGTCTCCCCGCCGGAACGCTAAAAGGAACTTTCCTTTTTATTTTCCGGCGGGGAGACTTTTTCATAAAAATTGTTTACAAATGGGGCGCACAGAGTTATACTGAATCTGTTATGGGAATGAAGTTCTCCCTTGGGTAACCTAAACCGCTTTTTAAGCTGATGACTTCTGCGATTTTTCGGACGCAGATGTTGTCAGCTTTTTTGCGTCCAAAGGAGGAATATTTATGTTAACATCGCTGGCTTTCATTTTTCTTGTCGGATTGTCAATGGCTGCGATTTGCCAAAGACTCAAACTGCCCCGTATTATCGGTATGCTGATTACAGGTATCGTGCTGGGACCCTATGTTCTTGATCTGCTCGACCCGTCGATCCTGTCCATCTCCGCAGATCTGCGGCAAATGGCTCTGATTATTATTTTACTCAAAGCAGGGTTGTCTCTCAATCTGTCTGATCTGAAAAAAGTGGGACGGCCCGCTATTATGATGTCTTGTGTACCGGCAAGCTGCGAAATACTGGCTATCTTTCTTTTTGCACCGTCCCTTTTAGGGGTTACAAGAATAGAGGCTGCTGTTATGGGGGCAGTTCTCGGCGCGGTTTCTCCGGCAGTCGTTGTACCTCGGATGGTACAGCTTATGGACACCAAATATGGAACCGGCAAAAGTATCCCACAGCTTATCATGGCCGGGGCGTCCTGCGACGACATTTATGTTATTGTGCTGTTTTCAACTTTTGTCAGTATGGCACAGGGCGGCAGCGCCAATCTTATGGACTTTATAAACATACCGATTTCTATCGTTCTGGGCATCGTTCTGGGAGCGGTCGGGGGATATCTGCTGAGCATGTTTTTTGAAACCACCTACGCACATAAGCATTATGTCCGGAACAGTATGAAAGTAATTGTTGTTTTGGGTGTTTCCTTCCTGCTCATGGCCATTGAAACCTGGTTAGAGGGTATCGTATCAGTCTCCGGACTGCTGGCTGTGGTAAGTATGGCATGTGTACTCAAAATAAAAAGTGTCGCCTTTGTATCAAAGCGTTTGGCCGAAAAACTGGGCAAACTTTGGTTGGCGGCGGAAGTGCTTCTTTTTGTTCTGGTAGGCGCCGCGGTTGACATCCGCTATACCATGAACGCAGGAATCGCAGCGATACTGATGATTTTCATTGCCCTCACTTTCCGGTCAGCAGGCGTCGCACTTTGCTTGATAAGAACGCCGCTGACAGTGAAAGAACGCCTTTTCTGTATGATTGCCTACCTTCCGAAAGCCACTGTCCAGGCAGCCATCGGTTCCGTTCCCCTTGCACTGGGACTGCCCTGCGGTCAGATTGTCCTGTCCGTTGCTGTTCTTGCCATTCTAATTACGGCTCCGTTGGGTGCTCTGGGGATGGATTTAACTTATAAGCGTCTGCTGAAAAGAGAAGGACGGATGTGAATATATGGTGACGGTTCTGTTACGCTGAACCATCACATGCTTCGCATTACAGATTCCGGAATACCCAAAGGTCCCGGATCTGGCTTTGTATCTGATCATACTCCCACAGTTTTTCAGAATTTGCCCGGTTGTTTGGATCGTTGACCTTCAGCTTTCCGTTCTCATAACCGGTGATCACAATAAAATGGCCGGTGGTGGTAAAATCCCCGGGGCCCATAACAGCCACGATCGGATTGTTCACCTCCAGGTTGGCGATGATCCGGTTTTTATCCAGAGGAATCTCGGTCACGTCGAGGCCAAGCTCTTTTCCTCCCTCCGAAAAGAGCGCCCAGGCGGAACCGCTACCCTCCACCGCATATCCGTGCGAGGAAGCGAACTCGCCCATCCATTTTGGCGTCATGGACGTGTCTCCGGTGAGATAGATGGCCACCATGGAAAGGCAGGTTGGCCCGCAGCCGGACAAGCCGAAAACATTCCCCGCATACTGACCGTATCCCCAGCGCTGATCCCACTGCATCAGCAGCGGCACCGACGATGTGTCCAGACCGCTCAGATCGTCCGCCGGAGGGTTGTCCTTCACAAGCGGGTACTCAAAGACAAACTGCTCCGTCTCCGGATTTCTCTGGTAAAGCTCAATCAGGCTTTCCGGGTAGGCGGACAAAGACACGCCCTGCTCCCGGGCATACCGCTGCAGCTTCGCCGGCGATCCGCTGACCGGCAGCGCGTTCTGGACCGCAGTGAACAGCGGCGTCTGAAGCAGCGCAAAGATTGCAAGCAAAAGGATTGCCGCCGGTACCAGCCGCCGGAAAAGACGTTTCCTGCGCCTTCTTCGTCTCCGTCTTCTTCTGCTCAACGCCAGCTCCGCCGGCGGCCCTGCGCTTTCTCTCTGTCTCATAACTCCACCCATCCTTTCTGTTGCTGCATAAACAGTCCTCAGGCTTTTTTGCCGCGCCGAACTGGTAGTTTTCAATGGCTGAATGCGGTGACGATTCAGCTGCCTGAGCAGTTACCGTAGCTGTTCAGCCAGGTCTGCGCATTTACTGCGCAGACCGTATGAAAACATAGTGCCTGCAGGCATCCGACCCATCGCCAAGCGAGTTTCACTGGCCGGATGCCATAACTGTTCAGCTGGCTGAACGGTTACCAGTTACCTGAACTGTTATGCTGAATCTATCATAGCAGAACGAATGGGTTTCTTTTCGCAGATTCTTCAACAGAAGTCTGCGTTTATTTCCACGGAATCATTAAGGTTTTCTTAACCGAAAACCTCATGTATGTGAAAATCATATGTGCCAAGGTCATAGGCTCAAAAAAAGAAAAGGAAGTCTCTGCCGCCAAAGCGTGTTTAAAAATCATTTCTGCAATCTTCAAACACGCTGCAGGACAGACGCTCCCTTTTCTTTTTGAGTATTTTACGATCATTACTTTTTCAATGACTCTTCGGATTCCGTCTACGGTTACGATTCTTTTTTCGGGCAACCGTTCAGCCTGCTGAACGGTTACGGCATCCGGCCATTGAACATCGCTTCGCGATGGGCCGGATGCCTGCAGGCACTACATTTTCATACGGTCTGTGCAGTAAATGCACAGACCTGGCTGAACCGTTACTTTTTCGGTTTCTTTTTCATCACGTTACCTTTGCTTTTTCTTTGTTATTACTCTTCTCTTACTTTCTGTTCGCCGCTTTTCCTTCCTGCGGCAGCCGCACGGTAAACGTCACCTGCCCGTCAGAACTCTCCGCCGAGATCGTTCCTCCATGCAGCTCAACAATCTCTTTGGCGATGGCCAGCCCCAGTCCCGCGCCGCCGCTGCGGGTAGCGCGGGCGCTGTCCAGCCGGAAAAACTGGTCGAAGATCCGCTCCAGCTTATCCTTGGGGATTGTAACGCCAAAATTCTGTACTGTCAGCAAAAGACCGCCAGCCTCCTGCCGCAGCCGCAGATTGACAGCTCCGCCAGGCGCGCTGTAGCTGACCGCGTTGCGCAGCAGATTGTCAAACACCCGCTGCAGCTTATCCGCGTCGCACTCATAGAAAAGATCCGGCGGCACCTCCTGCCGGCACACCAGCTCCTTTTCCGCCAGCATGGGGCCAAACTCGAAAACCGTCTGCTCCAGCATCCGGGACAGATTGATCCTGCTCAGCTCCAGGGTCAGGTGTGTCAGGCTGAAGCGGGTGATCTCGAAAAATTCATTGATCAGGTCTTCCAGACGCTCTGCTTTTTCCAGCGACACGGAAAGATATTTTTTCCGCAGCTGTGGAGAAATCTCCTCCTCATCGTTCAGCAGCGTCAGATAACCGATCACCGAAGTAAGCGGCGTTTTCAGATCGTGGGCCAGGTACACGATCAGATCGTTTTTCCGCTGCTCCGCCTCCCGCGCCGCCCGCTGGCTGTTCTGAAATTTCAGCCGGGCGGAATCCAGGTATACCTCCATGGGACGAAGCTCCTCCGACAGGGAAACCTCCTGCTCCTTTCCAAGAAACAGCGTTTCCGACGCGGCCATCAGCTCGTCCAGATAACCGCAGGCTTTCCGCAGATAATGGCACCCCAGGCCCAGCGCTCCCCCGGCGGCATAAACCGGAAGAAGAAACTGCCAGAACTGTTCCAGCAGATGGACAAATTTGTAAAAACCTTCGAAGCCATACCAGATACGGCTCCGGTAATACAGATAAATCAATACAAACGCCGCCGCGCCGGCAGCCAGATACAACAGATATAAGAAAATAAACCGCTGGACCAGCTGTTTGCGCAGCCGCTGGGAAAGCTCCCTCAATTCCGTCTTATTCAATCTGATACCCCACTCCCCACACGGTTTTGATATACTTCGGCTTGCGCCCGGAATCGTGCATTTTCTCGCGGATCCGGCCGATATGCGTCATTACCGTATTGTTGCTGTCCAGGAACCGCTCGCCCCAGACCTTTTCAAAAATAGCCTCCGAGGAAAGCACCCGCCCCCGGTTCTCACACAGGTACCAAAGGATAGAAAACTCGATGGGTGTCAGCGGCAGCTCTTTTCCGTTGAGGGTACATTTGTGCGTATCCTTGCTGATGGAAAGGCCCCGGATATCAATGGCATGGTCCTGTGTCTTCTGGTCCTTGTCCGGATGATTGTACGTCTCATAACGGCGGAACTGCGTCTTCACCCGCGCCAGAAGCTCCAGCGGATTGAACGGCTTGGTAATATAATCGTCCGCGCCGATGGTCAGACCGGTAATCTTATCCAGATCTTCCGACTTTGCGGTGAGCATGATGACCGGGTAGAAATGCTTTTCCCGGATTTTCCGACAGATGGTAAATCCGTCGATGTCCGGAAGCATCACGTCGAGGATCGCCATGGAAAGCTCTTCCTCCTCCACGCAGCGCACCGCGTCCGTGCCGTTATCGCACTTTATAACCTCCCAGCCTTCCCCGGCCAGGTACACTTCGATCAGATCCGCAATGGCCTGTTCGTCGTCCACCACCAGTATTTTTTTGTCCATGGGTGTCACCTCTTTCTAACGCTTGTCTGTTGCAGTGTCTTCAGTATAACTCATTCGCGGGCGGTTTGGCAAGCGGAGGAGACAACTGCGGACGAAGGCGGCGGGGCGCAGGCGGCATGGGAATCTGGGGCGCTGCGAAGGCGCGGAAACTCTAAACGCTTCAAAGGCCCGCCGGGCGGGTACCGGCGCGATTCGACAGGAATGCCTGATGCATTCCCGTCTCAGCGCGCCTCAGGCTCCGGACTGGCAGTCCTGCGCCTGCCCCGCCCGGCGGGCCTTTGAAGCGTTAAGAGTTTCTCGTGCCTTCGCAGACGTCCCCAGATTCCCATGCCGCCTGCGCCCCGCTGCCTTCTGTTTTTTGGTCTGCCGGAGGAAGCATGATGGACGATAAATAAGATGCCGGGGTTAAAATAAGATTATACTTTTGAGTGTTGTAATGAACAAAACACCCTGATTCTACATAAATACTTTTAGTTAAGCAGATTGCATTAATAGTAGCTTTTGTTTTCCGAATCATGGTATTGACTTGTATCGTCAATTAAAGCACATTTGAACTCTTTCATCTTTTCCGGTGATACATTTTTTTCTTTCTTCAGCGCGCAAAAAAGCGCTATGCTCTTTTGCACAACGCTTTTTACTGTACGGTATCTGATTTTGTGTGGCAGTTCAACGTAACTGTAGGAAAACACCTTGCGGGATCGTGGCAGGTTAAACTGTAACCCAAACTGTTATCATTTTGTTTACTGTACTTGACTGAAATCAATTTCCAGGTCTTCATAAAGTTTTGCCTTTATCTTATCGGTATCGGTATATTCTTCCACTGTATCATCCATAAAATCGTATACCATAACTCTGTGTTTCTCCGGATCCACAACCCAATATTCTTTTACCCCGGCTGTTTTGTATTTCAATAACTTGATAAGATAATCCATCCGGCGGCTGGAAGGTGATACGACTTCAATGATCCAGTCCGGCGCTCCGCTGCAGCCATCTTCTGTCAATTTGTCTTTGTCGCAGATTACGCTGATATCCGGCTCAACGTATGTTTTATCGTCTCCGTTCAGGAATACCGCAAAAGGCGCGGGATAAATCTTGCAGGCCCCTCCTTTCGCCTTAATGTATGCCCCGATTTCCCTGTCCAAAAAATGGACTATTTCCTGATGGATTCTCTTAGGCGGAGCCATCATATACATATCTCCATCAATCAGTTCAGCGCGCTGACCGTCGGGGAGTGCGTAAATATCCTCTACTGTCAACGCTTTTGCTTTTGCCAGTGCCATATTTATCACGTCCTTTCTTTATAGTGGTAACAGTTCGGCGTTGCTGAACTATTACACGCTTCGCGATGCACAGAAACTGCATTTCATGCAGCTTCTCGCTGCAGGCCTCGGGATTTTCCCGCATTCTGCGCGAAAACACCTCGCGGGATAGTCGCAGGCTGAACAGTTACTTATAGTGTACCACATTTTATACTCTTTGTGTACAGACTTTCCGTTTTCCCTTCAGGAATATTTGACTACTTGTGTAATTATTCAGCCAACTGAATAGTTACGGCTACTTCATTTTCCAATCCAATATTAACCGGACAACTTCATCAAGATTTGTACACCAAATATAATGATTACCCGAAACGGTATATAGCTTATGATTTCCTGAATTGAGAGCAAGCTGTTCCTGATGCGCGGTTTTCCAAGAGGGTATTTTCTCTTCAGTCTGACGATATCATCATCAGTACAGGGAGTGTACTTGGAAATTTTACATCTTTTATCGATTCTAACGCCTGCTTCATATTTTGTATCTCATTTTGTATCGTCTGGTTACCGCTATGAGCATATGCGCTGTAATATTCCTCCCGGATCAAGCAAAAAGCAGAAAGACGGCCAGGGCCGTCTTTCGTTCGTCTTCACAACTTCTGTTACATAGATTTCCGTTCCGCGATCTCCGCCATTTTGGCTGCATTCAAACGGGTATCTCCATGGACACGGCTGTAGGAAAGGTAGCCGTTCATCCGGTCGATCTTCGTAAGGTTTCTGGAGCCGCACACCGGACACACGTCCATCTCCAGCTCCTCGTGGCCGCAGTCGTCACAGTAGGCCAGGGAAAGGTTTACTCCCTCGTAATATCCCAGATCCATGGCGCGGCGGATCAGCGTCTTGATGGCGCCTTTGTTGTAGCCAACGGGATAGCGCACATACTGGATCTTTCCTCCGTTGCAAAGCTCCCAGAAACGTCCCTCCAGATCCTGCTTCTGGATCGGGGACAGGTCCTCGGTCACATGGCAGTGGAAGCTGTTGCTCACATAAGGGCGGTCGGAAACATTGTGGACAATGCCGTATTTCTTGCGGAACTGCTCCACCTGGAGTCCGCACAGGGATTCCGCCGGGGTTCCGTAGATGGCATACAAAATACCGTCCTCTTTCTTGAACTGTGTGACTTTTTCATTGATATATTTCAGCGTATCCAGGGCGAATTGGCCGTCCTGGGCGATGGATTTTCCATTGTACAGCTCCTGCAGCTCATTGAGCGCCGTGATCCCGAAGGATGCGGTCATGGGCTTAAGAAGCGGCCGGATCTTGTCTGACGGCTTCAGATGGCCGCCATAGAAGCCGCCCTCGCAGTAAGCCAGCGGGTTGGTGGACGCACGCATCTCTCCCAGATAGTCGTAAGTTCTTCTGTGAAGATCGCGAATCATCTCCAGATAGAAATCCAGCACCTCATAGAAATCCCGGTTCTCCGCGCGGGACTTGGCCAGAATCATAGGAAGGTGCAGGGAAACGGCTCCGATATTGAAACGTCCCACAAACACCGGCTTATCCTGGTCGTCCGCCGGCTCCATACCGCCCCGTTCAAACCAGGGACTTAAGAACGCACGGCATCCCATGGGACTGATCACCCGGCCGTATTTCTGATACATGCTGGAAATATATCCCTCACCGCTCATGGACAGCCAGTCGGGATACATGGTCTTCGCCGAGCAGTCCACGCCTGCCTCGAACACATCCTCGCAGACACATCCCGGCCCGTGAATCGCCTTGTCGTACAGGAAAACGATCTTCGGGAAAAGCACCGGCTTTTTATGGCCTTTCTTGCCCTGTCCGCCCTTATGAACTTCCAGAAGAGAGATGGAGATCATCTTCTCGAACATCTCCGTTCCAAGTCCCAGCGTCACCGTCACAAAGGGATAATCCCCGCGGGAAGAACCTACGGTGTTCAGCTTATACTCAATGCCCTGCCATCCCTGATCGCACTCACGGCGCACCTTATCCATGGCATACTCCACGGCCTTCTCCTCCCGGCCTTCCCAGGACGGATCGGCATATTTCAGGAACTCACGCACATAATTGTCATAACTCTTCTGGGCGTAGGGCGCCAGGATCTTATCCACCTCCGGCACCGTAAAGCCGCCGTACTGCTGCGCCGCCGTACTCAGGACGATATCACCCATCACGTCGAAGGCAGTATCCAGACTCTTCGGCTCATTGTACCAGACATTACCCATCTCAAAGCCGCCCTTCAGCACATTGGCCACATCAAACAGGCAGCAGTTCATAGTATCCAGACGCGCCGACTGGTCATGAATATAAATATAACCATCCTTGCAGGCCTGAAGCTCATTGCGGTTCATAAAAAACTTACGGTAAAGCTCCTTATTCAGTTCATTAAAGATCAGACTCCGCTTGGTGGCCACAAGAGCGCTGTCCGTATTAGCGTTGCTCTTATCACCGATATAACGGATGGACTGACTTTTCGTATAGACCTCATCCATCATATGAATGAAATCCGTCTTATAATTTCTGTAATCACGGTAACTCTTGGCGACCGCCGGGTTCACCTTTTCCAGCGCGCCTTCCACGATATTGTGCATATCCGCAATGGGAATCTCCTGCTTTCCCAGCGCCTCAGCATGCTCCGTAGCAAATTTACAGATAAACGAAATCTCCTCATCGGAAAATTTATACAGGATTCTCTGTGCTGATTTATTTACTGCGCGAACGATCTTCTGCGCGTCAAAGCCCTCTTTCGTCCCGTCTTTCTTGATGATATAAATCATGGCTTTCCTCCCAATACGCTGAGCGTGTTTGAAAATTCATTCCTGCAATTTTCAAACACGCTCCAGGTCATATCTGAAAATTTCACCCCGCGGAAATGAATTTCCAAACATCCCTGTTACTAGATATTGTTTTTTCTTTTTAGATGGTACGCTACATATTGTAGCATTGTTCCCTTAAAAAAGAAAGGGCTAAATTCGCTTTCCACCATTTTCAGCATATTGCACGAAAATCCCAAACCTCAAGTTAACCGCCAAACCTCCCTCCCAAACCCACACGCCCCCACAACCAGACCGGGCACACACCCCTGCCGCACGCGTTCCAAACCGCACACTCCACACCTTCCCCTCGCACCCACCCACACGCACCCCTCAACCAGGCCGGCCCGCACACACCTGCCGCACGCGTTTCAAACCGCACAATCCACACCTTCCCCTCGCACCCACACGCACCTCACAACCAGGCCGGGCCGCACGCCCGTCAGGGCGGCGCGGCGCAACGGCTATGGCTGCGGCTGTGCCCCGGCGGTCTGCGGCAGGGCCCCGGCGGCACGTGTGACTGCGGCGGGCATCTGCGGGGGCGGCAGAAATTCTTAGCGTTCGAGACGCATTGGAACAGGACAGGCGAAGGGCTTCACGCCCTGAGCCTGAGGAGTGCCTGAGCCGGGAAGACATCAGTCTTCCTGGCGAATCACTCCGATTCCTGTTCCAATGCGTCTCGAACGCTTAGAATTTCGCCGCCCCCGCAGCCGCCCGCCGCAGTCACACGCGCCGCCGGGGCCCTGCCGCAGACCGCCGGGGCACAGCCGCAGCCATAGCCGCTGCGCCGCGCCGCCCTGACGGGCGTGCGGCCCGGCCGTCCCCCTACAACAAAATTTCGCCCTCAAACACAATCTGGGCCGGCCCCGTCATAAACACCAGGTCCGCCTCCCGATCCCACTCGATAATAAGATCGCCGCCCAGCAGCTTCACCGTCACCGGTCCATCCTCCACCCAGCCGTTCCACAGCGCCGCCACAGCCACCGCGCAGGCGCCCGTACCGCAGGCCAGCGTCTCCCCGCTGCCCCGCTCCCACACACGCATCTGCACCGTATGGGCGTCCAGAACCTTGATAAACTCCGTGTTCACCCGGTCCGGAAAACAACTGTGATGTTCAAACTGCGGTCCGATCTTCTCAATCTCCATGGTCTCCATGTCCCCGTCATAAGGCACCACCGCATGGGGATTTCCCATGGAGACCCCTGTCATGCTCCAGGTTTTTCCCGCCGCCTCGATGGTCTCCTCCTGCACCTGCTCATGCTCCGACAAGATTGGTATTTTCTTCGCGCAGCGCTCCGGTTTTCCCATATTCACGCGGATTTTCACAGCCTTTCCATTCTCCACAGTCAGATCCAGATACTTGATGCCGCTCTTTGTCTCCACAGAGATCTGCGTCTTATCCGTCAGTCCATAATCATAGACATATTTTCCCACACAGCGGATACCGTTTCCGCACATCGCCCCCTCAGAGCCGTCGGCATTGTACATGGCCATCCGAAAATCCGCCTGTTCGGAAGGACAGATCAGGATTAACCCATCCGAACCAACGCCGAAATGACGGTCGCTGACGATCTTCGCCGTCTCCGACGGATCGTCCACCCGCTCCTTCAGACAGTTGACATAAACATAATCGTTGCCGATTCCCTGCATTTTCGTAAACTTCATAGTTTCCTCCTCATGTCATTTTTACCTCTTTCATGGCGCACTGGCTGCGTCAATCAATATAACTAAAGCTGCGAAAGAAATTCCGTGTGCAGCGCCTGTTTCACCCTGGAAAAATCGCCCCACTCCGGACACTGGACGGCGACGACGAGACCGTTTTCCGGCAGCACGGTAGAAATCTGCCCAAACGCGCCGTCGGCCCGGTAAGCGCCCGGATACGGCGAGCACCAGAACTGATAGCCGTAGCCGCATCTCCAGACATCGTCCTCCTCCGTCTCTGGCGTTTCTATCTGCTTTCTGGTGGCCTCACGCACCCAGGAATCTTCCACCAGCCGCTCACCCTGCCACATGCCGCCGGCCAGGTACAGCTGTCCCAGCTTCATCATTTCCGTCAGGCTCAGATACATACCGCCGCCTCCAATGGGGTGTCCCATAGGGTCGTTTTCCCACTGGGGCCATCCCTGCCCCAGCTTCCGGAACAGCCGCGGGTACAGATACGCGGCAAGGTTTTCTCCCACCGCCTGCTCCACCATCCGGCCCGCCAGAATGCTGTCCGCCGTGGAATACTCGAAAACCGTTCCCGGCGTCTGCTCCATGGGCAGATTCATCATATAAGCCAGATAATCGGGAAACCCCACGCCCTGTCTCCGATGATCGCCCATCAGATACGCATGGCCGAAGCCGCTGGACATGGTCAGCAGATTTCTCAGCGTAATCTGCAGAAGCCGCGGGTCCGGATCCCCGGGAACATACGCTGGAAAATAATCCGCCAGCCGGTCGTCCAGGGACAGTTTTCCTTCCGCCAGCGCCATGCCCACAGCCGTGGCCATATAGCTTTTTGTGTGGGAATAAATATTTCTCGCGTGGTCCGGAACAAAACGATGCTCCAGCAGCACACGGTTCTCATCGGCCACCGCGATGCCCTCTATAAAAAGCTTCCGGTCCGCAGCATACGCGACAAAATCCTGAAACAGTTTTTCTACACTCATTGAACCCTTCCTCCTTTTCGTTGCACAACACCATGTTCTCATACCACAGACAGCAAGTGTTCGCGGCTGCTGAAAACAGTAACTCCACCCTTTCATTTTATCCTGTTTTCTTTCACATCTCAACAAGTTTTCATACGGTCCGTGCAGTAAATGGCAACCGTTCAGCGTTGCTGAGCGATTATACGCTCCGCGATGCACAGAAGCTTCATTTCATGCAGTTTCGTGCTGCAGGCCTCGGGATTTTCGCACATTCTGTGCGAAAACACCTCGCGGGATAGCGGCAGACTGAATTGTTGTAACAGTTCAGCGTTGCTGAACGATTACACGCTTCGCGATGCACAGAAACTTCATTTCATGCAGTTTCGCGCTGCAGGCCTCGGGATTTTCGCACATTCTATACGAAAACGCCTCGCGGGATGGCGGCAATCTGAATTGTTCAGTAAATGTAACAGTTCGTAACAGTGCTGCCTTCCGCTGTCACAAAAAGAGCGCGCATGAACGTCACATCTTTCCCGATGCCTGTTCACACGCGATCTTTTTTATCCGCCGTTTACGTTACGCGCCAAGATTTTTCTCAAATTCCTCGTTCAGCTGATCCTGGTACGCCTGGTCGAAAGCGCCGCTCATTAATTTTTCCACTGCTTCCGGCATCTTCTCCCAGCTTTCCTTCTCTTTGGTGACGAGGATCGGGTAATAATGCACGCCGTTGGTCTGCGCTGCTTTCCGGTCTCCAGGGGCGTCGCCGATCATCATGACTTTATCCTGGTCATAGCCAAAGGTCAGAAGCTTTTCGATACACGCGGCCTTGGAGCCTGCGTTCTGCGCCAGGACCACGTCCACATGAGGAAGGATCCCGTGTTTCTCCCACTCTTCCATAACCGCGTCCAGATTGGCCGAGGAAACGATGGCGATATCCGCGCGCTCATGGGCCCATGCGATGGCCTCCTTTGCGCCAGGGAACGGTTTTTTCTCCTCCTCCGGCAGCTCGCGGATTCTCTGATTTACACTCTCCGACCACTGGAGCGCTTTCTTCAGCACGATACTTCCCGTCTTTTCCGCTTCCTTGGCCAGCGCGCCGTTGGACAGTTCGTCCGCTTCGTCCGCCCATTTTACCAGAACATCCACATCCTCGATGGGTGTTCCATTGCCGTCGATCTCCTTCAGCACCAGCGCCAGGGCTTTGAAGCGGTTGATGCCTCTGGTCATGGAATACAGGTTCACCTGATTCCAGCGGAAAAGAAGCTTTTCTTCCTGATCTCCCAGTCCCCACTCCTCTACCATGCAGGGTCCGAAGCAACGGAAATGCTTAATGTCCATCGTATCCATCGCGCAACCGTCGGAATCGATGCAGATCAGAAATTCCTTCTTCTTTTCGAATCCCTCATAAGGATCTTTGGCTGCTGTTCCCATATCAGTTACCTCCTTGTACACTTTTTGATAGTTCCAGACTACCTTAAAATCCGGAAAAAGAAAAGACATAAATTTACTTTAAAATCTTATAAAATTTTGTTATACTAATAATCAGTACAATATCGTAATATTTTACCAAAATATCATTCCCAAACCACCGCAAAAGCACCAGAAAGGACACTCTATGCGCAAAGAAAATCTGAATTTATTTCAACAGATCGTACAGGCCCACAACATCGCCTGCACGATTATCGAAAAGGATTTCTCCAATCTCTATACGGCGGATATGGAACTGCGGGGAAAACTGTTTTCCGATTACGACTACAGCGAATTCCGCGAATATCTTCTGAAAAACTGCCGTCCGGGAAAGCTGCTGAAGATCCACGACGAGTTCGGTCTGATCTCCTATGCCCTCTGCCTTCCCCCGCTGCCAGGAACACAGCGGTCCGGCAACACTCCGCCCTATACAGAGACGATGACCGAGAATACCTATCTGATTGTCGGTCCGCTTCTGAAGGAGGTCTTCACCCTGGTGGATATCCAGAAGATCATGTTCAAAAACAAGCTGCCGGACATGCTGTACAAGGACTTATCGGCCTTTTACGCCAACATCCCGGTACCTCCCACCCTGAAAACCCTGGAGGCCACCCTGATGGTCATTTCGGAGAATCTGTTCTCCGAGAAGTATGAGCTGGTAGAGCCGCGGGAATTTTCCGGGATCACCGCCGATTCCAGCTCCGCTTTCCGCCGGATCAACCAGGACCCACAGCTGGCCATCAGCAGTATCGAAAAGCGCTACGAAATTGAAAACCAGTTTCTGGATATGGTTTCCACCGGAAACTACAACGCGGCCACCCGTTTACACGCGCAGTCCAAAAAATACAAAATCTCTCCCCGCAGCGCCAATGCTTTGATGAACACGAAAAATCTGCTGATCGTCCTGAATACCCTGTGCCGGAAGGCTGTGGAGCGCGGAAACGTACATCCCGTCTACATCGACGACCTTTCCACCCGGCTGGCCATCCTGATCAATGAGGCCCACACCGCCGGGGAACTGGAGCAGATCGAGAGCGATATGATCCACAAATACTGCCTGCTGGTGAGAAACCACTCCATGAAAAATTATTCACAGATCACCCAGCGCTGTATTACCTATATTGATTTCCACTATGCGGAGCCGCTGTCCCTGAGTTTTTTCGCGGATATGTGTCATGTGACGAAATCCTATCTGTCCACGCTTTTCAAAAAAGAGACAGGCACAAACATCACCGACTATATCCACAGCGTCCGCATCCGCCACGCGCTGGTACTCCTTCATTCCACGGCGCTCCCCATTCACGCGGTGGCATCCAGCTGCGGATATACGGACATCAATTACTTTATCAAGATCTTCAAACGGCTGAACGGCACGTCTCCCAAACAGTACCGCGCTCAGATGGCGCAGTGACGGCCGCACGCACGGTAACCGTTCAGCGTAGCTGAACGGTTACACGCTTCGCGATGCACAGAAACCGCATTGCATGCGGTTTCGCGCCGCAGACCTCGGGATTTTCGCACATTCTGTGCGAAAACACCTCGCGGGATAGTTACAGGCTGAACTGTTACCCCACACGTTCTACATTTTCATACGGTCTGTGCAGGAAATGCACAGACCTGGCGACTGGTTTTGGAGCAAATTCTCCGCAACGTGGGGCGTACAGATTGCGGGAATGAATTTTCAGACACGCCTTAGTTTACCTGAATATCGTTTCTCCGGCAGAAAAGCTTATAGATTTTCTGAATCAGCCGGTCGTCGTCCAGACCCTCGTACTCAATCTCACCGTTGTCCATATCCTCCGAATGGATCCTCAGGATATGGACCGGCTCGTCGTCTCCGCCGTCCGCCGGATACAGCACGGCATATTCTTCGCCTTCATATTCCACAATATCAAGCGTTTCGAACCTTACTTTCCTTCCGTTTTCATCTGTCAAAACTAAAATATCTTCCATCTCTACCTCCATCAGCGGTAACCGTTCAGCCAGCGGAACTGTTACTGCATCCGGCCATTGAAAATCGCTTCGCGATGGGCCGGATGCCCGCAGACACTATGTTTTCATACGGCCTGTACAGGAAATGCACAGACCTGGCCAAACTGTTACCATCAACCGATTGATTCATTATGCATTCATCCATTGAACATCACTCGCGATGGGCCGGATGCTATCACAGCACGCCCAGCGCCATATTCACCGCGCCGCGCAGATATGCTCTGCCGGCCGCAGCCTTGCTTTCACTGCCGGAATCCCCACTCTGTGTCTTTCTGTAAAAGCATACCGTATCCCCGTTGCAGCTGACCTCCAAAAGATCGCGGTCCAGCACCAGATTCATATTCTCCATACCTGGCAGTGAAAATTCCTCATCTTCGATCTTCAGCCGCCCGGTCTCTTCCTCCCAGGCTACCAAAACAGCGCCCAGCTTCAGCTCAAACGACTGTCTGTCCGGATTCCGCACTGCTGCCACAACGCATTTTCCCCCGGGCAGCGTCAGCTCCTGGCCGCCGTCGGGACTTCCCTGGTAAAACCGCTCCTGCTGCTCCCAAAGTTCCCTGGGAAGATGTGCCGCCAGAACATATTCTCCATCCTGCCTGGTCAGTTCCAGCTCTCTTGGGATTCCCATGGCCCCCTGGTAGGGTTTGTCTTCCCAGCGGACCCTCAGCCATGGAACCTGTATGTTCCGGTCTGTTCCCCAGAAGGTCTGCGCCGCGTAGGCCACCGGATTTCCGTAAAGGCAGCGAACCTTCTGCTCCGCCGTAAAATGCTCCCCGTCAAAGCTTCCCACAAGATAATAACCGTCGGAAGTCCAGAACAGCCACCGCTTCGTTCCTCCCTGCTCAGGGAAGCAGATCAGATCCGGACACTCCCAGCTCTCGGGGATTTCCAGCCGCTGGGTTTCCTTCCACTCCCGCAGGTCTTTGGACGTAAAGACCGCATAGGTATGTTCGAAGAGAAACAGAACCATATAGTACGTCCCCGTCTCCTCCATCCAGCCTACCTTTGGATCCCTGTTTCCCTTCACAATATGCGGAACCAGAACCTCCGGCAGCTTCTGAAAGCTTCTGCCGTCGGTGGAAAAGGCCGCTTTCTGGGTAAACCTCTGTCCTTCGCTCCATTTTGAGCTTCCGCCCGCGCAGGTATAAAACAGCAGCAATCCGTCCTTGGGGCAGATGCTCTCTCCTCGGAAATTGGCGAAGGCGCAGCCGGAGAACATGGTTCCTTCTTCATCCGGCAGCAGCGCTTCCTCCAGCTGAGTCCAGTGGAGGAGATCGCGGCTCACCGCGTGTCCCCAGCTCAGGTTATTCCACTCCACGTCAAACATATTGTGCTGGAAAAACAGGTGGTATTCCCCCTGATAAAAACACAGTCCGTTGGGGTCGTTCATCCATCCGCTGACGGGAGTAAAATGCAGCCGCGGATAAACGTCTCCTTCCCGGACTCCGCTCTCGGGCTCATCCGACTGGAGGATGTTTTCCGGCAGACAGGTTCCGTCCGTTTCCAGCGTCATAATCCTGCCCTTCCAGCTGCCTACGGGAAGCTGGGCGTAACCGCCGGTCCCGACACCTTTTTCCGCAGTTTTTACCGGAATCCTGAACTGCCAGACTTTTTCTCCCTCCACGAAAAAAGAAACCTCGCACTCCTCGCCGTTTCGGATCACCGGTATCTTCAGATAATTACTTGTCAGTTTGATCTTTTTTTCCATTTTGTCCTCTCCTTCTTCCGGAAGCTTTTTTCATCCTGCCTTTCGGGTTTCCCCCAGTACCGCTCCACCTGTTCCTCTGTCAATAACTCCACAAATTTCTTTTTCAGCTTCAGAAATTCTTCCAGTTCCATCAGGATATGGTACAAAACCGCCCGGTTTTCAAATTCTTCTCTGCTGACCGGCAGCGGCGACCGCTTCATATCCTCCAGTAGCCGTTCCAGCCGCTCCAGCTGAGCCGCCGGCTCATTTCTCTCCATCACATGCTCCGCCACATACGCGAGGATCTCCGCCACAGCTTCCGCCTGAACCGGAAAACGCCGAAGCCTTCCCATCTCCTCCTGAAGACTGTCCAGAATCTCGCACTGGCCCAGGCGCATTTCAAAATAGCACGCATAATACTCCGGATGGGTGGCAAAATGATTGTCCCGGTATTCATAGGCCTTCGCCAGGCAGCTTTGAAGATGCTCCTCAAGCGCTGCCGTTTCCTCCCAGGCCCGGCTGCCTTTACCGGCGCTTTGCTTTGAAAGCCGTCCCTTTTGCAGACCATCCGCGATCTGTCTTAAAATCTCCTGCATCTTTTTGTCCGCCGACGCGATCTCCCGGCGGATCTGCCGCTGGACCAGCGCGTTGGTCTGAAAAAGATTGGCGCAGAATCCCACCGTGGTGCCGACCAGCACAAGCAGCAGCTCGTTGAATATAAACTCCGCGCCAAAATCATATTCCGACAGAAAATGAGTGCCGATGACCACATTGACTGCCAGCGTCGAGCGCCAGCCGAGCAGATCTGTCACCAGCGCCAGCAAAAAAACAAACAGTCCGAACGCCAGCCAGCGGCTCTGCGCAAAGTGGAAGATCACCCAGGCCAGAGACGCCGTCAAACAAAATCCCACCAAACGGGCGCCCATCAGCCGCAGCGACTCCCAGCGGGTCGTGATCACAGACAGAAAGGTGATCGAACCCGCTGCCACCGCATATTCCAAATGCAGGAGCTGGGCGATCCAGATGGACAGACAGCATCCCGCCGCAATCCTGACGGCCCGGACAACAATCTGACTTTTATGCTCCATAGACCTGGGACTTACTTCGCGCCAAGGGCAGCCATGGTAATGTAGTTGTACGGCTGGTTAAAGTGCGGCAGGAAGAAAATATCCAGCAGCTTCAGCCGGTCGATGGTCACGCCCTCCTCGATGGCCAGAGAGAACATATGGATGCCCATGGAAATGTCCTCCGTGGACGCCATCTGCGCGCCCACCACGCGGCGGGACTCCGTCTCATAGACGATGCGGATCTTTACCTTCGCGTTTTCCTTCATAAATCCCGGCTTCTGCAGATCCTCGTAATCCGTATGGCTGACCTTCATTCCATACTTCTTTGCCGCGGCGACGGAAAGACCGGTGGAAACCATATTGTAGCCAAAGATGGAGATTCCATTGGAACCCTGCACACCGATGGACTCCAGCGGCGTTCCCCCGATGTTATGTCCCGCCACGATTCCCGAGCGCACCGCGTTGGTAGCCAGCGCGATATACGTCTCCGCCTGCAGGGCATTGGAATAGATCGTCGCGCAGTCGCCCACCGCGTAAACGTCCGGATCGCTGGTCTGCTGATGGCTGTTCACACAGTACGCGCCGTTGGCGAAGCAGTCCAGATGCTCTTTTCCCAGCTGGTTGTTTGGACGGAATCCGATGGCATTGATCACCAGCTCCGCCGGATATTCGCCCTTGTCCGTCACGATGGCCTCCACCCGGCCGTTACCCTTGTAAGCCACCGCCCGCTCCTGGTAATGGGTCTCAATTCCATGCTCCTGAAGATTCTTGTCCATCTCTTTGGCGAACTCCGGATCGTAATAGCTGGCCAGAGACGTAGGCGCAACATCGAACAGCAGCACCTGTTTTCCGCGGCGCTTCGCCGCCTCAGCAATCTCCACACCAATATAACCGGCGCCGATAACCGCCACATGCTCCACCTGATCACTGCTGATCTGGCGGTCCACCTCCTGACCGTCCTGGAACAGTTTCAGAAAACTGATACCCTCCAGATCATTTCCCGGAAGCGCCGGAGCGATGGGCAGAGAACCGGTGGCAAGCACCAGCTTGTCGTAAGTCACTTCACTGGACGATCCGTCCGCTCCCTGGCAGTAAACAACCTTTTTATCAAAATCAATACGCGTCACGCTGGTTTCCATACGGATGTCGGCACCTTTGGCCTCGAAGGCTTCTTTGTTGGTATAGAACAGATTTTCGTAGGAATCGATCTGTCTGCCCACCCAGAGGGCGGTTCCGCATCCCAGATAGCTCAGATTGGTGTTGCGGTCGATCATTACAACCTGCTGGTCCGGATAGTTGTCCAGCAACGTGTTGGCCGCGGCGATTCCTGCATGGTTCGCTCCGATGATCACTGTTTTCATGATAATTACCTCCGTTTCTGATTTTTCCGTAAACGTTCTGTTTTTCGCTGTACCGTTAGGGGTTTCTTCTTTCATTATAAAATCTCCCACAAAAAACTTCAAGAGGTATACGAAGGCGGACCAAGGCGGACGAAAGAGGGCCGGGGCCGGTGGCATGGGGATTCGGAGGGCGGCTGCAAAGAGGTGAGAAAATCTTAGCGCTCCCACGCCCCGCCGGACGGGTACCGGCGCAATTCGACAGGAATGCCTGATGCATTCCCGTCTCAGTGCGCCTCAGGCTCAGGACGTGAAGTCCTTCGCCTGGCCCGTCCGGCGGGGCGTGGGAGCCGCTAAGATTTTCTCACCCCTTTGCAGATGCCCCCGGAATCCCCCTGCCGCCTGCCCCGCTCCGCGTTCTGGGACTGGCTGCG
>JAGHIA010000181.1 GCA_017887445.1 Fusicatenibacter sp.
CCGCGTCCTTTCTGCTTATCCGGCTGAGTCACAACGCCCACGATCTCATGTCCCGCAGCGGCCAATGCCTCCAGCGTTCCCACGGAAAAATCCGGCGTTCCCATAAAAACTACTCTCATTTATTCTTCCTCGTCTTCATATTCGTTGTCCCACAGTTCCCCTTCCACCTTCTCGGTGTACATATGACCGTCCAGGTGGTCGCACTCATGGCAGATGGCCCGGGCCAGAAGCTCTGTGCCCTCCAGCTCAAAGGGCTTCATCTCCCGGTCCAGAGCCCGCACGACCACATGATCCGGCCGGGTCACCATCCCGGATTTGCCCGGAAGGCTTAAACATCCCTCAGCGCCGGACTGCTCGCCGGAGGTCTCGATGATCTCCGGATTGATCAAGATATGAGGCGTTCCGTCTGTGTCGATGACCACGATGCGCTTCAGCACGCCCACCTGCGGCGCCGCCAGGCCCACCCCGCAGGCGTCGTACATGGTATCCAGCATATCGTCGATCAGCTGCTGGATCCTCGGCGTCATCTCCTCCACCGGTCTGCATACTTTTGTAAGGACACTGTCGCCCATGATTCGAATTGTTCTGATTGCCATTGTTTTTTCTCCTTTTCTTCTATGCGTTAAAATCAAACTGTATATATATACCGGAAAATCCGCTGTTGATCTCAATGTACCGCTCCAGCCGCTCCCGCAAAGCAAACAGAATCTCCTGCCGCTGCGCTTTCACATACAGGACATGGCGGTACAGATCGCTGATCCTGGCCACGCTTTCTTTTGCCGGTCCGATCAGCTGCACCTTAGATTCCCCGGAAAATCTAAGCAGAAATCTTCGTATGTATTCCATCGCCTGCTCCAGCCGTTCTTCTTCCTGGCAGGCCCCATGGACCGCCAGCAGCTGGTGAGCCGGGGGATAATCCATCAGTTCCCGGTACCCGATCTCTTCCCCGAAAAACGCCGGGTAATCCTGAACTGCCGCCGCGCGGATGCTGTAGTGATCCGGCTGGTAGGTCTGGATTACGGCGGCGCCTTTTTTGTCCTTGCGCCCCGCCCTTCCCACCGCCTGGGTCAGAATCTGAAACGTCCGCTCCCCGGCCCGGTAGTCGGAGGCATTCAGCGAAAGATCCGCCGCCAGCACGCCCACCAACGTCACATCGGGAAAATCGTGTCCTTTGACGATCATCTGGGTACCGATCAACACATCCGCCTCTCTGGCCGCAAACGCGGAAAGAATCTTCCCGTAACTCTCCTTGTTCCGCGTGGTATCCGCGTCCATGCGGAGGGTCCGCACCCCGGGAAAGGTTTTCTGCACGATCTGCTCGATCTGCTGGGTGCCCGCCCGGAAGCCTCCGATATAGGACGACCCGCAGGAAGGACAGCGGTTTTTCTGCCCGGTGCGGTAGCCGCAGTAGTGGCACACCAGCGTCCCGTCGTTGTGAGCCGTCAGCGACACGTCACAGTGGGGGCATTTCATCACATGCCCGCAGGCGCGGCAGGAAATAAACCCCGCGTATCCCCTGCGGTTGAGAAACAGCATGGCCTGCTCTTTTCGCTCCAGACACTGCTCCAGCCGCCCGGTCAGCGCCGTGCTTAAGATCGAGCGGTTTCCTCTCTTTAATTCTTCCCGCATATCCACAATACATACGTCGGGAAGCTGGGATTCCCCGTATCTGCCTTCCAACGTGATCAGCGCGTACTCGCCGGTTCTGCAGCGATAATAAGCGTCCACCGACGGCGTGGCGGACCCCAGCATCACATGGGCATGCTCCAGCCGCGCCCGCTGGATGGCCGTCTCTCTGGCATGGTACCGGGGCGTTACTTCACTTTTATAGGATGTCTCATGCTCCTCGTCGATCAGGATCAGTCCCAGATCCGGAAACGGCGTAAACAGCGCCGAGCGGGGGCCCAGCATGATACTCACCTGGCCGGTGGCCGCCCGCTCCGTCTGCTCATATCTCTGGGCCGGCGTCATTCTGGAATTCATCACCGCCACCCGGTCGCCGAAATACCCGCAGAACCTGCTCACGTTCTGATAGGTCAGCGCGATCTCCGGTATCAGCACGATCACCTGGCGTCCCTGCCGGAGCACCTCCTCGATCAGGCGGATATAGACCATCGTCTTTCCGCTGCCGGTAACCCCCTGCAGCAGACATGGCCGGTCCTTCTCCTTCCATTCCCGGAAGATTTCCCCTGCCGCACGCTCCTGGGAATCACTGAGGACAAACGCCGGCATGGAAAACTCTTTTCCTGCCGCTGTTTTTGCCCCGGAGGTACTCTCCACCCGGAGAACGCCCTGGACCTCCAGTCCCTGCACCGCGGCGGCGGTCAGCTTCAGCTCTTTGATCGTTTCCGTGTAATCCAGGACCGGGTCTTCCAGAAGCTTCTCCAGAAGCCGGGCCTTAGCCTTATATTTTTTTCGTTTTAGTTCCTCCAGGGTGTCCCGCGCCGCGTCCCGGTTCTGCAGCAGCAGGATCGTCCGCTTCTCCCTGGCCTTGGCTTTGCTTTTTACCGGCAGCACCGTCTTCAGCGCCTGGATCATGGTAGAGCCGTAGGTGTGCTTCATCCACGCCGCCAGAGCGATCAGCCGCGCCTCTACCGTGACCCCGTCCCGGGACAGCTCCCGGATCTCTTTCATCCTGCTCTCGTCAAAGCTGGCATGGCTGCTCACAGAAAGTACATACCCGGTCACCAGGCGGTTGCCGTTCCCAAAGGGGATCTTCACCTGGCTCCCCGGCTGGATCTCTCCTTCCAGCGACGGCGGGATCCGGTACTGAAAGGTCCGGTCCAGTTTCTCGTGGGTAATATCCACAATAATATCCGCATAACTGCTCATTCAGCCTTTCTCCCCGTCTTCTTCCAGGATCTCCCGGATCAGCACGCGTTCGTCCATGGGATATTTCTTTCCCTTGATGATCTGATAATCCTCGTGACCTTTTCCCGCCAGCACCACGATATCGCCCGGCTCGCCATGATGGATCGCATAAGCGATGGCCTCCTTGCGGTCAATGATCTCCACATAGGCCCCGCCGGTTTTCGAAATGCCCGTCTTGATATCGTCAATGATAGCCTGCGGATCCTCGTTCCTTGGATTGTCGGAGGTGATGATCGTAAGCTCCGCCATACGGCCGGACACCTCTCCCATCTCAAACCGTCTGGCTCTGGAGCGGTTTCCGCCGCAGCCGAACAGACAGACAATCCGGTGAGGATGGTATTCCCGCAGCGTGGACAGCAGGCTTTCCAGACTCATGGCATTGTGAGCATAGTCGATCATCAGTGTAAACTCGTCGGAAACCTTCACCATCTCCGCCCTTCCGCGGACCTTCGCCGCCCGCAGGGCCGCCTGGATATTTTCCACAGACACCTGGAAATGGCGGCAGATGGAAATGGCTGTCAGGGAATTGTAAATATTGAACTTACCCGGAATATCGATCTCCACCGGAAAATGGAGCAATCCATCCACCGTATAGGAAATCCCCAGATAGCCGGGATAGGTCACAAGCTTCTCGTCCACAGCCCGCAGGTCTGCTTCCTCGGAAAATCCATAAGTCTCCAGCCGGCAGGTGCTGCCCTCCACAATCTCCTCAAAATGTTCGTCGTCCCGGTTGACGATCCCGACGGCACACTGGCGCAGCAGCCGTTTCTTGCATTCCAGATAATCCTCGAAACTGCTGTGCTCGTTGGGGCCGATGTGGTCCTCACCGATATTTGTGAAAATACCGAAATCAAAGGTAATACCGCCGCACCGGTGCAGCATCAGCGCCTGAGACGACACTTCCATCACCACGCAGTCGCAGCCTTCCTCCGCCATCTCGGCAAAATACTGCTGAACCAGATAGGACTCCGGCGTCGTATTCTCCGAAGGAATATGGCGGTCCCCGATAATCGTCTCGATGGTTCCGATCAGTCCCACCTTATACCCGGCGTTTTCCAGAATCGAGCGCACCATATAGACGGTGGTGGTCTTTCCTTTGGTTCCCGTCACTCCGATGGTTTTCAGCTTTTTGGCCGGCTCGCCGAACCATGCGCAGGAAATCAAAGCCAGGGCATATCTGGTATCGGAAACCTGCAGTACCGTCACGTCCTCCGGAACATCCACCGGTTCTTCCACTACCAGCACCCTGGCACCTTTCTTTACAACTTCTCCCGCAAATGTATGACCGTCCACAACGGCTCCGCGAATACACACGAACAGAGCGCCTTCTTCCACTTTCCGTGAATCGTAGGCGACTGCCCGGACTTCCGTGTCCAGGGAACCCTGAAGACAGGTGCAGGAAATATTTTCTATCAGTGAACGCAGATATTTCATCTATTTTATGCCTCCTGAAAAAACGATATTATATTAAAATATAACATAGACGCCAGAACATTGCAATGGGTGGAGGGACGAAAGCAACGCCAGCGACGAAAGCCTGACGAAAGCGAAGAGACGCGGAGCAGGCGGCAGGCGCGGCGCGGGGACGGCTGGGAGGGTGCGGAAACTCTAAACGTCCCGGAGGCGTTCCGGACGGGGACCGGCGCAATTCGACAGGAATGCCTGATGCATTCCCGTCTCAGTGCGCCTCAGGCTCAGGGCGTGAAGCCCTTCGCCTGCCCCGTCCGGAACGCCTCCGGGACGTTAAGAGTTTCTCGCACCCTCCCAGACGCCCCCGCGCCGCGCCTGCCGCCTGCCCCGCGTCTCTTTGCTTTCTGGGGTTGGCGGCGGTGGGGTGGCTGTTGTTATTGGGCGTATTGTGCGGGGGATTGGGGAGACGCACGGTGTACAATGGTTTGATGCCGGTTAGGGCGTGTTTGAAAATTGCTTTATGCAAAGTAGGGCGTGCAGATTGCAGGAATGAATTTTTAAACATGTTCTGAGCGTGGGTTGTGTTTTTATATTTAATGATAACGCGGAAATGGCGATATACCGAAGTATATCGCCATTTCGTTAATGAGGGGGGAGATAGTGAGTGGTTAATCAACTATCCGAGTATTAGTATACGGATAAAATGTGTTGAAAGTATGTCCAAAAAATAAAAAAACGCGAAAAGGTTTTAAGAAATCAGAAAAATTCTGAGAAGAATTCCGAATTTAATCCGCTTCATTGTCGTTTAAGTGATTTGCAACCATAAAACATAAATTTTATATTTTTCACTCGAGAAGTATCAAATCCACTCACACCCAAGTTCTCCAACGATTCGCAATCGCTGAACATTCCTCTCATATCCTCCACTTGTGCGGTATCAAATCCGCTTACGTCCAGAGTTTTAAGCGAACGACAGCCATAAAACATCCATGCCATGCTGCTCACTCGAGATGTATCAAATCCGCTCACATTAAGATTTTTTAGTGATCTGCAGTCAAAAAACATGCTTCGCATATCCTTCACTCGAGAAGTAATAAAACTGCTCACATCCAGGTTCTCCAACGATTCGCAATCTTCAAACATCTCTCTCATATCTTCTACTTTTTCGGTGTTAAAGCCTTTCACATCTAATTTTTCAAGCGATTTGCAGTCTCGAAACATGTAGCTCATATTCTTCACTTGCATGGTATCAAATCCACTTACATCCAGATTTTTAAGTGATTCACAAGCACCAAACATACAGCTCATATCCTTCACTTGCGCGGTATCAAATTCACTTATCTCCAAATTTTCAAGCAATCTGCAATCGCTAAACATAAATGCCATATCCTCCACTTGAGAGGTATCAAATCCGCTCACGTCCAGATTTTTAAGTGATTTACACATGCCAAACATAAAGCACATATCAGTTACCTGAGATGTATCAAGCCCTTTTAAATCCGCAGTTTCCAGATATTCACATCCCCTGAACATTCTCACAATATTTTCATCCGCCGGTACCTTTCCATTCGCCGCAATATGAACATGGAGTTGAGCATCATCATTACTCATCCAAGCCATAACACTGCCGTCCCGCGTTTCAGAAATGTCCGTCACGTTCATTGCATCGTTTGGAACGTCTGATAATGTATCAGAAATTGTGATCATCACCACATCTTGTTTTCTATTAAAGTATGTATCCCAAAACTCTTTTTTCTTCATAAAAAACTCCTTCCCTGTTTCTGGCATATCCCCGCATACAATTTTTATTTCTCTATTTCTTTTTGCGCCGCTCATTTTTCCGTATAGTTATAATTGGAAGATTCCTTACCACTTTATACAGATTCCAAGCCATCCCGGCGACGCAGGCACAAAAGCCAGAAAGAAGCCCGGGGCCGCCGGCATGGGGCGCGGTGGGCATCTGTGAGGGCGCGAGAAAATCTTAACGTGCCGGAGGCGTTCCGGGCGGGGCGGACGAAGGACTTCACGTCCTGAGTCCGAGGCGCACTGAGACGGGAATGCATCAGGCATTCCTGTCGAATTGCGCCGGTCCCCGTCCGGAACACCTCCGGCACGTTTCGATTTTCCGCACCCTCACAGCGGCCCGCCGCACCCCATGCCGACGGCCCCGGGCTTCTTTCGTCCGCCTTCGCCCTTTTCGCCCCTTTTGCATAAAATTTTGAAAAAACTCTTGAAATTCATGTTCAGAGTGCTATAATTAATTCCAATGGAAGCATAGCTCAGCCGGGATGAGCGTTCGCCTCACACGCGAAAGGTCACGGGTTCGAGCCCCGTTGCTTCCATTTTTTATTTTTTTTCAGCGATTCATTCAGCGGAACCGTCGCATTTTTTCTTACAGCGCCCCGTCATTTCTCAGATTCCCATAATCCAGAACCTCCGCAAAAAACGCCAGCGCCAGTCCCTGGCCCCTGGATCCATTTCCTTGGAATTGTCCGGTAGCCTTCCCGGTCTTTCATGACAGCAGTCCCTCCGGACACGTTCAGCACCCTGCCGTCTTTGCTGACATTCTCCTGGATCCCCCGGATCGCCCGGTTGATGTATTTGATGTGCAGCGGATTTCCTTTGACCACCATTGCGGCCGCAATCCCTGCCGAAGCCGAAACTTCCTCGTAAGATCCGGCATCATCCAGAATCGTGCGCCACAACCCCTGCTCCGTCTGCAAAAGCTTTAAGGCAGCCAGCTGTTCGTTCAATGATCCTGTCACATCCAGATATTTGGGATAAAGATAACATTCCGGCAGAACGGTCCCCACCTGCGCCATCGTGTAAGCCGCCCAGGCATTGGCTCTTCCCCAGTAGATCCCTGACATATGGTCGCCTGTGAGATTATTGTATCCGTGATAATACAGTCCCGTCTCCGGATCCTGCAGATAGCAGATATGCCAATAATACTGATTCAGTGCGTCTTCGATCAATGTCTCATCCTTCAGCTTTACGCCTACCCGCAGCAGAAAGAACGCCGCCATGAACAGTGTGTCCGCCCATGCCTGCTCCGGAAAATCATTGTTTTCAGACACTGTGTGCTGCAGCACAGAATCTCCAAAACGCAGCGCTTCCTTTTGGAGATATTCTACCTTGCTCTTTACGATGTCCCAGTATTTTTCCTCCCCTGTGGCCTCATACAGGGTGATCAGACAATGGCCCATGGCACAGGTGTTCACTGTCCACTTGGGCAGTCCCAGCTCCAGATATTCGTCCACCCGCGCTTTCACAAGCTCCAGATACCGTTCCTTTTTCGTGGCCTCGTAGGCTCTGCAGATTCCGTAATACGCTACGCCGCAGGGCCAGTCCCAGGTCATATCCATCCGCATCGTCCGCTCGGTCATCCTGTCTATCAGCTCCAGAAGCTGCTCTCTTTCAAATTCCAAACCTGCCATTTTGTTCCTCCTTGTTTTCCTGTCTGCTTTATCAGTTTCCGCCGGTTTCAAATACATTCTAAATCAGAATTTCCCGCACATCGCCATTATACCTCATTTTCCCTGCATTTTCCACATCTGCTGCACCATACATGGCAAACAGGCGTATCGCAAAGCGATTTTCAATGGCCGGATGCCGTAACTATTCAGCTGGCTGAATAGTTACGTTTGAATTGCTGCCTTCTGTTTTCATGCTTGATTTTTCCATAAAACCACTCTATAATATTGAATATCACTCATAGGTGACGCCTGCGTTTCCAGCGCAAAACGGCATAAGAAACACCGTTTCCGCGCACCTTCAAGACAAATTTTCATCGAAGCCGCAAAGCTTCACTTTCATGGGGTCTGTACCGTAAATACACAGCTCCAGCAAAACCGTTGCCAAAACTTTAGATAAAGAGAGGACATATATATGATGAAGAAAAAAGTAGTAGTGGCGCTTGGCCACCGGGCGCTGGGAACCACCCTTCCGGAGCAGCAGGTTGCCGTAAAGCGTTCCGCAAAAGTTATCGCTGACCTGGTACAGGCAGGCGCGGCCGTTGCCATCACCCACAGCAACGCTCCCCAGGTGGGCATGATCCACACCGCAATGAATGAATTCGGAAAAGCACATGAAAATTACAGCGCGGCGCCTATGTCCGTCTGCTCTGCCATGAGCCAGGGTTACATCGGCTACGACCTTCAGAACAGCATCCGCGCGGAGCTGCTCCGCCGCGGCATTTACAAACCGGTGGCAACCGTTATCACTCAGGTACAGGTAGATCCCTATGACGACGCGTTCCACACTCCGACCAAGATCATCGGCCGCTGCATGACAAAAGAGGAAGCGGACGCAGAGGAAGAAAAAGGGAATTTTGTGGTGGAGACAGAGGGCGGATACCGCAGGATCGTAGCCTCCCCGAAACCCCAGGACATTATCGAGATCGATACCATCCGTCTGCTGATGGATGCCGGCCAGGTAGTGATCGCCTGCGGCGGCGGCGGAATCCCGGTGCTTGAGCAGGAAGAAGAGCTGAAAGGCGCTTCCGCAGTGATTGAAAAAGATCTGATCAGTGGAAAAATGGCGGAGATGGTGGATGCCGACGAGCTCCTGATCCTGACCAGCGTAGAGCATGTGGCCGTTGGCTACCGCACCAGCCAGGAACGTCAGCTGGGCCATATCACCATTGAAGAAGCCAAATCCTATATGGCGGAAAAACAGTTCGACGAGAAATCCGTTCTCCCGAAGATCGAGGCCGCCGTATCCTTCGTGGAACAGAAATCCGGCAGACGCGCCGTGATTACTTCTATTGACAAAGCCATCGACGGATATAACGGAAAGACCGGAACCATTATCGAGTCCTGATCGTAACAGTTCAGCTCCGTTGAACCATGTACACTTCGCGGCACAAAACGGCATTCCTTGCAATTTCGTGCCGCTGCAGCCAGAGCAGCAACAACGGCAAAGCCGGACATGTCCACAGCATGTCCGGCTTCTTTCCATCTGATCCGTTTGTTATTTTTGAAAACGTTTACCGGATCCCGGCCGTTTCCATTGGAAGCGGCTCTCTTTTTAACATTTCCTTGTCAAATTCCGGATTAAAATAGTAATAATTTTTTTCATTCAGCTTTTCTTTGGTCTTCTCCAGCGCCTCGCCGAATCTCTGGAAATGGACAATTTCCCTTGCCCGCAGAAATTTCAGCGGTTCCCGGATTTCCGGGTCTGGGATCATCCGCAAGAGATTGTCGTACACCGTTCTGGCCTTCTGTTCCGCCGCAAGGTTTTCCGTCAGGTCGGTAATTGCGTCTCCTTTCGACTGAAATTCCTTTGCGGTAAACGGCATGGCCGAGGCCGCCTGGGGCCAAAGACCTGTGGTATGATCAATATAGTAGGCGTCAAAGCCGGCGGCCTTGGCCTGCTCCACCGTCAGATTTTTGGTAAGCTGATACACCATAGCACAGATCATCTCCATATGCGCCAGTTCCTCTGTGCCGATGTCCGTCAGAAGTCCGCCCACCTCTTTCAGAGGCATGGTATACCGCTGGGCCAGATACCGCATGGAGGCGGAAAGCTCCCCGTCCGGCCCACCGTACTGGCTGATGATCAGCTGCGCGGTCCTGGGGCAGGTTTTCGTGATCTTTACCGGAAACTGGAGACGTTTTTCATACATCCACATTCAGACACACACTCCTTCCCACGGGGCCGGGCCCTTCTGCCAGCAGAAGCATGCCTCTCCCTGTTCATGTTCAAAAAGCTCCGCCATACAGTCCGCTGTCAGCGGATAATACCTGGCGGCATATTCCTTCAGCAGCTTTTTCCTGCATATGGAAACATTCTTCATCATCTCCAGCGCCTCCCGATCCTTGGGATGGGTGTCCAGAAAAAGCCGCAGATCGTCCAGGACAAAACTTACCTTCTGGATCTTCAGCAGGTCGTTTTCCTGATCCTGCCGCGCAGGGTCCCGGAGCATATCCTGCGCGCCGCGCTCCGGCGCCGGAACCGATTCCGCCGCAAAGAACGGCAGATCCAGCTGCCGGAACACGGTTCCGTTTTTCAGCGCGCTGTCCTCGTCATAAAGGTCCCCGAATTGCTGCACAGGCACCGACGCGATCGCCAGATGTTCTGTTGTTGACTGCAAAACAATCACTCCCTTCTTTTGTTGTCGTCTCTTTTAGTATCTGAGAAAAGAGACAACTCATGTAAGGGAATGTTTTGAAATTTTTTGAGCCAAAATCACAGAAGCGCCCGCCAGAAGCAAACACAACAACCCATATGCCGCCCACGGGAAATGCGCGTAAAAATTCTCACTCTGTTGTTTCACCGCTTGATCCAGCAGAGAAACCGCTCCCAGACCTGCCGCCGCGAGCAGAAGCGCAACGACAGCGCAGTGGAACAGTCCTTCCAGCTGCAGCAGATGTTTCAGCTGTCTGCCTGTAACCCCAAGAACCCTCAGCATCCGCAGCTCCCTCTCCCTCATGGCCAGCTCCAGATACCTTGTACTCACATACGTTACAAATCCCAGGAGAAAGAGCATCACACAAACCGCCGTCATGCAGAACCTGCTGTTTTCCAGATATCTCCTCTCGTCGGCGAGTACCTGGGATTTGCTGGTCAGGGACACCAGGTCTGACTCCACCCCATACGCATCCCGGAACGCTTCGTTTGCTTTGGCCACACATTGCCGCACGGCCTTCTCCGTCTCAGCATCCGGCGGCAGCCAGAGTTCCATCTGCAGCGTCCGCTCACAGAGCGTTTTTGAAAGCTCACGGGCCGTCTCCTCCGATACAAGGATCCAGCAGACATTTTCCTCCTTCCAGAGCAGCTCCAGTCCCTGCGGATCTGTTTTCAGCAGATCTACACAGTCTACAAGGCGCAGTTCTGCCGTATCTTCCAGGTATTCCGACAGCTCAGCGCCATTGGCGACCATATCCCAAAAACGGATTGGCACATCCTCCCACGCCTCTTCGCCTGTTTCTCTGAATGGGATTCCTTTATGAACAAGGATTCCTTCCCCATTTTCCAGCGTTTTTTGCTCTGATGAAATCAGTTCCAGAAACCGGCGTTCTTCCGCCTCTGTCAGGACACAGATAACGGTCTGAGGCACATCGGTCGCATAGCGATATAAGCCGGAGATCAGGCCTCGCCCAGCAGTGTTTTCTTTCGCAGCATTTTCTTCCGCAGTATTTTCTTCCGCAGTGTTTTCTTCCGCAGCGTTTTCTTTCGCAGCATTTTCTTCCACCGTGGGTTCTTCCAAAGTGTTTTCTTTCCCATCTGCCTTGCCGCCGAAAGTCCCGTCAACGTCTGAACCTGCAAGATCCTTTCTTTCGGGATTTATGATCAGGTAACCTTTCTTTGCCTCTGCCCGTCCCTCTTTTTCAGCAGCCAGTTCCTCCAGACTGCTCTGCAGGCTTTCCGGAAAAACTGCCATTCCATGTATCTCCGGTTCATTGTTCTGCAGATACTCAAAGCCACTCAGCGTAACGGCAATCCGAAACTCCGGCTGCTCCTCCAGCTTCCGCGTCAGATCGGCCCCGCTGGTCATACTGCATACACAGAGGGCAACGGTTCCCCCGAGCGCCACGGTCAGAATACTGAAAAAAAGACCCCACCGCGAATTTCCCACGGCTCTCCAGGCAATCGCCGTCAGTCCCCCGCTGCGTTTCCCCCACAATCTCTCCTTCTTTTTTCTGCCGCCGTTTTCCTGCCACGCTATTCCGCTTTCTCTCCGGCGCCTTCCAAAGAATCCTCCAACAGCAGACGTGTCCTCATGATCTGCCCCTGCATCTCCCGGTTTTTCAGACTCTGCCTCTTTTCCGGCTTCTGCACGAAGCAGTTTTCGAAAACTTCCCCAGGCCGAAAGAAATCCCGTCAGACACACGAACAATGCGATTCCAGCGCACAGCGGCAGTGACAAAGCAAACTGCTCCTCCACCGTGCCCATGCCGTCCATATACATTTCCGTCATCATCTCCGGAATCACCAGCCGGACCAGGAGATAGGCCGCCGCGCCTCCGGCCGCAGTTCCTGTCACAAGCTCCGCCAGAAGCTGTCCGCATACCGCCTGGCGGGTCTGCTTTACCGTAACCCCCAGGTTTTCCATCTGCCGGAACAACCACACTTCCTTCAGAAAAGAGATCCGTATCATTTGCCCGATCAAGAGCGCGGTTCCCAAAATCAGCAGAAGAAAAAGAGCGGCGCCTGTTCCAAAGCCGCCCATCATCCCATGGATACTTTTATAAAACGCAGAATCCCCGGTCACAAAATATTCGTCTTTCCCAAGAGAAATCCGGCTGTCCAGAAATTCCTGTGTCTGTTCGCCGCTGCGCAGGCCAACATCCGGCTGCAGCAGGATCCGGCAGGGAAACATGGGAATCCGCGCCTGTTCCAGTTTTTTTGTGGAAATGTAAGACACGGACCTGCCGGAAGCGTTCCCGGCGTAATCGGTGTAATATCCCGACAGCGTAAACTCCTGCTCCCCGGTCTCCTCACTGGTAAAAATATTGTGCCAGTAAAACTCCAAAGACAGCTTCATGCCAATCTGCGGCTGACGGATGCCCAACGACTCCAGCGTTTTCACAGACATCATGATCTCATCCGCTTCCCTGGGATATTCGCCATAAATTTCTGTGCAGGCCACGGCCTTCCATTCGTTCCAGTCCTTTTCCTCCATAACAGAGCACTCGCTGTAGACTGCTCCCTGGGAAAGCAGGCGGCCATACTGCTTTTCAAATCCCATTTTGAGGATCATCGGTAGCTCTTTCAGAAGTTCCGCTGTATTCTCACTTCCATTCTCCACATACACATAGGCGGACGAACCGTGTTCCCGCTGATACCGGAGCATATCTGTTTGAAGCTTCCCCTGAAGAAAACCGGCCAGCAGGATTCCCAAAAACATCAGCATCCCGCTGGTCAATGTCAGCGCCAGACTACGTTTCCGGCTGCTGTTTCTATACGCTGTCCTCAGAAGCTTTCTGGCAGACTGTTTATATACTTTCCCGTCTCCCCTCATTGCTTACCACCTCCCCATCCTCCAGGCAGATCAGCCGGTCCGCCATGCGGCCGATCCGTTCCTCGTGGGTAACAACCACCAGCGTCTGATTGTTTTTTCTGCACATATCCCGCATCTGCTCCAGAACCGCCGTTCCGGTCCTGCGGTCGAGACTCCCTGTGGGCTCGTCGGCAAGAATTACCGGCGGGCGGTACAGCAGCGCCCTGGCAATCGCCGCCCTTTGCTGCTGTCCGCCCGACAACGTGTCAGGCAGCTGGTACAATTTTTCAAGAATTCCCAGCTGCTCCGCCAGTCTCTCCACATCTTCTCTTACCACCTCCAGCTTCAGAAGCTTCATCGGCAGAAGAAGATTCTCCAGAACAGTAACCGAGGGCAGCAGATTGAATTTCTGAAAAACAAACCCGATTTCTTTTCTGCGAAATACTGTCCGTTCTTCCTCTGAAAGCTCCGCAAGGCGGACGCCATCCACTTCCACATACCCTTCCGACGGCGTCTCCAGTCCGCCGAGAATATTCAAAAGCGTCGTCTTTCCGCTTCCGGAGGCTCCCATGACCGCAACAAATTCTCCGCGGCATACCTCGAAAGAAACACGATCCAACGCTTTCAGATAATCCTCGCCGTTGACAAAGGTTTTCGTAACCTCACGCATGACGATAATCGTATCTCTCATATATTCTTACCCTTCCTGCGCATGGTAACTATTCAGCCAGCTGAATAGTTACGGCATCCAGCCATTGAAAATCGCTTCGCGATGAGCCGGATGCCTACAGGCACTACGTTTTCATACGGTCTGTGCAGTAAATGCACAGACCTGGCTGAATAGTTACTGCGCATGCTCCCACAGCGCCGCGCGGCTTCCGGAAAAGTTGCAGGAATTGTACATAGGCGAACTGCTGTCCGTATCGTACGTCACAACCACCAGCGGCAGCGAGCAGTATTCCTCCACCTCATCCTTCGCCATCCCTTCCTGCTCCACATACTCCTTATATTTTTGAACCGACTCTGCATCCATATCCTGGGGCATCGAACCGTAAATCGAATTTTCCGTTCCCTGCTCCGACGAATATTCTTCCAGAAGTTCCGGCAGGACTTCCTCCAAAGCGCCGTCCTCCACAAACGAATAGCCTACGCGCACCAGACCAGCCTCCGGGTCAAAGGCCAGCATCGCCTGCACGTCTTTTCCCAGAAAGGACAGCGGTTCCTTCAATATGAGCATTTCCGCGGTCGTGTCTACCAGCTCCCCCAGATTTTCCGTATCCTCCTCCGAAAGATCCAGCGCCGCAAGCACTTCCTCTTTACTCTGTCCCCAGCTTACATGTTCCATTGGCGGCTGCCACCGATACGCCGCCGCTTTCCTGTCCTCTCCGGAACATCCGGCCAGCAGCGACAGTCCGGTCAGAGCTATCATGGCAATTCCTATTCTGTGTCTTTTTCTGTGCATTTCATCACCCCCAAGATATTTTTCACAGTTTACAAAGATTTTGTTTCGACATCAGAAGTACTTCAAACTACACCGACTGATTTTAAGTACTAATATACTTAATAAATTATACACTTTAATTCTTTTCTTTTCAATAATCTGTTTTTACACCGACGAGAAATCAGTAATAGTTCAACCTTGCTGAACTATTACACGCTTCGCGCTGCACAGAAACTGATATCCCATATGGGGAAACTTCCTTTCCCAAATTGCCAAGCTGATCTGAGCCGAAATAGACTTTTCTTTTTTAGATACGCCCTGCTTATCATTCTTGTCTAACTAAAAAAAGCGGCTGTGAAAAGATCTTCTCTTTCCACAGCCGCTCTCTATTATCTTAATATTTTTATCGTCTTTGTTAGCCTATAATCTTTTTCTTTCGGACATACTCTTCTACCTCTTTAACAAATGTCTCTGCATGCTCGAGCTGAACAGCAGAATCTTCCCTCGAAGCTGTAAAAAAAATGGTTTACTTTTGCCGCCCGCAAATCTTCTTTTGCCCGTTCCAGTCTGTATCTGCATAATGTTTCGGTATCAAGCTGCATAAAGTACAACCCCTTCCTTATCTACATTTCTATAAAACGGGGAAATCCCTCTCCAGTCCATATATTCCTGATACTTCACATCAATGATAGAAAATACCATAAAATACTTCAATGCCAGTTCTGTTGAAACATCACCAGGTTTTTCATCATATTTTCTCAGTTCTGCATCTGTACCGTCTACCAAAACCATAATATCCACATCGGAATCCTTGGACTGTGTTCCTCTTGCCACGGATCCATACAAAATCACAGCCTTCAGTCGATTTCCGTATACTTGGTGAAGGAGTTCTGCCATCTCTTGTAAAATTTTTCTTAATTTTTCGTCCTTGATCTTTTCCATACCCACCAGACCTCCGTCAAATCGAGTCATTTTGCTTTAAATCGTTCCCTCTATTCATCTTTAGTATACCACAGAACAGCAGCGGAAGGCCGGGTCATTTATCGTCCTTCTAAATGGGGAACTGCGGAATTTTTTATTCTTTCGAATCTTTCACCTCGTCTGTAATAATAATGAACTTCACCTCTCCGTCCATATCATCCTCTTTCCCTGAGAATGTCTGGTAGGAATATTCCGGCGAAGTGAGTACGTCCAGACGCTCCATAAGATCTCCCAGTTTCTCATCCGCCATAGTGGTCAGTTCATGAATACCCTCATCCTGAAATTTTTTCATCCCGTCACGAAGCGTTGCCGCTCCGTCATTCAGCTGTGAGATTCCCGCACTCAGCTGGCTGCTCCCTTCCTGTAAAGACAATGTTCCAGAGGAAAGCGCCCCGGCTCCGCTGACAAGATCGCCGGCGCCGCTTCGCAGGGCGCTGCTGTTGGCTGCAAGCTGTCCGGCGCCGGCAGAGAGCTGTACGCTCAGTTCCTCCAGACCGCTGCTTAATTCTCCTGTGCCTCTCTGTAGTGTCGCCGCTCCCTGAATCACTCCCGGCGCATTTTCTTTTAACTGTCCGGCGCCGGCAAGAAGCTGCCGGTTATTCTGGCCCAGTGTCTGGAATCCGGACAGCAGATTCCCGATTCCCTGTGCTGCCTGCGGGAAAGAATCCGTTCCCTGATCCAGCGCCGCCACATTCTCTGACAGCTGTCCCACTGCTGTATCCAGTCCCTGCATCCCTGTATTCAGTTGTCCGATATTTTCTTTCAGGGACTCCTGCATAGCCGCCAGCTGTTCCAGGCCTTCCGCCTGTCCTTTCATCTCATCCATTTGCGCCTGAAGTGCCCCGGCCTTTGTCTGCGCGGTCTCCATGCCGCCAAGCAGAGCCGCACAGGCACTGTCCAGCTGACTGAGTGATCCCTGCAGATCTCCGGTGCTGACAGATACAGAATCTGCCGTCACGCCGGGAAGTGAAATCTCTGAAATTCCTCCCACGTCTGCCTGCGCAACAAAGACATCCGAGAGAGAATCCGCCGCATTCCTGAGGGAATTCGCCGCATCTGCATTTCCCTCTGCTTCCGCTGCGTCTGCCTGGCCGTACAAGGAATTCCTTGCCGCATTGATCTGCTCATTTGCCTGGGACTGGGCGTCCGCCGCCGCACCAGATGCCTGTTCCTGCAAAGATGCGTTTGCGGACTGTATCTGGCTGTTCACCTCTGCGGTTGTCTGTTCCAATGCATGGTTCACGATTTCCTGCTCTTTTTCCTGAAGCGAGGACAGTTGCTGGTTCAGCGCCCCAGCCTGCGTCTGCAGCGCTGTTCCGGCAGACGCGATTTCCTGAATCTGAGATGCAATCTGGCTTTCAACCGTTTCTTCCAGTGAGGCAGCTCCATCTTTTAAAACCGCTCCCGACTGGGCCAGAGCTTCCATATAAGCCAGAAGTTTCTGTGTATCCTCCGAACCCATAGCCTGATTGAGCTGATCCATTCCCTGGGACAATTCTTTCACTGCCGTAACAATATCTTCCTGACTGCTCCCTTCTCCGTCCAGCACCTGATAAAGCCGGGTAATCGCATTCTTCGTCTGATTCAAACCATCGGACAGAGGTTTCAGGGAAGCCGCGCCCTCCGCCAGCTGCTGTTCCCCTGCAATATACTGCTCCACGCCTTCAGACAGGGCGACCGTTCCGTCTGCATATTCCCGGATTCCAAGAACCAGCGTATTCACCCCGTCCTTGTACTCCTTTATGCTTCCGGTTATAATCCCTTCGCTCCCTAAATATTTCTGGATGCCGTCATTGAGCTGGTCCGCACCGGCAGTATAACTCTGAATGCCTTCCGAGAGTTCTTTGCTCCCACTTCCGAGCGTTTCAATCCCGCTTTTTAAGGTCTGGATTCCTTCGTCAAAGGTCTGGTAATTCTCGTTCAGCTCTCCCGTTCCATCCGCCAGCTGTTCTGTCCCATCTACCAGTTCCAGGGAGGCATCCTCCAGTTCATCCAGCGCATCTTCCAGGTCATCTACACTGTCAATGCTTTCCGTGTCCAAATCCTGGAAAATCTCTGTGGAAGCGAACGTATAGGTGGCGCCCATGGAGAAGTCCGTCACATCCGCCGTGACTTCCAGGCTCTCCGGCAGATCAGGTTCCGTATCTTCTTCCTTCAGTCCCAGGCTCTCTTTCAGTCCCGGCATCGCGTAGCCGACCACAATATTTTTATTTCCGTCCGAAATGACTTTCCCATTGTCGATCACCACGTTGTCAAAATTTTCATTGGGCAGGATCATTCCTGTCATCATCAGAAACGGACTGTAGATTGTCTCCTCCTTTCCATCGATCTTGACGGTCTGCTTTGCATTGTTTTGATAATCAATCCGGATTTTCAGTTTTCCGCTTTTTCCCTTCAGCTTTTCCGGAGAGATTTCCTTCCCGTCCAGGTAATAAGTAAAAGATACAGCAACCGGCGCATCTTTTTGTGATTTCCCGGTATAGTAGATATCTTCGCCGTCTGTTTTCCATACGAGCCGGGAGCCATCCTCTGTAAAGGTTTCATCCCCTTTGACATTCTCAATCCCCGACAGATCGCTTTGATCCCTGAGTTCCGTCTGCGAACCTGCGTTTTTCAGCCAGGCAGATACCGTGGTCTCCTTCCTATTGCCGGAAGCGTCCGCTATGATATAGACCGTCTCATCCTTTCCCACTTCTGCATTTTCTGCCGCCTGAGCGCAGATGGGTGTGGCTCCAAGTATCACTGCCATTCCCGCGGCAGTGCACCGGGCAAACTTCCGTCTGATTTTCTTATTTCTGTTCATTGTCTAAAACCCCTTTCTTTGCTGTCTTTGATTTCTTTCCCAGGAAATTAATTGTTGTTTTACAGATCACTTTATCAAATAACATAAACATCGATGGCAGTACCAGGATGACCGTTACCATGCTGATCACTGCGCCCCTCGCCAGAAGTGTACAGATGGAACTGATCATGTCGATGTCCGAATACAGCGCCACGCCATAAGTTGCGGCGAAAAAAGCCAGACCGCTTGTAAGAATCGACGGCATACTGGTCCGATGGGCAATGGATACAGCCTCACGTTTGTCATGTCCGTTCTGCCGCTCTTTTTGATATCTGCTGGTCATAAGGATCGCATAATCCACCGTAGACCCCAGCTGGATGGTCCCGATTACGATGCTCGCCACAAAGGGGAGACTGACACCCTGATAGAACGGGATTCCCATATTTACCATAATGGCAAACTCGATGACTGACACCAGGATCACCGGGATGGAGACTGATTTGAATACCAGCATGATGATCACAAAGATGATCAGCACGGAAGCACTGTTTACGTTCCGTATATCTGTATCTGTCACCTCCTGAAGATCATAAGTCAGTGGCGCTTCCCCGATCAGCATAGCCTCACTGCTATAGCTCTTGATGATCCCGTTGAGTTCATCAATCTGGGCATTCACTTCCGGAGTTGCCGATTTGTATTTGGAACAGATAAATGTCAGGCTGTACTGGTCGCTTTCCAGCATCTCCTTTATGTCCTCCGGGATAACCGAATCCGGCACTGCGGGGCCTACCAGAGAGTTCATATTGATGACCCATTCCACCCCGTCCGCCTGTTCCAGTTCCTCCAACATCTCCTGTCTGTCTTTGGAATTCATATCCCTGTCTGCCATGACCATATGGATCGTGCTGACGCCGAATTTCTCTTCCAGTTCCCCGGAAGCCACACTGTTCGGCAGATCGTCCGGCAGGCCTTCATTTACATCATAATAGACCTCTGTGTGGTTATTCCCATAGATTGCCGGCACAGCAAGCGCGAAAAACAGGATCAGCCACACTTTATAGTGGCGTATGATGAAGGAAGAAGGCTTCTTCATATCTCCCAGAATCTTCTTATGTTTTGTCTTCTGGATCGTCTTGTCAAAAACCAGCACCATGGACGGCAAAATCGTAATACAGGAAATCACGCCTAAGATCACGCCCTTTGCCATCACGATTCCCAGATCCAGCCCCAGGGTAAAGGACATAAAGCACAAAGCGATAAATCCGGCTACCGTCGTCACGGAGCTTCCGGTGACAGACTGGAATGTGTTGACAATGGCATATCCCATCGCCTTGACACGGTCGTCCGGATAGTTCCGGCGTTCCTCCTCATAACTGTGGAAGAGGAAAATGGAATAATCCATCGTGACACCCAGCTGCAGCACCGCCGCCAGCGCTTTTGTAAGATAGGAAATCTCTCCTAAAAAAACGTTGGTTCCAAGGTTATACAGGATTGCCATGCCGATACTCAGAAGAAAGAAAACGGGTACCAGAAACGATTCTGTGGTCAGCAGCAGGATGATGAACGAGAGCAGCACGGCGATGGCAATGTAGATATTCGCCTCTTTCTCTGACAGATCCTGCGTATCCTGGAGCATTGCGGTCATGCCACTGATAAAACACTGCTGATCCGCCGCTTTGCGCATTTCCCGGATTGCCTGCGTGGCATTGTCTGATGATGAAGTGTCGTCAAGAAGTACCAGCATCATGGTAGCGTCATCTTTAAAAAACGATTCCCGGATTTCCTCCGGAAGAATTTCCACCGGTACATGGATATCCATAAGATCGTCGTACCACAATACTTCTTTTACATGATCGATGTTCTCAAATTTCTCCTCCAGCTTCTGGACATCTTTCATATCCATGTTTTCGATTACGACCATGGAAAACGCACCCATATCGAAGTCGTCCACCAGGATATCCTGCCCTTTTACGGTATCCAGATCATCCGGAAGATAGGTAAGGAGGTCATAATTAACTTTTGTGCTGTTCATCCCGATTACAGACGGAATGAGCAGCAGGACTGCTATCACAAGGATCAACACCCTGTGTTTCGCAATCCACTGTCCTACTTTTATCAAATAAACCACTTCCTTTTTTGTTTTTCCAAATCATATACCTTATCTGTAACTCAATCAATCAACAATTTATAACAAGTGTTCAAAATTTCAACATATGTTTGAAATTGTTAAGTTCTCTTTGTTGAGTTTTCTATTGCACGTTAGAGTTCTATGTCGTACTATAGACAAGTCAATAATTGTTTATTATGCAGTTGGAAGGAAAAAGGAGTCAATACTTATGAATAGCCGGGAAACCCCTGCCTCTGACCGGACGAAAGAACAGATTGCCGCTTCTCTGAAGGGTCTGATGGAAACAAAGCCTCTTACGAAAATCACTATACGGGAAATTACAGACGCCTGCCATATTAACCGCGGCACATTTTATTATCATTTTCGGGATATTTATTCTGTGGTGAAATGGATTCTGGAGAAAGAAACCTACAGTTATATAGACGCATATGCCACGCTCCTTACCTATGAGGATGCGGTCCGTTTTATTTTGAACTATGCCAGATCCAATCGGTATATTGTAAAATGCGCCTTGGATACTTTTGCCATGGAAGAATTAAGGCAGTTTTTCCATAAGGACATCCGGCGCGCGATTAAAAACATGATCGAAGAAATTGCTTCTGACAGACAGGTAAGCAACAAATATCTGGATTTTCTCACTGATTTTTATGCCTATGCTCTCATTAATCTGTTGATCGAATGGATTAAGAATGGAATGAAAGAAGATGACGATACCATCGTCAGGCAGATCAGGACTGTGGTATCGGGAACCGTAGAGCTGGCGCTGAAAAATGCTGAGGAAGAACACTGTTAGTAAAAAAATGTATGCCCACATAGCGCAAAACCAGAAAAAGGCGAATCTGGATTGTACGCTGATTCATACTAAAAACAGACAAAAAGAGCAGCTTTATCCCCGGAAGATAAAACTGCTCTGAATGTGATTTTTAAAACGCAAACTTCTCCGCAAAATAAGCGTCCAGATCCTCAATCTTGATTCTCTCCTGCTCCATCGTATCCCGGTCGCGGACAGTCACCGCGCCGTCGTTCTCGGAATCGAAATCGTAGGTCACGCAGAACGGCGTTCCGATCTCATCCTGGCGGCGGTATCTCTTACCGATATTTCCGCGGTCGTCGAACTCGCAGTTGTACTTTTTGGACAGCTGGGCGAAGATTTCCTCCGCGCCCTTGTTCAGCTTCTTGGAGAGCGGCAGAACGCCGATCTTCACCGGAGCCAGCGCCGGATGGAAGTGCAGAACGGTGCGCACATCGTTCTTCTCCGCGTCCAGAACCTCCTCGTCATAAGCGCTGCACAAAAACGCCAGAACCATACGGTCCGCGCCCAGGGACGGCTCAATGACATACGGGAGATATTTTACATTTTTCGCGTCGTCAAAATACGTCAGATCCTGACCGGAGATATTCTGATGACAGGTCAGGTCGTAATCGGTACGATCCGCAATGCCCCACAGCTCGCCCCAGCCGAAGGGGAACAGGAATTCCACGTCTGTGGTGGCCTTGCTGTAGAAGCTCAGTTCCTCTTTCTCGTGGTCACGGTAGCGTACCTCGTCGTCCTTCAGGCCCAGGTTATGCAGCCAGTCCAGACAGAACTGTTTCCAGTAGGCGAACCACTCTAGGTCTGTGTCCGGCTCGCAGAAGAATTCCAGCTCCATCTGCTCAAACTCGCGGGTACGGAAGGTAAAGTTACCCGGGGTAATCTCGTTGCGGAAGGATTTTCCAATCTGGCCGATGCCGAAGGGAATCTTCTTTCTCGAGGTTCTCTGGACATTTTTGAAATTCACAAAAATTCCCTGAGCGGTTTCCGGACGGAGATATACGGTATTCTTCGCGTCCTCGGTAACGCCCTGGAAGGTTTTGAACATCAGATTAAACTGACGGATATCGGTAAAATTATGCTTGCCGCAGGTGGGACAGGGAATCTGATGCTCCTCGATGAAGTTTTTCATCTGCTCCTGGCTCCACGCGTCCACGCTGCCCTCCAGCTGGATGCCGTTCTCCGCCGCGTAATCCTCGATGACTTTATCCGCGCGGAAACGCTCGTGGCACTCCCGGCAGTCCATCAGCGGGTCGGAAAATCCGCCCAGATGTCCGGAAGCCACCCATGTCTGGGGATTCATCAGGATCGCGCAGTCCACACCTACGTTGTAAGGATTCTCCATGATGAATTTCTGCCACCAGGCTTTCTTTACATTGTTTTTCAGTTCCACACCCAGCGGGCCGTAATCCCAGGTATTGGCAAGGCCGCCGTAGATTTCAGAACCTGGATACACAAAGCCCCTGGACTTGGCCAGAGCCACGATCTTATCCATTGTCTTTTCCATAATATCAAACTCCTGTCTGCTTTTTTGTCTTCTTATTCGTAGATGACGTATGCCTTCTCTGTGGTCACAACGCCAACTTCCTGATTCACATTTTCCTCCGCCGCCTGAGCCGTCGTCTCCGAGGTGATCTCCATATTGGCGGAAACATACAGTACCGGCGAATCCGTCAGGATCTGCACCGGTTCCTCAAAGATCACCACATGATAATCGGGATGCGCGGATAGAAGCTCCGTTCCCCCAATCTGTGTTCCGTCCGCGGCCAGGAAAGTCCCGGAAAGATCATACCCGTTTTCCTGGGCCCCGGCAAGGGTTCCGGCAAAAAAATCTGTCCGATGATATCCCGCATAGGCTTGGCTGTCCGGGTATCGAAGCTGTATCCGGACCTCATCGCCGGATATCTTCACACCGGACACAGTGACGACCTTATCCCCTGACGCCTCATTGTAGGCATCAGCGTCCTCACGGACAAACGTCTCAAGTTCTTTTTCCGAATAGGTATCCTCGTCTGTGTACTCCTCCACAATCGCCTCCTGGACTGCCCCGTTGTCCGGGTCCACATAAACCGTCGTCCGGTCCACGTCAGCCAGCTTGCCACAGCCGCCAAGAAACAGGACGGAGGTACACAGCATCAGCAATTTTCTGCCTTTTCTCATTCATTTCCTCTTATTTGCTTTTCAGTTTTTCCGGAACGCCGACAGCCACCCGCGGCATAACGATCCAGCTGACGGAACCGTTACGGGCAGGCGGCTGTCCGGCGATCGGCACGACTCCGGGTTTTCTTCTGTGTATCACAAAGTACCTATCCATCCGCTTTGCGCAGCGATCACCGATAGATGATGTCGTCTCTTCCCGGTCCGTTGGAGATCATCGTGATCGGGAAACCAATCTCTTTCTCGATAAACTCGATGTAATTGCGGCAGTTTTCCGGCAGTTCCTCGTATTTGCGGATTCCGCGGATATCACATTTCCATCCCGGCAGTTTCTTCAGGACCGGTTTTGCCTTTTCCAGAAGACCTGTGTTGGGGAATTCCTTCACCGGTTTTCCGTCAACCTCGTATCCCACGCACACCGGAATCTCATCCAGATATCCGAGAACGTCCAGAACCGTAAAGGCCACGTCGGTGGTTCCCTGGATCCTGCAGCCGTATCTGGAAGCCACACAGTCGAACCATCCCATACGTCTCGGACGTCCGGTGGTCGCTCCGAACTCTCCGCCGTCTCCTCCGCGGCGGCGCAGCTCGTCCGCTTCCTCCCCGAAGATCTCCGATACGAAGGCTCCCGCGCCTACCGCGCTGGAATATGCCTTGCACACGGTGATGATCTTCTTGATCTCATAGGGCGGCACGCCTGCTCCGATGGCTCCGTAGCCTGCCAGGGTAGAAGAAGAAGTAACCATCGGATAAATTCCGTGATCCGGATCCTTCAAAGAGCCCAGCTGACCCTCCAGCAGGATCTCTTTTCCTTCCTGGATGGCGTTCCACAAAAACGCAGAGGTATCGCATACATACGGCTCCACCATCTTTTTGTATTCCATCAGTTCTTCATAGAGCGCGTCCGCGTCCAGCAGCGGTTTGTGGTACAGATGCTCCAGAAGTACATTCTTTGTAGCGCATACGCTGGCAAGTTTTTCTTTCAGACGGTCGTCGTCAAACAGCTCGCTGACCTGAAAACCGATCTTCGCGTATTTATCCGAGTAAAACGGAGCAATTCCCGATTTCGTGGAACCGAAGGAATTCTTGCCCAGACGCTCCTCCTCGTACTGGTCGAACAAGATATGATAAGGCATTACCATCTGTGCCCGGTCGGAAATTTTAATCTTCGGCATCGGAACGCCCTGTGAAACGATCTCATTGATCTCATTGAACAGCACCGGAATATTCAGCGCTACGCCGTTTCCGATGACACTGGTGGTATGGTCATAGAAAACGCCGGACGGCAGGGTATGAAGGGCGAATTTCCCGTAATCGTTCACGATGGTGTGACCTGCGTTGGCGCCGCCCTGAAAACGTACGATAATGTCGGCTTCCTTCGCCAGCATATCGGTAATCTTGCCTTTTCCCTCGTCTCCCCAGTTTGCTCCCACTACAGCCTTAATCATTTGACATCCTCCTAATCACATTTCATTTGGCGGCTGACGAACAGCCGCCTTCTTTTTGTTTCCCAGAGCATGTTTGAAACTTTTGCAGAAAGCAGTTCTCAAACACGTTCAAAGTGATTGTATCACATTTTTATCATTAGGAAAACTTATAATTACTTATAAACTTTTCCCGCTTTATTACCGGCGATTATAAGTGACGCCTGCTCTGCCGTCTGCCGGCAGTGTCCGCGTCTGCCGCGGATTACACGTTGATCTCTGCTGTCATTCCGAGCACTTCGCTGTTTTTCTCCAGCACCGGCTGCACCACGTTCTTCAGGAACGCGTCCACCTGCACGGCCGCGCGGCCGGTATATTTGGACGGGTCCATGGTCTTCTCCAGTTCTTCTCTGGAGAGATTGAACATCGGGTCCTCCGCGATCAGATCCAGCAGATCGTTGTCGCGTCCTTCTTCCTTCACATGCTTTCCGGCGATCATGGACAGCTCGCGGATCCTCTCATGCAGCTCCTGACGGTCGCCGCCTGCCTTTACCGCGTCCATCATGATATTCTCCGTAGCCATAAACGGCAGCTCCGCCATCATATGCTTGTAGATGACCTTCGGATATACCACCAGGCCGTCCACTACGTTCAGGCAAAGATCCAGAATGCCGTCGATGGCCAGGAAACCTTCCGGAACGCTCAGACGCTTGTTGGCGGAATCGTCCAGCGTCCGCTCAAACCACTGGGTGGCGGAGGTGATGGCCGGATTCAGCGCGTCGGTGATCACATATCTGGACAGAGAGGCGATCCGCTCGCTTCTCATGGGATTTCTCTTGTAAGCCATTGCGGAGGAACCGATCTGTCCCTTCTCAAAAGGCTCTTCCACCTCTTTCAGATGCTGCAGCAGGCGGATGTCGTTGGAAAATTTCGTTGCGCTGGCCGCGATCCCCGCCAGAACGTTCAGCACGCGGGTATCCACTTTCCGGGAATAGGTCTGTCCGGATACCGGATAGCAGCTCTCAAATCCCATTTTCGCAGCGATCATTGGGTCGATCTTATCTATGGTCTCCTGATCTCCGTCAAACAGCTCCAGGAAACTTGCCTGGGTTCCTGTGGTTCCTTTGCTTCCCAGAAGCTTCAGAGTGCTCTGCACATACTCCAGGTCTTCCAGGTCCATCAGAAACTCCTGCATCCACAGGGTGGCCCGCTTGCCAACGGTGGTCGGCTGCGCCGGCTGGAAATGGGTGAACGCCAGGGTCGGCTGATCCTTGTAGGTGTCCGCGAACTTGGCCAGCTCGGCAATCACATTGACCAGCTTCTTTTTCACCAGCTTCAGCGCCTCGTTCATGACAATGATGTCTGTGTTGTCGCCCACATAACAGCTGGTAGCGCCCAGATGGATGATGCCCTTTGCCTTCGGGCACTGAACGCCATAGGCGTACACATGGGACATAACGTCATGGCGGCACTCTTTCTCCCGCGCCTTGGCCACATCGTAGTTGATCTCCTCCGCGTGGGCCTTCAGTTCATCGATCTGCTCCTGGGTGATCGGAAGTCCCAGCTCTTTTTCCGTCTCCGCAAGGGCGATCCACAGCTTTCTCCAGGTACGGAATTTCATATCCGGGGAAAAAATATACTGCATCTCTTTGCTGGCGTAACGCTCAGAAAGAGGACTCTGATATCTGTCTGTCTGACTCATAGATCGTTCTCCTGTTCTTTGTTCAGAATTTCTCATGAAATACGGTATCCGTTCATGGACCGTATTTCCGCAACGTTAGTATAACCCATCAGTAAGTCAAAAGCAAGATTTATGTTTTTTCATGATAAATGCCGGTAACAGTTCAGCCAGCTGAACGGTTACGGCATCCGGCCATTAAAAATCGCTTTGCGATGGGCCGGATGTCCACAGGCACTACGTTTTCATACGGTCTGTGCAGTAAATGCACAGACCTGGCTGAGCTGTTACTAAGCGGCCGTTAGGAGTAGATCCTCGGGACACGCTTTCCGATGTTGCAGACCATTTCATAGTTGAAGCGCATGGCCGGGTCTGCCACCTCCTCCACGGTGATGGAAGCATCCCCGTCCCGTCCGATGAGCGTAACCACGTCCTCCACCTGCACATCGGGAATATCCGTCACATCCACCATCATCTGATCCATGCACACACGTCCAAGAATCGGCGCCCGTTTTCCGTGGATCAGGACCGAGCCTTTTCCCGAAAGGGCCCTTGGATAGCCGTCCGCATAGCCGACACTCACGGTGGCAATGCGGGTGCTGGGGCGGCTGGTGGTAAACGTGGCCCCATAGCCGACGCTCACTCCCGCCTCCACGTCTTTCACATGGATTACTCTGGCTTTCCACTCCAGCGCCGGGATCAGCTCCAGCCGCTCTTTCTGCACCTCCTCGGAGGGATACAGTCCGTAGGTGACAATTCCGGAGCGCACCATGTCAAACCGGTGTCCGTCAAATTCCATGATCCCTGCGGAATTGCAGATATGCCGGAGAGGAATGGAAACGCCCCGCTCCTCCAGGTACCGGCACATCCGTTCAAATTTTTTCAGCTGCATGGTGCAATAGTCCTTATCCTCCTGGTCGGCGCAGGAAAAGTGGGTAAAGATTCCTTCCACCTCCAGATGGGGAAACGCCGCGATCTGCGCGATCCGGTCCGCTTCCGTCTCTGTGGCCTGGAAGCCGATGCGGGTCATTCCCGTGTCCACCGCAATATGGATCTTCGCCGTTTTCCCTGCCCGGGCAGCCGCCTGCTCCAGGGCGCTGGCTTGTTCCAGGCTGTCGATGGTCTGGGTGATCTCATGCTCCACCAGCTCCGGGTACTGGCTGGGAGAAACGTAGCTGAGGATCAGAATGGGCCGGACAATCTCCGCCCGCCGCAGCTCCAGCGCTTCCTCCAGCGTAGCCACCGCAAAATAATCCACCTTAGGTTCCAGATATTTCCCTACTTTGCAGGCGCCGTGCCCGTAGGCATCCGCCTTGATGACCGCCAGCAGTTTCACGCCGGGGGCAAGGCGTTTTCGGACTTCTTCGATATTATGCCCGATGGCCGGTAAGGAAATCTGGGCATAGCAGCGTAAATATTCCACGTTTTTTCCCTTCTTTCCCGCTTACTCCGGTCTCCGGATGGCGGAATAAATATTTTTTACGGTCTTCAGCACCACATGGGTACGGGTGGCCGAGACTCCGGTCAGGCTCATCACCTGACGGTGGATCTGCTCCAGTTCGTCGGAGGACTTGCAGGAAATTTTCAGGATCAGATCGAAATCTCCTGTCTGATAATAACAGGAAACAATACAGTCCATTCCCTGTATCTGCGCCGCGAAATCATCAAAATACTTGGGGTGCTCCAGGCTGACCTCCATCATGGCCATCATTTCATTGCCGGTTTTCTTTTCGTTGACGATGATCGTATATTCCTTGATCACGCCTGTCTCCTCCATTTTTCTGATCCTCTCGATGACTGCGGAGACAGACAGGTGTATTTCCTTGCTGATGTTGGACGCCGTCTCTCTGGCATTTTTCTGCAGGATCCGCAGAATCTTGTAATCAATACCGTCCATGCTTTCATCCTCCCATAGTTGTTTCACTGATTATGTATTGGCCCAGAGTGTATCTGAAAATTCATTCCCGCAATCTGCACGGCTTTCAAACACACTCCAGAATTTTTCATGCTGCAGTCTCTCTGTTCCAGACAGAAAAACTGCAGCATTCCAATTTTCAGCCAGTCTTTTATATTATAACAAATATTTTTCGTAAGTCCACCTTTTCGCACAATTTTTTATATTCTCACAGAACATCCTGTGACTATTCAGCCTGCTGCTATCCCACGAGGTGTTTTCGCGCATTCTGCGCGAAAATCCCGAGGCCTGCAGCGCGAAACTGCATGAAATGCAGTTTCTGTGCATCGCGAAGCGTGTAATCATTCAGCAAGGCTGAACGGTTACCATCCTGTAACTATTCAGCCAGTCGCTATCCCTCGAAGTATTTTCGCACAAATTGCCGGCAAAGTTGAACCACTTACTATGACATTTACAGCTGGACGGCAAACATTCCGCTTTGCCGCTGTGGTCCGCGGCGCTGCAAGCTGGGTATCCCTTTGCCTGCAGCGGGGTTTCTGATTACTGAAGCTCCTCCTGGATCTCCAGCATAACGGTGCTGATGCCGATGTGCTGCGGACAGACTTTCTCGCATCTTCTGCAGCGGACGCAGGCATCCGCTTTCGTCTCCTGCTGGCTGTAAAGCTCTTTCGCCTTATTCTTTCCGTCGGTGGCCACTTTGTTGTAAATGGAAAAAATCTCAGGAATATTGATGCCAGACGGACATGGCATGCAGTATTCGCAGCGGGTACATTTTACCAACGCCATGGTATTGAAAATCTCCCGGGCCCTGTCATACATCTCCTGCTGCTCTTCCTTCAGCATTCCAATCTGGGAGCGGGAAGCATATGCCAGGTTATCCTCCACCTGCTCTTCCGTACTCATACCACTGAGTACAAGGCTGACCTCCGGGCGGTTCCACAGGAAATCCAGCGCCCATTCCACCGGCTTCTTTTCTTTCGGGAACACTTCCGCCAGATGCGGCGCCGGAACCGCAAGTTTGCCGCCCCGCAGCGGCTCCATGATCACAACGCCCAGGCCTTTCTTTGCCGCGTACTCCAGTCCGGCAGTCCCCGCCTGATGTTCGGTATCCACATAGTTGTACTGGATCTGACAGAAATCCCAGTCATAGAAATCCACGATCTCCTTGAACGCGTCCAGATCATCATGGAAGGAAAATCCGATATGGCGGATTTTTCCCGCCGCCTTGGCGCGCTCCATACAGGAGATCAGATCAAACTTCTTCACTGTCTGCTCAAACCGGTCCCGGCCCAGCGCATGGAGCAGGTAAAAATCAATGGTCTCCACCCCCAGCTTCTCCAGCTGCTCATCCAGATAGCGGTCAAAATCCTCCTGGTTTTTCAACAGCCACACCGGACACTTTGTCGCCAGATACACCTTCTCCCGGTATCCGTCCTTCAGCGCTTTCCCCACAAGGACCTCGCTCTGGCCTTCATGGTACGGGTAAGCGGTGTCGATATAGTTGACGCCCTCATCGATGGCGTGGCGGATCATCGCCACTGCCCGTTCCTCGTCGATCACATCTTTTCCGTCTTTGGAGATCACCGGAAGCCTCATACATCCGAATCCCAGCGCGGATACCTCGACGCCTTCCATTGTTCCGAATTTGCGATACTGCATAGTAAAACCCTCCTTGTCTTCTGTCTGTGTTGTCCTGTTCTTGCAAGGCCGCGGCTTGGGCGGCGGCCCTTTGTCTTAGTATATCGCATCTTGGAGAACTGCGCAATCCTGTGTTTTGAGGGGATGAGGGCGGACGAAAGCGAGGGGAGGCGGGCAGGCGGCAGGTGGGGTTCGGGGGCGTCTGCGGCGGCGCGAGAAAATCTTAACGACACAGCCTCGTGACGGCCGGGGCAGGCGAAGGACTTCACGTCCTGAGCCTGAGGTGCGCTGAGACGGGAATGCATCAGGCATTCCTGTCGAATCGCACCGGTACCCGGCCGTCACGAGGCTGCGGCGTTTAGATTTTCCGCGCCGCTGCAGCCGTCCCCGAACCCCACCTGCCGCCTGCCCGGCTCCGATTTCGTCCGCCTTAAGTCCCCTCCGGATTTCCGCGAAAAAAAATTTCAAAAAACTTGTTGACAAAACCCCCAGGATGTTGTAAGATACATCTTGTCGATGCGGCAGACAGCCGATAAGACACAGCAGGAAACCAACAAAAGAATCCTGCGGGTGTAGTTCAATGGTAGAACACCAGCCTTCCAAGCTGGATACGTGGGTTCGATTCCCATCACCCGCTTATGCGCGAGTGGCTCAGGGGTGGAGTACAACCTTGCCAAGGTTGGGGTCGCGGGTTCGAATCCCGTCTCGCGCTTTTTTTATTTCTAACATATTCGGAAACACAAAGTCAAAACGCACGCACCAGCTATGGTGGTGCGTTTTTTGTTCTGTATTTTTCACAGTTACTTTCTGGCGATTCAGCTTTGCTGAATTGTGACTGCAGTTTGGAGGACCTATGAACGACCTGGATGTACTGAAGACCTCTCCCCTTTTTCATCAGATTGCCCCGGAAGAACTCCGCGCCATTCTCTCCTGTCTTTCTTCCCGCCGTGCCGCCTGCCGGAAGCATACGTTTGTCTGCCGTCACGGCGACCTGCTCTCCTGCGTGGGCCTGGTACTTTCTGGTGAAGTCCATATCATAAAGGAAGATTTCTGGGGCAGCCGCACGATCCTCGGCAAGGCGGAACCCGGACAGCTGTTCGCGGAATCCTACGCCTGCGCGGGCCAGCCGCTGGAGGTCAGCGTGATCGCCGCTTCCGACAGCGAAATCCTGTTTCTGGATGTACGGAACCTGCTCCACGCCTGCGGTCAGTCCTGCCCGTTCCATCAGCGGCTGATCCAGAATTTCACCAGAATCCTGTCCCGCAAAAATCTTATGCTGACCAAAAAGATCGAGTATATGTCCCGGCGTACTCTGCGGGACAAACTCCTGTCCTATCTTTCCGATGAATCCGCCAGACAGCAGAGCACGACTTTTTCTGTTCCCTTCAACCGGCAGCAGCTGGCGGACTACCTCTGTGTGGACCGCAGCGCCCTTTCCCGGGAGCTTTCCCAGCTCCGTGAGGAAGGAATCCTTCAATACCACAGATCCCGGTTTACGCTGACAGCCAGTACCACAAAAGCGCTCCGGAACATCCGCCGTCTCTGAGCAAATATTCCGGAACGCTTTTAACTTTGACATCCATACACAATCATACCCCCCGCAAAGTGGGGTGTGCAGATTGCAGGAATGAAGTTTCAAACACGCACTAAAACACCTCTTTCGCGTCCTGGGGAAGTTTTCGCACATGCCTCAGGTAGCTCTGGCAATTCTCCCCTTCCTCCCTGCAGTAGTCCAGGCCCAATGCCGCGGCGTTCTCCGCCGCCGTCTCCTCAAACAAAACGCACATTGTCTCAACCGCCTGCCACAGCTCGCCGATACCGCTCCCCGCGTAGGTAGAAAGAAAACGTTCCCATACCTGCGGCTCCAGCCATCGGTACAGATATTTTCCGCTCTTTCCCACGCTGATGCGGAAGTCTTCCTTCACTCCCGCTTTCCACGACAGCTGACGGACCAGCTGGGGCCGCACGTTTTGGTTCAGCATATCCTGCACATAGGGAATTTCCCTGCGCCACAGGCCTTTCGCCACGTTGTCCAGACACCACCAGAACTCGTTGCACACCGCCAGAAACTCCTCCTGCCCCGGTCTGCGCACCCAGTGATCCTCATCCGTCGCCTCTGGAATCTTTGGCAGCACACCCTGTTTATCCAGAAGGATTCTGCACAGACGGTCGCTGTGGATCTCCCTCAGCACACGCTCCAGCACGATCACATGCAGGTCCAGCCGGTTGCCGTCGGCAAACTGCATCAGCCAGCCGTAGCATTCCTTGGTGTTGTCCTCCCCGAAAAAACCGTCCTCCGGATACTGCATAAACAGCCGCTCCCCAAAGCGGTCGATCCATGCTCTGTCCTGCTGGAAACTTTCCGTTTCCTTCACCACATAGACGATATCATAATCCTGAAAAATATCCTCGGGCGCATTGGGGTTGGTCCTGGAACCGTTCATATAAACCGCGAGGATCCTCTCATCCTCCCTGGCCGTGTCCAGGATCAGTTTCATCATCTGCTCTTCTGTTCTCATGGCTTCTTCTCCCTTAATTCATCAGCGAGATCTTGTTCAGCGGCCAGTAGCGGAGGACCGCTTTTCCAATGATCTGCGAGCGCTGTACATAGGTGTTGACCCAGTAGCGGGAATCCGAGGAGTTTTCCCGGTTGTCCCCCATCATAAAATAACAGTCCTCCGGCACCTGATACGGGCCAAAGTTCCCGGTGGGCGTTTCCGGACAGAAGCTGTCGTCCAGCGGACTTGAGGAACCGTCGATATAAACCTTTCCGTCGATGATCTCCACCGTCTCCCCGGGAAGCCCGATGACCCGCTTGATATAGGTTTTCGTCTCGTCGTCCGGATACTTGAAGATCACAATGTCAAACCGCTCCGGCTCGCTGGTCAGATAGGCCAGCCGGTTTCCGAAGATCCGGTCGCCCTCCATGATCGTCTGCTCCATGGAACCGGAGGGTATCACCGCGTTGATCAGCAGAAACTGATTCACCAGTGTCACAGCCACAGCTACCACGATCACGATTTTTACATATTCCCAGATTTCCCGGCCGATACTGTTTGGCTTACTGCCGGGATCTTCTCTGTCATTTTTCATAGTCTTCTTCTCCTGTCTTAAATTCTGTCATTTGGTATAAGAAACTGCCACATCCATTATACACTTTTTCCTACAGGATTTCCACAAAAGACTTGCATTGGGTTTCCTGCCGTGATACCATCGTTATATAAGGAGGACTTATTATGGATATTAATTACGAATTATATAAAGTATTTTATCACGTCGCCACCACCTTAAGCTTCTCGGAAGCATCCAAGCAGCTTTTCATCTCCCAGTCGGCAGTCAGCCAGTCCATCAAGGTACTGGAAAAAAAGCTGGGCATCAGCCTGTTTATCCGCAGCACCAAACGGGTACAGCTGACCCCGGAGGGTGAGACGCTGCTGCGCCATGTGGAGCCTGCGGTGAATCTGATCGCCCGGGGGGAGACGCAGATCCTGGAGGCCGGTCCCATGGGCGGCGGCCAGCTGCGCATCGGGGCCAGCGACACCATCTGCCGCTACTTTCTTGTGCCGTACCTGAACCAGTTTCACAAAACCTGGCCCAACGTGCATATCAAGGTCACCAACCAGACCTCCATCCAGTGTGTGGACCTTCTGGAATCGGGACAGGTGGACCTGATCGTCACCAACTTTCCCAACGCCCGCCTGTCCAGCCAGCTGAACATTCTCCCCATCCATTCTTTCCGGGACGCGTTTATCGCAAGCCGCGAATACTATCCGGAGCTGGCGGAGGATGTCATCCCCCTGAAGCAGCTGCTGGATTATCCGATCCTGATGCTGGACCGGAAAAGCACCACCAGCGAATTTCTCCACAGCCTGTTCCAGCAGTATCAGCTGGACCTGGTGCCGGAAATCGAGCTTGGCAGCAACGACCTGCTTTTGGACCTGGCCAATATCGGCCTGGGCATCGCCTTTGTCCCGGACTACTGCATCGCCCGCCAGAGTACCCTGTTCCAGGTGAAAATCTGCCAGGAGCTTCCGCCCCGGCAGCTGGTCATCGCCCACAACGCCCATCTTCCGGTATCTCAGGCCTCCAGGGAATTTATGGCCCTTTTCTCAGAGCAGGCGTAGCGGACTGTGCCAGAGCGCGCTTGAACATTCATTCCTGCCAGAACGCGCGGACTGCCTCTCCCGTCTGGGCGGCAGTACATATGCGGCAGTTTCTCCACTCCCGGGGAAACAGCGCCTGATACTCCCTGTGGAGAAACCGTTCGTCCAGCAGCAGGATCACGCCCCGGTCGCTGGTGGTCCGTATCACCCGGCCCGCCGCCTGGAGCACCTTGTTCATGCCCGGAAAACGATAGGCATAGTCAAAACCGCTCTCATGTCCCGCGTCGTAAAACTGCTTGAGGATTTCCCGCTCGATCCCCACCTGGGGAATCCCGGTACCCACAACCGCGGCGCCAATCAGCTTCTCTCCGTCCAGGTCGATCCCCTCGGAAAAGATTCCTCCCATCACGCAGAAGCCCACCAGCGTATGACTCCCGCCGCCGGAAAACGCCTGCAGAAATTCCTCCCGCTCCGTCTCGCCCATGGACGGCGTCTGCATAAGAACCTCCGTGTCTGTGCCCGCAATCTGGTCCATATAAAATTCATACACATCATTCATAAGCCGGTAGGACGGGAAGAAAACCATATAATTTCCACGCTTCTGGGAAATCATCTCGTCGAGATAGACCGCGATCTTCCGGTATTCCTCCGGGCCGCGGCGCGTGTATCTGCTGCTCACCTGGGCGCCGATCAACAGACAGCGGTTTTTCTCCGAAAACGGCGAATCCACATACACCGCATAATCGTCCTTGTTGGTGCTGAACAGCTTCTTATAATATTGGATCGGCAGCAAGGTGGCGGAGAAGAACACCGCCGAGCGCCCTTTGTTCAGACACTGCTGCAGATTGGCCGCCGGATTGACACACAAAAGCCGCAGCTGGAACCTTCCGTCTTCCAGAAAACTGGTGTAGATCCGGTAATTCTCGTCCACCAGCTCGCTGATCCCCACAAAATTCCGCACACGAAAATAAAACTCCAGCACACGGTCCGCCAGCTCCCCTTTCCGAACCCGCTCCATAAAGGATTCCAGCTCGCTCAGAAGATTCAGAAGGGCCAGGACAAACCCGGAAATACTGTCTAGAAGCGCAAACGTTTCACACTCCCGCTTGTACGCCAACAGCTGCCGGTTGCACCGTTCCAGGGCCCGCTCCAGTCCATGCTCCGCCGCGTAGGGCCTTAGCTCCCGCTTCATTTCAAGAAACTCTTCCTTTATCAGTGAAGCGCTGAACATCTCCCGTCCACGGTCCACAAGATTGTGGGCCTCGTCGATGAGAAACAGATAGTCCCCTTTGTTCCCTTCCCCGAAAAAGCGCTTCAGCCGCACGTTCGGGTCAAACACATAATTATAATCGCAGATCACCGCATCGGTCCAGGAGGCCACGTCCAGCTGCATCTCGTGGGGACATACCTGCCACTTTTCCGCCTGGGCAGCCAGCGCCTCCCGGCTGTAGTCCTCCCCTTCCGTGAGCATCTCAAACACTGCCTGATTCACCCGGTCAAAATGTCCCCTGGCCCTTGGACACGCGTCAGGATTGCAGTGCATCTCCTCGCAGGCGCACATTTTCTCCTTGGCCGTGAGAGTCACCGCCTTCATCTGCAGTCCCTTTTCCTTCAGGATCGCGAAAGCCTCCTGGGCCACGGTCCTTGTGATCGTCTTGGCCGTCAGGTAGAAAATCTTGTCCCCGCAGCCTTCTCCCACAGCGCGTACCGCCGGAAACACGGTGGACATGGTCTTTCCGATGCCCGTAGGCGCCTGGACGAACAGCTCCTTTCTGCGCAGGATCGTCCGGTAGACACCGCTGACCAGCTCCCGCTGGCCCGGCCGGTAGGGAAACGGAAACTCCAGTCCCTGCATGGACGCGTTCCGCTTTTTCTGCCACTGGTACTGAAACTCCGCCCACTGATAATACTCGTCCAGAAGGCTGTCAAACCACAGTTCCAGCTCCTCCAGGGAATAGGAAAACAGGAAGTGGCGGATTTTCCGGTTGGAGGTTTCCGGCCGCACGTCCTCTTTGGTCAGAGCCTCCATGGGCCGGCCCTCCTCCGTCTCCAGGCGGCAGTAGGTCATCAGCACCCGCATGGATGTCTGATGCTTTTCCAGTCCGTAGAGATAGGCATAGCATTTGGCCTGAGCCAGATGCACCGGCACCGGCTCCTCCAGGCTTTCCAGGTCCCGGAAAACGCCCTTGATCTCCTCCACCAGAAAACCGCCGGCCTCTTCCAGGATCCCGTCGGCGCGCCCTTCCACCCGCAGGGTAAAATTTTCGTATTCTTTTTCAAAACTTAAAGGAACCTCCGCGTGATAAAACGGTCCCATCTTCTTCTGGATCCTCTGATGGGCGCGGGTTCCCGCCTGCATGGCATCCTTGTCCGAAACGCCGCCTCTGCGGTCGTCCAGGTCGCCGCTGCGCAGCAGAAATTCCACCAGGTTCCGCACCGATATCCGGATCTTTTTCTTATCCTCTTCCACTGTCCCGTCCTTTCTTTCCCGCGGTTTTATGAAAAAAAGGCCGCTGCATTTTCTGCAACAGCCTTTTTCCTTTTGTCTGCCGAAACCTCTTCCGCGCCTTCCGGTCTGGCCTTCCGGCTAAGAAGCGGTTCTGTTTCGATCCACATGGCTATCCGGCTGGCCGGACAGCTGCAATCCACAGTTATGCAACAGCAAACTTCTGCAAAGTACGGTTGAATTCACTGTTTTCTCCATAGCAACGTACGTTCAGATTGCGGGTCAGGTCCATGCTAAGGATTCCAAGCAGAGATTTCGCATCGATGATGACACGATTATAAAAAATATCAATGTCAAAACTGCATTTGGATGCGGCAGCTACGAATTCTTTTACCTCGTCTGCGCTGTTGAACTTTACTTTACTGTTGAGCATTCTTTCCACCTCTCTTCAAAAGCCTGCTAGATTTTCAGGTTTTCCATATTATGCCATCACGTCCACAATTTGTCAACCACATTTACTTGTCACCGCACAGCGGCTTTTACCCGCTTTTTTTGTGCAATTCGATAGTATTTTACAGGTTTTTCACGAGGTTTTCACAGCGAAACTTTTTCGATTTTCTCTTTCCCGCCGGACCATTCTCAGATCTATGTTCAAACAGGCGGCAAAAAATACCGTAAGATTTTATACTTTTTGTTAAAACGCATCGTTCCGCAACGCTGAATGGTTACCAGCAAGGAAAACGGTTCCCCATTAAGCTTTCAGCACGCTTTTCAGATCGTCCAGGTAAGTGTTTTCCACGCGGCCAAACGCGCCCTGGTCCACCGCCGACGCGTAAGACGGACATACCGGCATTTTTCCCAGCACCGGCAGCGAAAGCTCCGCGGCAATCTCATCGATATGGCTTTCGCCGAACACATAAATCTTTTTGCCGCAGTCCGGACATTCCACATAGCTGTAGTTTTCCACGATACCCAGCACCGGAATGCTCATCATCTGCGCCATCTTATAGGCTTTCATGACAATCATACGCACCAGATCCTGCGGGGAGGAAACGATCACAACTCCGTCCACCGGCAGAGACTGGAACACCGTCAGCGGAACGTCTCCGGTTCCCGGCGGCATATCCACAAACAGATAATCCAGTTCGCCCCAGACTACGTCGGTCCAGAACTGTTTCGCCGTGTTGGCGATGATCGGCCCTCTCCAGATGACCGGCTCTTCCTCGCCCGGCAGCAGCAGGTTGATGGACATTACCTTGATGCCGTTTTCCGTCACCATCGGATATACTCCGTTGTCGTTCACCTGCGCCGGACCCTTCAGGCCGTACATTTTCGGAATCGACGGCCCCGTAATGTCCGCGTCCAGGATTCCCACCCGGAAGCCTTCCTTCGCCATCTGGTTTGCCAGAGACGCGGTCACCATGGATTTTCCCACGCCGCCTTTTCCGCTGACGATCCCGATCACATGGGCAATACTGGAATCCTTGTTAAGATCCACATGAAAATCTGGTTTCGTCTTGCTGGGACATCCCTCGCAGCTTTCCTTTGTACATGTTGTGCTGTTACATTCTTTCGCCATTTCCTGTTCCTCTTTTCTTTTATCTTTTCTTTATTTTACAAACCGGTCGATGGCCTTGTTCAGTTCTATAATAGCCTGCCGGTCTCCATGCTCCACCGCATCCACAATGCAGTGCTCGATATGGTCTTCCAGGATGATCTTTCCGGTATTGTTGATGGCCGCTTTCACCGCGGAAAGCTGCACCAGAACCTCTGAGCAGTCCCTTCCCTCCTCCACCATACGTTTGATGGATTCCATATGGCCGATGGCCCGGGACAGGCGGTTCAGCACGGCCTTGGTGTGCTGATGGGAGTGCGTATGGACATACCCGCCGCTCCCGTGCGCGTGCGCAGTTCCATCGCTGTGTTCATGCATATGCACAGTCCCATCACTATGTTCATGCATATGCACAGTCCCATCACTGTGCTCATGCGTATGCGCAATCCCATCACTATGCTCATGCGTATGCGCGGCTTCCCTGCCGTGGGTATGGGTGATCGCGGTTCCGTCATCCTGTATATGCGTATGCTCCTGACTCATAAACCCTTCCTCCCTGTTGTTTTCCGGCATGCAAAGCGTTTCCGGTTACCGCATCTTCACAGTTCAGTAAACGAATATCTCTGCCGGATCCCGGAGGTGATGATGTCAAAAATAACCGTTCCGTCGTCCTTCACCGTTTTTTCGTATTTCAGCTCTTTATCCCGGAATTTTTCCCGGATATACTGCTCCGGATCCTCCAGTGTAAGCTCCTCAAAAAAGACATCCCTCATCTGGTTGTTGGCGCAGGAGTTAAAGATCTCCCACACTGCCTCGTATTCTTTCATCTGCCTCTCCTCCTGAATATAGTATACTCAATCTTTCAGAAAAGACAAGCAAATCTTCCATTGTTCGCATAATTGTTCAAAGGAACACGCGGCGTTGGCCGGACTTGTGGACGGCAGACGCACCGCCGGTCTCCCCACTGCCGGTTCCTGGTACTTCCGGTAAAGCCGGTCCGAGGTTCCCCCATTGGTGAAAATCCCCCGGATCCTGGCCGTTTCCAGAATCGGTGTCAGATCGTTGGGCTCCACGTCGCGGATGCTGGCGTCGCTGGACCCCTGGATCGTGCAGGACGCGATCACATCCCACACAGCAATCCCATGACTCAGAAGAAACGCCTTCTTTTCCTCCACGGAAACCGGCGCCGGCGCGCCGGTGATCCTGGCCAGAACCTTCCAGAAGCGGTTCTGCGGATGGCCGTAAAAAAATCCCGTCTCTCTGGATTTTACTGACGGAAAGCTTCCAAGGATCAGAATCCTGGAAGCTTCATTGTAGAGCGGGGCGATGGTATGGACCTGCCGTGTCTTGGTTTCTTTTTTCATCTGTCTCTCCTCTCAGCTAAAGTGTGTTTGAAAATTGCAGGAATGAATTTTCAAACACACTCTAATCCTCGTCGAACGCCACAACCGTATAAAATCCACGGCTGGTCTCCTTGACCTCCTGCACAATGCCGGTCTCCGACTTCAGACGCTCATAGGCAGGATAATTTTTACTCATAGCTACGGCCGGCGTGATGGTATAATAATAGGAAGTGGGAAGCGCGCTCTCCGTCACATGTACCTCCTGTCCTTCCTCCACCAGTCCTTTCCGCTCCATTTTAAATTCCATCAAGCGCATGTTTTATGCGCCTCCTTTCTTTTTCTGCTGCTGCCTGTACAACAACCGCACAAACCGGGCGGGATTTTCACCTTTCCTGTTGTCTCAGAGGTGCTTGAAAGTTTATTCCTACAATCTGCGTACCATAAACAGCATATCCGCATAAGTTCCATCTTTGTATTTTTTTCAATTTTTCACATATCTCTGGTTTTTGCTGTTAGGCTTATCGGGAATTGTCATCCGGATCAGGTTTAATTCGACCGCCGGATGCAGATAGTTTCTGCGAAATCCCTCTCTGGATGTCAGCGCTAATTGATCCATAAGATCTCTGCTTGTATATGGGACATCGTATTCCATGACATTAAGCAGCCTCTGAACAGCTTCGGGCAGATACTTATTTTCCCCTCTGAACTGAACGGAAATCTCATCCAGTATCTTGTCAATCTGTGAAAGCATAAATTCAATAAAGATTGTGGATTCTCCTGCAGCATGGCATCTGGCAATGTCTGCGTAATATTCCTCCTGGAATTTCTCGATCTGGCTTTCGATCGGAACGTATTCAAAGATTGGCTTCCACTGGGAAAGAATGGCAGTATGCCATAATCTCGCCATTCTGCCGTTGCCGTCCGAAAAGGGATGGATAAACACAAATTCATAGTGGAATACACTGCTCAAGATCAGCGGATGAACCTCCTTTTGTACCATTTTCATCCAACCAAACAGTTCCTCCATAAGCTGAGGCACAAATCGTGCCGGCGGCGCCATAAAAATGCAGCGCCCGCCGTCGAACACTCCTTCCTCACCAGATCGAAACTTACCAGAATCCTCCACAAGATATTTTGTCATGATCCCATGAAATCGTTTCAAATGCTGCAGGCTGTAAGGATCGATCTCCGATAAGCGTTCATAGGCAGCATAAGCGTTCTTTACTTCCTGGATTTCTTTTTTTTCACCCAACACCGTCTTTCCATTGATGACATCCCGGACCTGCCCCAGAGTCAGGGAATTGGCTTCAATTTTCAAAGAGGAATGAATGGATTTCATTCGGTTGACTTTTCTCAAATGTGGTTTTGTCTCGAGATTGCTAACGGCAGCAATACGCCCGATCTTCTCAGAAACAGACGATACATACGCCAGTATATCGTTGGTTATCGTAAAAGGCGGTTTATACTCTCCCATAAGAACCCCTCCGTGATCTTGCGTATTATCTTACGCATTATCTTCCTCCATTATACAAATGCCCAATGAAATTTTCAACCCCTTTCGCAAAAAACGCTGCCGTACGGTAAAAACCGGATACGGCAGCGTTTTGCTCATTTTCGCACAGCGCAAACGCAATGTCTGGTTATTATAGTTACATTCTAGTGATGGAACAGCCGGATCCCCGTAAAGGCCATGGCCATATTGTATTTGTTGCAGCACTCGATCACCGCGTCGTCGCGCACGGAACCGCCCGGCTCCGCCACATACTGAACGCCGCTCTTTTTGGCGCGCTCAATATTGTCGCTGAACGGGAAGAACGCGTCGGAGCCAAGGCTCACACCGCTCATCTGATCCAGCCATGCACGCTTCTCCTCTCTGGTAAACACTTCCGGTTTTACCTTGAAGATCTTTTCCCATGCGCCGTCCGCCAGAACGTCCATGTATTCCTCGCCGATATACACGTCGATGGCGTTGTCTCTGTCTGCACGGCGGATGCCGTCCACAAACTGCAGTTCAAGAACCTTCGGGCACTGACGCAGGAACCAGTTGTCCGCTTTCTGGCCCGCCAGTCTGGTACAGTGTACACGGGACTGCTGTCCGGCGCCTACGCCGATGGCCTGTCCGTCTTTTACAAAGCAGACAGAATTGGACTGGGTATATTTCAGCGTGATCAGCGCGATCTTCAGATCTCTCAGCGCCTCTGGCGGAAGCTCCTTGTTCTCCGTCACCACATTTGCCAGCAGTTCATCGTTGATCGGGAGTTCCTGGCGTCCCTGCTCAAAGGTTACGCCGAACACTTCCTTATGCTCCAGGGGAGCCGGCACATAGTTCTCATCGATCTGGATCACGCAGTAGTTGCCGTTCTTTTTCGCCTTCAGGATCTCCAGCGCCTCGTCGGTAAATCCCGGAGCAATCACGCCGTCGGATACCTCGCGCTTGATCAGAGACGCGGTGTCCACGTCGCACACATCAGACAGAGCGATAAAATCACCGAAGGAAGACATACGGTCAGCGCCGCGGGCACGGGCATACGCGCAGGCCAGAGGAGACAGCTCGCCCATATCATCCACCCAGTAGATTTTTCTCAGCGTATCGGACAGGGGAAGGCCTACCGCAGCGCCTGCCGGGGAAACGTGTTTGAAGGAGGTAGCCGCCGGAAGGCCCGTCTCCTTTTTCAGCTCGCGGACCAGCTGCCAGCCGTTGAAGGCGTCCAGGAAATTGATATAACCCGGGCGTCCGCTCAGCACCTGGATCGGCAGCTCTCCGCCGTTTGCCAGATAGATTCTGGAAGGCTTCTGGTTGGGGTTGCATCCATATTTTAACTGTAACTCTTTCATCGGTCAGTTCCTCCTTATTTCTGATTTTTATTCACAATCCTGGTTTCATAGTTTCCTGTGGCAATGTCGATGTAGCGCACAAACAGAGAAACCTTGTTGTCTTCGTTCAGGCTGCTCCAGAGAAGCCCGGTGAACGCTTCGATATCGTCAGGAATGGCCACCAGCTTCGGCTCGCCTTCAAAGCTGGGCAACGGGTTTCCATCGTGCATATATGTGTGGATAAAATGTCCCTCTCCGGCCGCGCAGGTTCCGAAATCATAGGTAAAACGGCTGCACTGCTCCGGATTTCCGTTGTTGCTTTTCAGGATCGACAGGGCGCAGCAATACTGGCCGTTTTCCACCTTCATCACGCCGGAAATACGCGGGGTATAGTTGGGCGCGTCCGGCTCAAACTCACGGCTGCGCAGAGATTCCTCAAAGGTAAGACCCTCTTTCAGTCCGTCATAGATCGTATCTGTCTGGTCGCCGTTGGTGACGATGGTCTGGCTGCCCAGCACCCGCACCGGAGCGTAGATGATCAGGCTCGGGTCCTGAAGCTTCGACGGGTCGAACGCCTGGGTGCGGATCCCTTCGCCGTCCTCCACAAAAATACGGTTGCGGCTGTTCTCGCTGCGTCCCATGATAAAATATCCTGCGACCGCCTTCGTTCCGTCCGCAGATCTCCCGATGACAATTCCTCTCCCGGGATAAGAATTGCTTTTCAGTTCCTGTTCCAGTGATACCATTTCCATGTTCTTTTCTCCTTTGCTCTGTTTTCCTGCCCGTCCCGCGGCCAAAATCGTCACAGAAAAAGCCGACAGTCCGGACAGCTTGAAGGTGCCCAGACGGTCGGCTTACGTTGCATTATACTTCCCGTGGTCAATTCCACTTCAATCCGTCAGTCGTATAACTTATTTAAAACATACCATCCTTCGGAAGAAGTGTCAAGGGGGTTATGGCAAATTTTATCATACCTGGGGAACTATTCAGCCAGCTGAATAGTTCCGGCATCCGGCCATGGAAAATCGCTTCGCGATGGGCCGGATGCCCGCAGGCGCTACGCTTTCATACGGTCTGCGCAGTAAATGCGCATACCTGGCCAAACGGTTATCATACCTGCACAGCGTCCAGCGCCTGTGCCAGATCCGCGATGATATCGTCGGCGTTCTCGATTCCTACAGACAGACGGATCAGATCCGGAAGAACGCCGGCCTCGATCAGCTGCTCGTCGTTCAGCTGACGGTGGGTGTGGCTGGCCGGGTGCAGAACGCAGGAACGGGCATCCGCCACATGGGTCACGATGGAGATCATCTTCAGCGCGTTGGTAAACTGCATGGCTCCGTCACGGCCGCCTTTTGGTCCAAAGCAGAGCACACCGCAGGTTCCGTTTGGCATATATTTTTCCGCCAGGGCATGATATTTGTCGTCTTTCAATCCTGCGTATTCCACCCAGGCTACCTTGGGATGATTTGCGAGAAATTCCGCCGCCTTCTGAGCGTTCTGGCAGTGGCGCTCCACACGCAGATGCAGGGTCTCCAGACCGATATTGGTCAGGAACGCGTTCTGCGGCGACTGGCAGGCGCCCATATCGCGCATCAGCTGGGCAGTCGCTTTGGTGATGTACGCTTTCTTTCCGAATTTCTTTGTGTACACAATGCCGTGGTAGGACTCGTCCGGCGTTGTCAGTCCGGGATATTTGTCCGCATGGGCCTCCCAGTCAAAATTTCCGGAGTCAACGATGGCTCCGCCCACTGCCATTGCGTGGCCGTCCATATATTTGGTAGTGGAGTGGGTGATGATATCCACACCGTAACGGAACGGCTGGCAGTTGATCGGAGTGGCAAAGGTATTGTCACAGATCATGGGAACTCCGTGGGCATGGGCAAGGGTTACGAATTTCTCGATATCCAGGATCACGCCCGCCGGATTAGAGATGGTCTCAGCGAAAACCGCTCTTGTGTTCGGCCGGAAATATTTTTCCAGCTCCTCCGCCGGAAGATCCTGGTCCACCAGGGAAGTCTCGATGCCGAACCGCTTCAGGGTCACGCTCAGCAGATTGGAGGTACCGCCGTACACCTTTGCCGCGCAGATCACATGGGAACCGGCCTCACAGATGTTTGTCACCGCCAGCAGCGTCGCCGCCTGACCGGAAGACGTAAGCATCGCGGCCGCTCCTCCCTCAAGATCGCAGATCTTCTGGGCCACCAGGTCGCAGGTGGGGTTCTGGAGTCTGGAGTAGAAATATCCCTCCGCTTCCAGATCAAACAGTTTGCCCATCTCCTCGCTGGTCTCATATTTGAACGTCGTGCTCTGATAAATCGGAAGCACCCGCGCTTCCCCGTTTTTCGGCTGCCATCCGCCCTGGACGCAGATTGATTCTTTGTTCAATGTCATTTGTCTGTCCTCTCCTAAATCATCTTTTGATACACAGATTATAGCTCTTTCTTATTTATAAGGCAATAGAAAATTGCAGGACCAAGTTTCACTTCGTAACAATTCAGCCAGTTGAACTGTTACCTCACTTCTTGTAAGTTGCGGATTTTCATGCTATGATAAATTATCGGCAATATTTACAAAACGGCGCCTTGTCTGGGCGTCCTGAAATTTTTACGGGAGGTGCACGATGGCTTCATCAACATCCACAACATCAAATCCGTCCAACAACAGTTCCGCCGACTCTGACCGCCTTCGGGAACTGGCGGAGCATGACTGGCTGACCGGTCTTTACAACCGCCGCGCGGTGGAGGAGGCCTTTACACGTCTGGCCAAAGAGAAGGCCCAGGGGATTGTTCTTCTGCTGTCCATCCAGAACCTGGGACAGCTGAACAACCGCTTCGGACATCTGACCGGCGACCAGATCTTAAAAGAAACCGCCCGCATTCTCGGCTTTATGTTCTCTCGCAGGGACCTGATCGGCCGTCTGGAGGGCGACGAATTTCTGATCTTTTCCCCAGGAGCGTATTCCGCGGATTTTCTGGAAAGTAAGATCATGCAGCTGAAAAACCGCTTTCGCTCCATTACCCTTCCCAGCGGAATCTCCTGCCGGCTCACGGTCTACGCTGACGGCGGACTTTTCCGTCCCGGCGACACTTACCGCGCGCTGATGCGCCGCATCGACAACGCCCGCCTGGAGCGGGAGCGCAGCCAGCAGGACCAGGATTATCTCAATCCTCCGGGCGTCGTCATCGACCTGAAGCGCATCCAGCAGGAACTCTGCGAACAGGAAATGATTCCAGGCGCTTACTGTCAGGATTACGAAAGTTTCAAGAGCATATACCGCTTTGTGGAGCGTGGACTGCGCCGCAGCGGCCGCGAAGCTTTCACCATCCTCATCACCCTCACCGACGAGGATGGAACCTTCATCCCACTGGATGTGCGGGAAGATCAGATGCAGCTGCTTGGCACACTGATTCAGAACAATCTCCGCATCGGGGACGTATACACCCAGTACAGCAGCTGTCAGTATCTGGTAATGGTCCTGGACGCTTCCGCGGAAAACGCCAACATGATCGGCATGCGTATCCGCCAGGCTTTTCTTGAAGCCACAGAGGTTTCCGAGCGGTTCTGCCTGCTCCATGCGGTCTATCCTGTAAAAAGCTCGCGTGCAAAGTAAAAACCAATCGCAAACACGCACCAGCGCCCATGAGAGCGTTCGGAACACAGGCAATGTTCCAAACGCTTTCATGGGCGCCAGTTTATACCAAAAACTTAGTTTCGTTACCAATTTGAGGACATTCTGTAAACGGTTCCGCCGGTCATCACTTTGCGAAGTGTTTTCTCTCAGAACCCATCCCTACACCTTCCCGTAAATCTCTCTGGGCACATACGCCCGCACGGAAATTCCCTCGTCCAGATACTTCTCCTCCAGAAGCTCTCCCTGCTTCCGGATCATCTGCAGGATTCCCGCCTGACTGTAAGGGTACACCCGCTCCACATAAATCTGATTTCTGCGCAGAAGCTGCTCCAGTTTCTGCTTCAGTTCCTCCATTCCCTGGCCGGTTTTGGCCGAGGTGAGCAGGGCATACTCCGCCCTGGGGTCTGTAAACGGCCGCTTGTCCGTCAGCTTATCCTGTTTGTTGAACACTGTGATGATCGGCTTATCCCCGGCCTTCAGCTGCTCCAGTGTCTCGTAGACCACCTGCATCTGGGCCTCCATCTGCGGATTGGAGGCATCCACCACATGGATGATAATATCCGCGTAGCACACCTCTTCCAGCGTACTCTTAAACGCCTCGATCAGATGGTGGGGAAGCTTCCGGATAAACCCGACGGTGTCGGTGAGCAGAATCTCCTGCTTTCCGGAAAGCCGCAGCACGCGGGTGGTAGTGTCCAGGGTGGAGAACAGCTTGGCGTCCTCCAGAATCCCCGCGTCCGTCAGATAATTTTCTATGGTACTCTTGCCGCTGGAACTGTATCCGGTCAGGGCGGCGACCTTTTTGTTGGAACGCTTTCTCTGGGCGCGGACCAGCTCCCGGTGCTTGACCACCTCCGCCAGCTCCCGTTTCAGCTGTCCGATCCGCTCATGGATCCGCCGCCTGTCCACCTCCAGCTTCTTCTCGCCCGGTCCGCGGGTTCCGATTCCGCCGCCAAGCCGGGACAGGGAACGCCCCAGTCCCTTCAGATGAGCCGCGCGGTAGCGAAGCTGGGCCAGTTCCACCTGGATCTTTCCCTCGCTGGTCACCGCATGTCTTGCGAAAATATCCAGGATCACCAGCGTCCGGTCCATGATCTTCAGATCCAGCTCCTGCTGCAGATTATTCAGCTGGGCCGGTGACAGTTCGTCGTCGCAGACGATCCCCGTCGCCTCCAGAGCGTCCGCCATCATGCGCAGTTCCTCCAGCTTTCCCGTTCCCACATACGTTCCGGGATGGATCCTTTCTCTTTTCTGGATCACAGAGCCTACGACCTCCCCGCCGGCCGTGCGTACCAATTCGCCAAGCTCGTACAGGGAATCCTCCGTGTCGTCGCCCGCCTGCTCCTGTACGCCTACCAGGATCAGCCGCTCCGCTTCCTCTTTCAATTCAAATGGTTCTGTCATACTTCTCCTTAATTATGGAATCTCTGCGTAACGATTCAGCCAGGTCTGTGCATTTACTGCACAGACCGTATGAAAACGTAGTGCCTGTGGGCATCCGGCCCATCGCCAAGCGATTTTCAATGGCCGGATGCCATACCGATTCCGCTGGCTGAACAGTTGCATCTCTACCTGCTCTGCAGAAACAGATTTTCCCGGAGCGCCGCATCATTGTCGGGAAACTCCTCGAGAAACGCTGCCATCAGCGTTTTCGCCTGGGCGAAATCCAGCTTTTTCTCATAAGCGACGATCTGATTATACAGCAGATTTTCCCGGTCCTGCCCGCTGGCAGAGGCCAGACCGCTGTTGATATGCTCCAGCGCAGAGTCATAATTGCCCTCCGCCAGGTCGCACAGTGCCAGGCCGTTTCTCGCCGCCGCCTGTTCTTCCCCGCCCAGCGCCTGTTCAAACACCTGCCGGGCGCTCTGGGTGTCATTTTGCTTCAGATAAATATTTCCAAGCATGGACAACGCCTGGGCGCTGCCTTCCTCTCTGGCTTTTTCCAGGGCCGTTCTTGCCTGGTCTGTGTCTTCCAGATAATAGTATACGCAGCCAAGGGCATAATAATCCTCCGCGTCCTTGGGCGTAATGCCGGCAGCTTTTTCCAGAAAACCGTCGCCATCCGCCTTCATGCTGCTGTCCTGGTACATCTGATAGATATTCAGGCACATCTCATAGCTTTTGTCTTTGTCTGAGGCTTTCTCAAAGTCCGCTTTCGCCTGGTCGTACTCCTTCCGTTCCAGATACAGACAGCCTCTGGAAAAATACACGTCCCCGTCGGAAAACGTTTTCTCCATCTGGTCGTATACCTCCAGGGCCTGGTCTGTATTTCCCGACAGGCGCAGGGCCTCGGCCTGATAAAACATCACATCCTTCTGGAACGCTTCATGCTTGTGCTCCATGGCGTCCAGACTGTCCTGAAACGCCTGGGCAGCCTTGTCGTACTCCCCACTCTCCAGATAAGCGATTCCCACGGCCCGGCAACTCTCCGCCAGACGCTCCCTGGCCTCAATGGCTCCCTGGAACATTCCGATCGCCGTCACATAATCCTGCTGCTCCATGGCCTCCATGCCTCTGTCATACAGCTGGGACTGTTCTTTCCCGCAGCCTGCCAGCGTGGCCGCCAGCAGGCATGTCGTCAACAGCAGTGCTTTTTTCATCCTACCACTAATCCTTCTGCGTTCATGACTTCTATGACATCGTTCACGTGCTTCTCGCAAAGTTCATCTGTGGAAGCCTCCACCATCACGCGGATCACCGGCTCCGTGCCGCTCTCCCGCACAAGGATCCTTCCGTCGTCGCCAAGCGCTTCCTCCACCTTTCGGATGGCTTCCTTCACCGCCGCGTTCTCCCGGGCAGCCGTCTTATCTTCCACACGCACATTTTTCAGAAGCTGAGGATAAATGGTCACCTCGGAAGCCAGCACACTGAGCGGCTGCTTCTTTTCCATCAGCACCTCCATCACCATCAGGGAAGTAAGGATCCCGTCTCCGGTGGTGGCGTGCTTGCTGAAGATGATATGGCCGGACTGCTCTCCACCCAGGGAATAGCCGTTGGCCATCATATTCTCGCAGACATACTTGTCGCCCACCGCCGTCTTCTCATAGCGGATACCCGCACGGTCGCAGGCCTTGTAAAGTCCCAGGTTGGACATCACTGTGGTCACAATGGTGTCCTGATTGAGCCTGCCTTCCTCCTTCAGATATTTTCCGCATACATACATGATCAGGTCGCCGTCCACCACATTTCCGTTTTCGTCCACAGCAATGCAGCGGTCTGCGTCGCCGTCGTAGGCAAATCCCACATCCAGCTGGTTCTCACGGACAAATTTCTGCAGTTCACCGATATGGGTAGAACCGCAGTTGGTGTTGATATTGGTGCCGTCCGGCTCGTTGTGGATCACATAGGTCTTGGCGCCCACCGCGTCGAAAACGCTCTTGGCAATGGCGGAGGCGCTTCCGTTGGAGCAGTCCAGGCCCACACGTTTTCCCTTAAAGGAACGGGTAGGAAGTGAGATCAGGTGGCCGATATAACGGTTGCGGCCGGCGGAAAAATCAACGGTACGGCCGATGTTTTCTCTGACCGCAAACGGAATTTCAGGTGTTCCCTCGTCGATATACGTCTCAATCTGCTCCTCCACCGCCGCTTCCATCTTCTGGCCCGCGCCGTTGATGATCTTGATTCCGTTGTCATAGAACGGATTATGGCTGGCGGAGATCATGATCCCACAGTCGAAATTCTCCGTGCGCACCACATAGGAAACGCTGGGAGTCGTCGTCACATGGAGCAGATACACGTCCGCGCCGGAGGCCGTCAGTCCCGCAACCAGCGAATACTCAAACATATAGCTGGAACGGCGCGTATCCTTTCCGATCACGATCTGCGCCCGGTGGTCCTTGCCGAAATACCAGCCGAGAAATCTTCCCACCTTGTACGCGTGCTCCACCGTCAGATCAATATTTGCTTCCCCTCGAAATCCGTCTGTACCAAAATACTTTCCCATTTTTACTCCTTTCATGGCGCACTGGCCGCGCCAATAATGGTAGATTTGGAAGTTTACTTCCAAATTACTTCCTTTCCCCTGATGATCTATGCGACTGCCGCGCGGTAGCTGCGATCATTCTAGAGTGTGTTTGAAAATTCATTCCTGCAATCTGCACGCCCCACTTTGCGGGGAATTTGTTCCAGAATCAGTCAGCGTAGCCCGCTACGCCTCCTGATTCTGGAACAAATTCCCCACAAACTGTGACGCACATCTTGCAGAAAGCAATTTTCAAACACACTCTAATATATGATTTTTTCCGGCAGTTTTTCCTGCTATTTACGACACTTCTTCCTGCATGGTGCTCAGCTTCGCCGCCTGATCCGCTGCGATCAGACTGTCGATGATCTCGTCCAGATCCCCATCCAGAATGCTGTTCAGCTTATACAGCGTCAGCTTGATCCTGTGATCCGTCACACGTCCCTGAGGGAAATTGTAGGTGCGGATCTTCTCGGAACGGTCGCCGGTACCCACCTGGCTTTTTCTCAGCGCGGCCTGCTCGTCATGCTGCTTGGCCTGCTCCAGCTCGTAGAGACGGGCCCGCAGGATCTTCAGCGCCTTATCCTTGTTTTTCAGCTGGGATTTTTCGTCCTGGCAGGAGATGACAATACCCGTCGGAAAATGGGTCAGACGCACCGCCGAGTCTGTGGTGTTGACACACTGACCGCCGTTGCCCGACGCACGGAACACGTCAAACTTGTACTCCGACGGGTCGATGCGCACCTCCACCTCGTCCGCCTCCGGCATGATGGCCACGGTCATGGTCGAGGTATGGATCCTTCCGCCGGCCTCCGTCTCAGGCACACGCTGTACCCGGTGGGTTCCGCTCTCGTATTTCATCCGGGAATAAGCGCCGTTTCCGTTGATCATGAACGTGGCGTCCTTGAAACCGCCGATACCGTTTTCATCCACGTTCATCATCTCCGTCTTCCAGCCCTGGCGCTCCGCGTACTTCACATACATCCGGTAGACTTCCGCGGTAAACAGGGCCGCCTCGTCTCCGCCGGCTCCCGCACGCAGCTCGACAATGACGTTTCTGCCGTCGTTGGGATCCTTGGGCAGCAGCAGGATCTTCAGCTCCTGCTCCAGCTCCTCCACACGCTTTTTCGCCGTGGACAGCTCCTCCTTGAGCATTTCTTTCATTTCCTCGTCGTTTTCCTCCTCCAGCATCGCCACGCTGTCTTCGATGGTCTGCTTACAGTCTCTGTACTCCTGATAAGCGTCGGCGATCGGCTGAAGCTCCGCCTGCTCCTTCATCAGCTTCTGGAACATGCCCGGGTCGTTGGCGACCCCAGGCTCGTTCAGCTGGTTCAGGACCTCTTCCAGGCGGAACAATATATCTTCTAATTTATCAAACATTTTCCGTCTCCTTTTACGATCCCTACGGTCCGGCGCCGTGTCTTACCGGCCAGCTGTTTTGCCGCACGATACAGCCAGCTGAACCGCTGCGCTTTGTCAGCTGTTTGGCCGGCAAAACGGCCGCCTACGGTCTGCGGTCCGGCCTTCTTCGCCCCACCGCCACACGGTCCAGTCCCGCAAGGTCTTTGATGATCTCTATTTCTTCCATATTATGCTGTTCCATCAGTCCGCGCAGGTCTTCGCCCTGGTCGTAACCGATCTCAAAGCAAAGCCAGCCGCCCAGCACAAGAAATCCAGCGGCCTGCTCCAGGATCTTCCGGTAAAAATACAGGCCGTCTTCCTTTCCGTCCAGCGCCATCCACGGCTCATGGTCCCGGACCTCCGGCATCAGCGTCGGTATCACATCCGTACGGATGTACGGCGGATTCGACAAAATCAGGTCGAAGGTTCCTTCCACCTGATCAAACAGATCGCTTTGGCAAAATTCTGCCTCTATCTTTAAATCGGACGCATTTTTTTTCGCTACCTCCAATGCCTGTTCCGAGAGATCCACACCTACGCCTGACACACCCTCGCAGTTGGCGAGCACAGACAGCAGAATGCAGCCGGAGCCGGTGCAAAGGTCAAGAACCCGCATCCCCGGCCCGACGTGCCGCAGCGCCTGCTCCACCAGGGTCTCCGTGTCCTGGCGGGGGATCAGCACATGCTCATTGACAGTAAACGGCAGACCGTAAAACCACGCATTCCCAGTCAGATGCTGCAGCGGAATCCTCTCTCCTCTGCGGGCGAGCAGCGCCTGGTAGGCTTCGGCCTTTGCCGCCTCCGCCACCGTATCGCTGTGGGCAAAGTACCAGCTGCGGCTGATGCGGAAGACTTCTTCCATCAACAGCCAGGCGTCGGTCCCGGCGTCCCGGACCCCTTTCCCATTCAAGTATAAAATACCTGAATCCAGGAGTTCTTTCAAGCTTTTTTCTCGTTTTTCAGCCATTTTCACTTCCGGCGCAGCAGCTTTTCGCGCCGCCTTCCTCTTTTTTGCCGTCTTCCTGTAACTGTTCAGTTTGCTGAATCGTTACGTCTTCCCCGAGATTTTCTTTCAGATACGCTTTCCAGTCAAACACAGCCTCCACCGCGGCGATGGCCACTTCCACCATATCCGCATCCGGCTCGCGGGTGGTCAGATGCTGGAGCATCATACCCGGACGGCTGATGAGATTGACCACAGGATTGTCGAACCTGCCCGCCATGCGGATGATCTCGTAAGACACTCCGGCGATGACCGGCACCAGCAGAACCCGCAGCGCCACCCGCAGCACAGGAGAATCCACCTGGATAAACAGGAAGAAAATAATGCTGATGACGATGACATACATCAGAAAACTGGTTCCGCACCGCTTATGCTCCCGGGAGCTTTTCATCACATTTTCCACATTCAGTTCCATGCCGTGTTCAATACAGTTGATACATTTATGTTCGGCCCCGTGGTACATGAACACCCGCTGGATATCCTTCATTCTGGAAATCGCCCACAGATACAGGACGAAAATCCCCACGCGTACCACGGCCTCCGCCACAGTCACGGCGAAATGCGGCGCCCGCATACGCTCCAGCTGAGAGGCCAGAGCGTAGGGCAGCAACATGAACACAGCCACCGCCACCACAATGGAAAAAATAACGGAGCCGTACATCAGCAGGCTGTCGTCCTTCTCTTTCTTTCTCAGCGCGGCCTGCCGCTCCTCCTCGCTCATTTCCATGCGCTTCTGTTCTTCTTCCTCATCCTCGTAAAAAGTTGCGGAATACATCAGGCACTTCATGCCGATCACCAGGGAATCGATAAAGCTGAAAATACCGCGGACGATGGGGATCCTCTGGATGGTTTCCTGACGAGCCAGGGATCTGTGTTCCTCCACCTTTACCTCAATCTCCCGATCGGGTTTGCGCACGGCCACTGCGTATTTTTCCTTGTTCATCATCATGATGCCTTCCATCACCGCCTGGCCGCCGATATTTGATGATTTCATATTTACCTCTTTCATGGCGCACTGGCTGCGCCAATAATGGTAGATTTGGAAGTTTCCTTCCAACCTTTTCCCTTTCCTTGGACAGGTAACGGTTCAGCCAGCTGAAACATTACCTGGATAGCACAATGGGTTGAGATTTTCCAACCTCAACCCATTGTTTCACACTTATGTTTTTTCTTATTTCATGCCGTATTTTCTGTTGAACTTCTCAATACGTCCGCGAGCTGCTGTCGCCTTCTGCTGTCCGGTATAGAACGGATGGCACTTGGAGCAGATTTCTACGTGGATATCTTTCTTTGTAGAGCCTGTCACAAATGTATTTCCACAGTTGCAGGTAACAGTTGCCTGATGATATTCCGGATGGATTCCTTCTCTCATTTCCTTCACCTCTTCTTGTTTTTCATTATTTTGTCCAGAACGATGGCTGCGATCTGCTGTTCCCTTGAGTTCTCATATATACTCTCATATACAAACTCTGCCGACGGTCCTCACTGCCAAACGGCTGGGCGGACGGTTCCAAAACAGCATCGCTTCCGGTCTTTCTGATTGTTTCTATCACTAAGACTCTCTCGAATCTTGCACAGCTCTCAAATTATAACATACCTTTTTACAAAATGCAAGATATTATACAATTTTTTGTTTTTTCAGCAGCTGGATCAACTCGCCGTTGCTTCTGGTCCGTGAAAACATATTCAGGATGTTTTCCACGGCTTCGTCGGATTTCAGTCCATTCAGCGCCCGGCGCATATTGTAAACTGCATCCTGCTCGTCGGGAGTGAGCAGAAGATCCTCCCGTCTCGTTCCCGAACGCACAATGTCGATGGCCGGGAACACTCTCTTTTCCTGGAGTTTTCTGTCCAGGATCAGTTCCATGTTTCCTGTACCCTTGAACTCCTCGTAAACCACGTCGTCCATCTTGCTGCCGGTATCCACCAGCGCCGTGGCGAGAATGGTCAGGCTTCCGCCCTCCCGCATATTTCTGGCCGCGCCGAAGAAACGCTTGGGCATATGCAGCGCCGCCGGGTCAAGACCGCCGGACAGCGTCCTTCCGCTTGGCGGCACGGTCAGGTTGTAGGCCCTGGCCAGACGGGTGATGCTGTCGATGAAGATCATAACGTCTTTCTTGTGCTCCACCAGGCGCTTGGCCCGCTCGATAACCATTTCGGAAACTCTCTTGTGGTGCTCCGGCAGCTCATCGAAGGTGGAATAGATAACCTCCACATTGGGGCCGTGGATCGCCTCGCGGATGTCCGTGACCTCCTCCGGGCGCTCGTCGATCAGAAGGATGATCAGGTGCATCTCCGGATTGTTTCGGAGGATGGATTTGGCCGCGTCCTTCAGCAGGGTCGTCTTTCCGGCCTTCGGCGGAGATACGATCATACCGCGCTGTCCTTTTCCGATGGGGCTGACCAGATCTACCACACGCATGGCCAGGCTTCCGCCGGGACGCTCCAGCTTCAGACGCTGGTTGGGGAAGATCGGGGTCATATCCTCAAAGCTGGTCCGTTTCGACACGGAATCCGGCGCATAGCCGTTGATAGACTTGACGTACATCAGCGCGCCGAACTTGTCGTTCTGGGTCTTTACTCTCGTATTTCCGCGGATCATATCGCCTGTCTTCAGACCGAAGCGGCGGATCTGTGCCGGAGATACATAGACGTCGTTTTCTCCCGGAAGAAAATTGTCCGAACGGATAAAGCCGAAGCCATCCGGCATAACCTCCAGAATTCCGCAGGCCTCGCGGCCGCTCTCGATCTGCGGCTGCTGGCCGGTCTGCTCTCTTACGCTTTCCTGAGCGGTTTCATTATCCACGGCTTCCCTCGGCTGCTGCTCGCGGACCGTGTACTCTCTGCGCACCGTGCGCTCCCGGACAGCGTCCTGGCGTTCCCGTGCGCTGTCCTGACGCTCGCGGACATTCTCCTGGCGTTCTTTCTGGTTGTCCTGACGCTCACGGTAGGCTCTTTTTTCCAGATAATTATCTCTTCCGTATTTGATCTCTTCCGAAGGCGTATATACCGGACGTTCCCGGACAATTTTTTCCGGCGCGTCCGAAGGCGCTGTCTGCTCGGTTTTTTCCTCGGGCTCTCTCTTTTCTGTCTTTCCGGCTTTATCGCCGGCCGCGGCGCTCTCCTGGCCCTCTGCTTTCTGGTCTTCCTCCAGCATCCTCTCGATGAGCGCTTCTTTGCGCAGCGCAGATACTCCTTTCAGGTTTCTGCTCTTGGCAAGCTCCCTCAGGACGCTCAGAGATAATGATTCATACTTTTCTCTTGTCATTCTTTTTTCCTCAAATCTTCCTGAAACATTTTCTGTTCTATCGGGATTTTGTTATTATTGAAATTCAAAAATAGAAACCGGTTATGGTCTTACCGGATAATGAATTGTTTAAAAGAGGCGATTTTATCGCCCTTTGACGGAGTCATTATATCATATCTCCCGGCCTGTGTACAGTTTTTCTTTTGGGGAGCTGTGGAAAAATGCGGCAATGGCGGACGAACGGCGGGCAGGACCGGCGGCATATGTCTCATGGGGACTGCTGCAGGGATGCGGAACATCGAAACGTTCCGGGGGCGTTTCGGACGGGGACCGGCGCAATTCGACAGGAACGCGTGATGCGTTCCCGTCTCAGTGCGCCTCAGGCTCCGGACTGGCAGTCCTTCGCCTGCCCCGTCCGGAACGTCTCCGGGACGTTAAGATGTTCTCGCATCCCTGCAGATGCCCCCATGAGACATATGCCGCCGGCCCTGCTCGCCGTTCTGGGGTTGGCTGCGATCTGTTTGCTTGCGTGATTTTTCAATGATTGCTGCTTTGGAACGCCGCGAGCGAAAAGTGCGGAAGGCCAAAGGCCTTTTTCAAGTCATTGCCGGACAATACTTGGATATAGGCGCTTTGATCGCCCTCAGTATCTTTGGCGCATTGGAGTGGTCCCATTCTTGGCCTTGGGATCCTTGTGAAAAATTATCTTTTGTAATACGTCGAAACACCTGTTTAAAAATATTTCTGGACATCCGCATAAATCTACTATATAATACACTATATGCGGATATGGCGGAATTGGCAGACGCGCCAGATTTAGGTTCTGGTGTCCTTGACGTGCAGGTTCAAGTCCTGTTATCCGCATTCGATAATGGCAATCCGAACCTGGTTACGATTGGGGACGGTATTGGATTTTTAGTATATCTTGAGCGTTAAAACAAAATCGGCGGTATTGCGAATGATACCGCCGATTTTGTTATACATTTACTATGAAATCAGGAAGCGTGGGGGACTACGCTGACTGATTTTGGGGTAAATTCCACGCAAAGTGAGGTGCGCAGATTGCAGAAATGAATTTTCAAACACACTCTACGCCATAAAAGGAGAAAATATGCGAGAAGATATTCTGAGGAATTTACAACAGGAAATATATGATAGATGCAAAAAGGAAACGAACAAATTTGGGATAGGATGTTACTATCATATTGCAGCAGTAGTGAAAAATGCAGAAATTCTTGCTGTCAAGTATGGCGCAGATAAGGAAGTTGTTATGATTGCTGCTTGGCTGCACGATATTGCATCTATTACAGATTATAGTTTATATGACCTTCATCACATACATGGTGCAGAAATGGCATCTGACATTTTAAAAAAATATAATTATGATAGTAAAAAAATATATTTGGTGCAAGAATGTATCAGAAATCATAGAGGAAGTATAAGTTCAATAAAAAATACCCCTGAAGAGTTATGTGTTGCAGATGCCGATGCGATTTCCCACCTTGATAACATACCCAGTTTATTGTATCTCGCTTATGTTCAAAAAGAAATGGGGATTGAAGAGGGGAAGGAATTTGTAAAAGCAAAATTAACAAGAAGTTTTCAAAAATTATCTTCCGAAAGCAAAAAATATTATCAAGACAAATATAAAAAAGTTATGGAAGTTTTGAGGTAATAGTTTGTGAATAAAGAATGGTCGGAACTCAATAAATTAATGCAGACACAGGTCAGGAAAAAAGATACCTACGAGGAAGGGATCGGTACGCTATTTAAACTGCGGAACCGGCTTATGGAAAGCTTAACCGGATTCTATAGTGAATTAAACGGAGAAGATTTTTACGCGATCCCTTTTTTGAATGCGGACGGTTATCACAGCAAAACCATTGCGTATTCCATCTGGCATATTTTTCGTATCGAAGATATCGTTGCCCATGTGCTGATCAACGAGGACGAGCAGGTATTTTTCACAAGAAATTATCAGGAGCGCATCCATTCGCCTATCATCTCCACTGGAAATGAACTGGTAAAACAGCAGATCGCGGATTTTTCCAGGGAGCTTAATCTGAAAGAGCTTTATTCCTATATTTCTGAAGTAAAAGCAAGCACGGAAAAGATCATCCGAAATCTGTCTTATGCTGACTTGCGAAAGAAGGTATCGGAAGAAAGGAAAGAGTGCTTAAAATCGTTACATGTGGTGAGCAACCATGAAAACGCAATCTGGCTGATCGATTATTGGTGCGGCAAAGATGTACGCGGACTGATACAAATGCCTTTTTCAAGGCATTGGATCATGCATATAGAAGCAAGTTTGCGCATCAAAAATAAGATACATCCCGAAACGGTTTCCTGATGTGTGATTTCTATTTTTTGCGGCCAATGATTAAAGTCCACCTTTGATTAAAACAAATTTCATTGTCCTCCATATATGGGAAAAAGCCTGTTTTCTCTTTGTTTCTCATATCATTTTTCATGCGTTCTGTAATTTCAGCCTGTATCTGCTCCGGCGTTTTTGTAAGTGCAAGCCAGCTGTTTAGATTCTGTTTCATTTCGGTTTTTTCGCATTTTTCTACGGTAAGATTGTGCATGGCAAACAGACCCAGCATTTCACTCATGCTCAGGTTTTTTACATGAGAGGGGTCACGCAGGGTTTCAATTTCATCTTCTGTATTTCGTAATTCTTCAGCGGCAGCTTCCATATCAATCAGGACTAATTTGCCGCCGGGACGCAACACCCTTACCATTTCAGAAAAAACGGTATTCGTGTCTGTAAAGTGGTGGAACGCAAGACGTGAAAACACAATATCAAAATTTTCATTTAGAAAAGGCAGTTCTTCCCCATAGCCTTTTATAAAAATCATGTTATTCATGTGGCTGCTGTCTGCTTTGTCTTTTCCGACCGTCAGCATGGGAAGTGTTGCGTCCAGACATACAACTGTGTGCGCTAACGGGGCAAAAGAACGGCCACAGGCACAAGTCCCGGCGGCAACTTCTAAAATAATATCCTGCTTGTCCGGCGCAACACAAGATACTGTATAATTCAAATATTCCTCTTTTGTAAAATTCAGTGCAGTGCTCTCAAAATTTTCTGCCTGTATTCCAAAGGAATAATTAAGATCAGTAAAATTAGCAGGTTTCATCATGTCCTCCTTTACGGCGCCGTACTATGTTTCGGGATAAAATATTCCTGTTTCAAAGCCCCCTCCAGCTTGAGCAGTTCCACTTTTTTATCAATGCCGCCGGCGTACCCGGTCAAACTCCCGTTTGATCCTACTACCCGGTGGCAGGGGACAATAATGGAAATTTCATTACGGGCAACAGCCCCGCCGACGGCCTGTGCCGACATACGCTTTAACCCCCGTCTGGCGGCAAGTTGTTTCGCGATTTCCCCGTAGGTCATCGTCTGTCCGTATGGAATAGAATAGAGGATTTCCCACACTTCATTTTGAAACTCCGTGCCGATAAAATGGAGCGGCACCTGAAAGTCCGGCTCTTTCCCGGAAAAATAAATAGTAAGCCATTTCTTCGTCTGTTCAAACACAGGAAGTTCTTTTTCTTCGTGTTCTTTTTCCAGATAAAGGGCAAAATATTTTTGTCCCTCAAACCATAATCCCGTCAGGCCGGTTTCGTCTGCGGCCAAAAGGATTTCTCCCATGGGAGATTGATAACGACTGATGTACTGCATATTATCCCTCCACACCAAAATACTGGTTAGAATCCTGCGGAGCCTGCGCGCGGTCTGTGTCCGTATAGGAACGCAATTCAGAGCAGACGGTAATTTTATAGCTTTCAAACAGCTTTTCCCGTCCCTCTTTCTGGCTCATGCGGTGCTGCACAGCATTCCGCCAACGCTCTACGGCGGTTTCATCTGTCCATACATTCATGGACAGCAGTTTTCCCTCCTCATTTAAGCTGGAAAA
>JAGHIA010000182.1 GCA_017887445.1 Fusicatenibacter sp.
AGTTTGGGTTGCGGATGGGCGCCCTGGTTTGGGCTGCGCATGGGTGTTCTGGTTTGGGTTGCGCATGGGCGCCCTGGGTTTGGCTGCGGATGGGTGTTCTGGTTTGGGTTGTGCATGGACGTCCTGGTTCTGGGGGCGCATGGGCGTTCTGGTTTGGGTTGCGTATGGGCGTGTATTGCGGCGAGGGTCATAGATGTGGTAGTATGTATACAGCGTATCAATGCCGATTGCTGCGGAAATTTGAAAAGGGAAGGAAAGGAACATGAATGGAAAAAAAGTTATTTTAATATCAGTTGACGGAATGCGGCCGGATGGATTGGTGGCATGTGGGAACGAATATGTAGGCGTGTTGAAGGAAAAAGCATATTATACCCTTGACGCGAGAACGGTGACACCGAGTGTTACGCTTCCGTGTCATATGTCTCTGTTCCACAGTGTGCCGCCGCAGAGACATGGAATCATCACGAATATCTATACGCCCATGGTACGCCCGCTGAACGGTTTATTTGAACAGCTTGCAAACGCCGGCTCTGTAAACGCCATGTACTATGGCTGGGAAAACATAAGGGATGTTGCCCGTCCTGGCTCTCTGAAATTCTCTGAATATATCCACTCATATTCGGAAGAATACAGCGATGAGAGTCTGACCAAGCGTGCAATTTCCCGGATCAGAGAATCAAAGCCAGACTTTGTTTTTCTGTATATGGTAGAAACCGATGAAAAGGGCGGACACGACAACGGCTGGATGTCTGCGGAGTATCTGAGAAGGATCAGCTGTGCTGTAGATAATATAAAAACGGTTGTTGAGGAATGTTCCGGGGAATACACGATCATTATCACGGCAGACCACGGCGGACACGACCGGGACCACGGCAGCGAAATGGCTGAGGATATGCTTATCCCCAATTTTTACATTGGCGATGACTTCCAGCCAGGGAAACAATTCCATGGCGGCAGCATTCTGGATATCGCGCCGACTATCGCAAAGATCATGGGAATAACGCCTGCTCCAGAATGGGAAGGAATGCCTACTATTTAGAACCGGGTGATACTATGATATTTCGTACGGAAAAACGCTTTGACATACCCTGTGCCAAAGCGTTTTACAGTTGACTGCAGATATTGACGGAGGATCTGCGCGGCGAAACCGCTTCTTCTTTGCAGATATCTCCTCTTCATTTATCAGAACCCGGTCAGACCCGCTACCTCGTCTACCGGCAGGGACAGCAGTACGCCGCGGCAGTCTGTGGACAGTCCGGCTTCTTTGTTTACTGCCTCCATCACTGGCTGGCGAAGTTCCCGCGGGACGAGTATCGCGATGATCTCTTTTTCCGGATGTACGGTTCCGTCTCCGGGGTGTTCTTTGTCGTCGCGGATCCTGTGGCCGCGCAGTACGGTGCCGCCCCTGGCGCCGGCTTTCTTCGCGGCGTCCATGACGGTGTCTGTGCTTCCCACGGCCGCCATCACCAGTATCAGATCTTTCTTGGATTTTGCCATTTTCTCCTCCTCTTCCGTCTCCGGATGATATGCTTCTTTGCTCACGTTCTGCGCCACAGCGTTGCTGAGCGCCGACAGTGGAATGGAAAACAGAATCCCTCTGCCAGGAATTGCCAGATGCAGCTTTTCCTTCGCCGCCTCAAACACTTTCGGAGCCGTGTATCCGGGAAGCAGGGTGAACAGCACATCCTTCTCCGTCTCTCCAAAGCCCAGGTAATTCAGCAGCTCCGAGTTGGCCGTTCCGATTCCACGCATGGCATAGTGGAGGTGAAGGCCAAAACTGGAAAACAGTTCCACCGCTTTCCATCCCCGTCCCCGGTCCATGATCGCAACCATCAGCCGGATGCGCGTATCTTCTCTCATACATTCTCCTCCATTGAATACTCGTCGTCGAAATCGTCATAGCTGATAATAAAGTCTTCCGTGGAAACTCCCACAACACCCTCGGCACGCTCTCTGACGGATTTTCTCTGATAGATCATGCCAAGGATCTGGATGGCGACCAGTGGCGTCATCGCAACCATGGCTACGATACCGAACGCGTCTGTCAGCACATTTCCCCCCATGGCCTCGCAGGCTCCCATGGCAAAGGGAAGCAGAAAGGTCGCCGTCATGGGTCCCGACGCCACGCCGCCGGAGTCAAAGGCGATCGCGGTGAAGACCTTCGGCACGAAGAAGCTGAGTCCCAGCGCGATCAGATATCCCGGCAACAGCAGGTAGAGCACGGAGATTCCTGTCACTACCCGGAGCATCGCCAGACCTACGGCCACCGCCATGCCCACAGAGAGCGTCGTTCCCATGGCCTTCTGGGAGATGGCGCCGCCGGTGATTTCCTCCACCTGCTCGTTGAGCACATGAACTGCCGGCTCGGCAGCCACGATAAACCATCCGACTACCATTCCGATCAGCACCAGGATCCAGTGGAACGGCAGGCTTGCGATCTGTTCGCCCAGATAATATCCGGCCGGCATGAAGCCCACGTTGACGCCGGTGAGGAACAGCACCAGACCCAGGTAGGTATACACCATTCCCACCACGATTTTGATCACCTGTCTGCGGCGCAGACGCAGGGCGACAATCTGAAACACAGTGAAAAATATAACGATAGGCGCCAGTCCCAGAGCCACTTCCTCGATGTAATCCGGAAATCCCGATGCAAAATACATCCCCACATCCGCTGTCGTTTCCAGATCCGGAATCGAAAATGGCGTGTAACTGAGATCGCTGGAATTATAACACAGACCAAGGATCATAACCGCCAGGATCGGCCCTACGCTGCAAAGAGCAACAACACCGAAGCTGTCCGCGTCGGAACTCTTATTTTTCCGAAGCGCGGCGAGACCACCGCCCAGCGCCATGATGAACGGAACCGTCACCGGTCCTGTGGTAACTCCGCCGGAGTCAAAAGCTACTGCAAGAAATTCCTTTGGCACAAGAAATGCCATCACAAAAACAAGTCCATAACACAGAATCAGCATCTGGTTCAGGGGCCAGCCAAATTTGGCGCGCAGCAGCGCCATCACCAGAAAGAACCCCACGCCTCCGGCTACGGTCAGGATGATCACCATATCCGGAACTGCCGGTACCTGTCTGGCCAGTACCTGAAGATCCGGCTCGGCGATGGTCACGAACACGCCGATCAGAAAACACACCGGGATCATCGGCCACAGCCTGCGGCTTCCCGCGATCTGGCCGCCGATCCCCTCGCCGATGGGAAGCATCGCCAGATCCACGCCCAGCGAGAACAGGCCGACTCCGACCACCAGCAGAATTGCTCCGAACAGAAAGAGCATCAAAGACCCCACGGGCATGGGCGCCACTGTGAAACTCAGCAAAAGAACGATTGCCGTAATCGGAACTACCGATGACAGCGCTTCCATAACTTTTGTTTTCAGTTTCTTATTCATCAGCACTCCTCTCTAAAAAAACAGACAACAGCCGAACCCGGATACGGGCAGTCACCATCTTCGGCTGTTGTCTCTGTCAAAAAGCTACTATAGTTAGGATAGCATATTCTGGTTTTGCTGTAAAGTGGAAGACTTGGAAGTTTACCGAGACCTGGCTGAACAGTTATCGCAGTCGCCTCTTCACCTCCCCGCACAGCTTTTTCATATTCTTTCCGTCGTCTTCCTGGACTTCTTCCCGGTACCTGGCGTTCAGATAAACCCTGCGCAGCGCAAAAAATACCTCATCTGGTTTTGAGGAATCCGCCGGCACCGGCTGCTCTGCCTGACTGTAACGTCTCTTTTTTATCCCAAAAGCTCCCTGCTCTTTTTTTCGCTCCTCCGCCATAGCTTCCGCTTTCCCGGCAATGTCCAGACTGGTATCAGACACCTTCCGGCCGCCGCCCTGCTTCTCGTAAAACCGCAGAAAATCCCGGTACAGTTCCCGGACACGGCGGATCTGGCTGTTTTTATAGTTTTTCCCCGGGTCCGCGTCCTGCGGCGGCGTGTGGTCAATGGTTTCCACCTGCACGGAAAGTTTTTCATCCTCCGGTCTGCGCATCAGCAGCCACCGGAAAAAAGCAAACACAAGAATCGCAAACACTGCCGCTCCAAGGAAGAAAAACACCGTCTGCCAGTCGATTTTTATCCCTGTTCCACCGCTTTCCGGAAGCGCGGCTGTCTCCTGTCCGGAAAACTTCCCGAAAAACTCCATGACATCTCCTGGCTCCACACTTCCTATGGGCAGTATCCGTCCAATCAGCTGAAAGATCACCGCGAACACCAGAGACAATGCCGTGAATATCAGGCTCAGCACAGGAACCAGAATCTGATGCCAGCACGCGGACAGGATTCCTCCCGCCGCACGCAGAACCGCCGGTCTGCTAAACCCCCACGCTGCCGCCGTCAGCGCTCCCGCACAGAGAAAATTATACAGCTGATACCCCCGGCGCAGATACACCTCTGGCTCATGGCGCAGAGAGCGCAGCAGTAAGACAGAAGAAATCACCGTGAGCAACGCTGCGGGCAGAGACGCTTCCAGGAGCTTCCCCTGATCAAATAAGGTCATCATGACCGCAAACACCGGGTATACTTTCCAGAACAGGGAAAACAGATCCATCTGGCGATAACGGGACGGCGCAAAATCTCCCCGGTACGCCAGAACCGCCACATAAATCGCGGGAGGCAGAAAGCACACCCGGTCCGCCGCCGCACTTCCCGGCACAACAAGCCAGAGAACCGTCTGAATGACCACCGGGAACACCGAAAGCGCTCCAACTGCCCCGGCGGGCCTTCGAACATTCTTACCTCTTTCACGGCGTACTGGCTGCGCCAATAGTGGCAGATTTGAAAGTTTACTTCCAGACTTCCTCCTGAACGCCTTCTTGCGTATCCTCCCGCAGACCACATAGCACGCGGACAGCAGGAACACCGGGAGCAGACTTGCTCCGCCGCCGAAACAGGACGCCGCGGCTCCCGCGAACGTATAATAGCAGGCCATCTGCGCCAGCATACGATAAAACTCCATCAGTGCCATGTCCGTTCCTCCTGCCCTTCGTATATCCGGCACGCGCACAGGATCTGCACATTCCCTCCGGATTCTTTTCGCCACCGGTCCAATCCCTCTGCGTTCCTCGCAGGACACTCCAGTCCCTCCCCCGGGGTGATCACCAGAAGACCGCGGTTTCGCCCTGTGCGCAGCGCCGCCTCCTCCAGCATGTCAAAAAAGGGGCGTCCTGCTTCCACAAGTCCCCGTCCCAGACATTCCAGCACATGGAGGATATGCGATTCTCCAAGACCTTCCGCCACTTCCGCGCCTCTTTTTCTGCCGCCCGCCTGGGATGCGTTGGTGGCAAAATCATATTTGATCCGCCGTTCCTCAAGCGCTTCGCAGACCGTCCGGGCCAGAGAGAAGGCCGCCTCTGTCATCTCCATGCTCTCCCGTGTCTCCACATTGAGCAGGACCGTCACCGCCGGCTCCACCGTGTGGTCCTGCTGGCGCACCATCCAGGAGCCGACACGGGCGCTCTGTTTCCAGGCAATCTGTTTCATCGGCTCCTGCCCCGTGTACTCCCGGTACCCGGCTGTCAGCACGGGATCTTCATACAAAAACCGGCGCACCGAATAATCGCCGAGAAAACTTCCAAGCGCCTGGTCCAGCCGCGGACAGGTCTGCCGCTTCGGCGCGGCGATCACCTCCCGAAACTGAGGAAACTCCCTTTGCTGTTCCCGCAGTCCAAGGAAATCGCCGCCGGAAAGCTCCGGATGGCGCAGCACATACCGGCCTCTATGACCAATCTTCACCGGAACCCGGAACCGGACCTCCTGCCACGGACGAAGACTGCAGGTGTACGCCGCCTTTTCTTTCCCGGATCCACTTCCCGACGCCAGAGTGCATCCTCTTGGCAGTCCCAGACTTACTTTCACAAAAGGAAGATAACGGCGGCTGCGGTTGGTGACAGACAGAAGCACCGCAAATTCTTCCTCGCAGTCCACGATTGTCTTTTCCGTCCAATAGTCTTCCCGCACCGACTCCAGACAGCGGCGCAGCGCCCATGTTTGCGCCGCCAGGAGGAGCAGGAGCAGAAAGAGGACAAAAAACAGTATCATACCCGCTCCAGCGGGACCGGGATCCGGTCGATCAGCTGGTTCAGGCGGCCCGCGAAGTCCGCCGCTTTCCTGCCGCCTTCCCCGCAGAGCCGGTGCAGAAGCACATAGGGCGCCATCTCCCGGATGTCCTCCGGAATCACAAAGTCTCTGCCGTCAAAAGCCGCCGTCACCTGCGCCGCCTTGTACAGGGCGATCGCGCCGCGGGTGGACACGCCGCAGGAAAACGCGCCGTCCCTGCGGGTACCTTCCACAATGTCCATCAAATATCCCAGGACCTCTCCGGACATCCGGACCTGAGAATACGCGCCGCGCACATAGGCGGTCTCCTCCGGCGTGACTGCCGGCTCCAGCTCCCCGATCAGCTCCGCGGCGGAGGACGGACGGGCGAGCACCTGCATCTCCTGCTCCCGTGTCATGTATCCCAGGGACAGCTTCATAAAGAAACGGTCCACCTGAGCCTCCGGCAGCGGAAACGTTCCGTAAGACTCCAGCGGGTTTTGCGTGGCCATGACAAGAAACGGCTCCTCCAGGAGACTGGTCGTACCGTCCACGGTAATCTGACGTTCCTCCATAGCTTCCAGGAGGCTGGACTGGGTCCTGGGCGTCGCCCGGTTGATCTCATCCGCCAGTACCACATTTGCGAACAGGGGACCCGGACGGAATTCAAACTCTCCGGATTTCTGATTATAGAAATTGATGCCGGTCAGATCGGACGGCATCAGGTCCGGCGTAAACTGGATCCTGCGGAAGCTTCCGCCGATGGTTTTCGCAAACGCCCGCAGCAGCATGGTTTTTCCGGTTCCCGGCAGATCCTCCAGAAGGATATGGCCGGAGCATAGAAAGCAGGTCAGGATTAGTGTGATCTCTTTTTCCTTTCCCACGATCACTTTGCCGCAGTTTTCCACGATTTTTCTGCGGTAGTCCTGGTACGGTGTCAGGTTCATGGATAGTACCTCCATTTCTGGATTTTTTCATTGTTTATCAGTAATTGTTACTATTATAAACCTCTGATAAGAAAATTTCCAGATATATTGTAACTTTCCCATACCCTTCCCTCTGCCTTGGTAACAGTTCTGCCAGCTGAACTGTTGCCGCATCCAGCCATTGAAAATCGCTTCGCGCTGGGCTGGATACCTGGAGGCATTATGTTTTCATACGGTCTGTGCAGTAAATGCACAGACCTGGCTGAACTGTTACCTGCCTTGCACTTTCGCATACAGCGAAAAAACGCCGGCAAATTATGCTATAATCAGTGACAGAGAGAATTATTACGTTGCCATTCACCACTACCGTAATCGTTTGGAAAAATTTTTCAAAAAAATTTTGCTTTTTTGAATGAAACTCTCTTTCTGGATCGTATTACATATGAAACAAACAAAAAGAAACCTGTCCGGCTGGGACCTGCACAGAGCGAATCGAAAATTCATTCCTGCGGGCAACGAGCCAAGTACACATGCCTGTATGAATATTTGGTGACTCCCGCAATCTGCACGCCCCGGCGGATCTTCAGAAAAAGGAGCGATTTATCATGAAAAAAGTATCCGTTATTCTCGCAGCAGCAGCCATCACAACAACCATTTGCGGAACCGCCGCGCTGGCGGCTGGCAGCAGCTCGCCGGCTTCCACCGATGGAGCTGTTTCCAATCTCAAATACTCCTGTTCCTACTGCCAGGACGCAAACATTGACCGCACCGGAAGCTGCCCGCAGTTTTACGGACACCACGGCAAAGACTGCCGTTCTTCCCACACGGACTGCAGCAAAACCAGCGGCTGCCGTAGATAATCGTAAACCGCCACACCAAGTCAACTGAGGATGGGAAAGATATGCGAAGTGAGGAAGAAGCAAACAGAGCCATCGAGCGGTATGCCGATACCGTCCGGCGCATCTGCATGGTACATCTGAAAAACTATTCAGACACGGAAGATATTTTCCAGACTGTCTTTCTGAAATACGTTCTCTATCCGGAACCATTTGAGAGCGAGGAACACGAAAAGGCCTGGATCATCCGTGTGACAGTCAACGCCTGCAAGGACCTGCTGAAAAGCTTTTTCCGCAGCCGCACCACCTCCCTGGAGGCACTGAAGGAAACGGCAATGGTCCCAGATCTGGAGCACAGTGAGCTGCTGGACGCGGTTCTTGGCCTGCCGGAAAAATATAAAAACGTGGTATATCTCTATTATTATGAGGAATATTCCGCAGCCGAGATCAGTCAGATTCTGAAGAAAAACGTAAATACTGTCTACACGCTCCTTACGCGTGCCAGACATCTGCTGAAACAAGAACTGGAAGGAGTGACCGACGATGAATAAGCCATGGAAAAACACATTCGGCCAGATCCACGCAGAGCAGGAGCTGAAAGAACATACAAAGGAATATCTGTACGAAAAGGTATACCGTGCCCACACCCGGCGGGCGTCCCATTTCCGCCGTCTGGCTGCCGCGTCCGCACTGTGTTTGTTCCTGTTCGCCGCCGGCGCCGGTTATCTTTTTTTCACCCCTGTGACCTACATCAGCGTGGACATCAATCCCTCTCTGGAACTTGGCCTCAACTGTTTCGAGCGGATCATCTCCGTGGAAAGCTACAATGAGGACGGAAAAAAACTGGCGGATTCGCTGGAACTTAAATATCTGGATTATCAGGACGCGCTGACCCTTATTCTGGAAGACGATACCATCGAAGCGCTTCTCGACGGCGACAATATCCTCTCCCTGACGGTGGCCGGGGAATCGGAAAGCCAGAACCAGGAGGTGCTCCAGGATGTGGAGGGTTCTGTATCCGGCTATTCCAACGTACACTGCCATTCCGGAAACATCGAGGAAGTGCATGAAGCTCATTCCTGCGGTATGTCCTTCGGAAAGTATCAGGCGTTTCAGATCCTCCAGGAGCTGGATCCGTCCGTGACCTCCGGCCAGGTACAGGAGCTTTCCATGCACGAGATCTGGCAGCGCATCCGACAGCTCTCCGGCGCTTCCACGGAGAGTGACACGGAAGCGGAACCGGACAACACCACTTCCACGGAGAGTGGCACAGAAGCGGAGCCGGACAACACCACTTCCACGGAAAATGGCGGCAGCTATCAAAACAGCAGCCCTGGCCATTCAGAAGCGGAACAGCACCATCATGGCCAGGAACATGAATAGACCGCAGCAACTTAATAAGGTCAAACTGTTACAAATTTTCAAACGGCGCTCCAGGAAACTTACCAAAGTTTCCTGGAGCGCCGTAACATGTGCCAAAAGCGGAATGCTTTCCAGATCGTGTCTGAAAATTGCTTTCTGCAAGACGTGCGTCACAGTTTGTGAAGATTCATTCCAAAGCCGGGAGCTGTCCCGATCCGTCCTCCTGCTCTTCCTGATAATACTGAGCCTGCGCCTCCCACATCCGGCTGTACAGGCCCTCGCGCTCTGCCTGTAATTCCTCATGGGTTCCCTCCTGTACCAGCTTTCCGTCCTGGAACACAAGGATCCGGTCGCAGAAGCGGCAGGAAGACAGCCGGTGGGAAATAAACACTGCCGTCCGCTGTCCCACCAAACCGCGAAAGCCGCTGTACACCTCATACTCGGAGATCGGGTCCAGCGCCGCCGTCGGCTCGTCAAGAATCACCACCGGCGAATCCTTGTACAGCGCCCGTGCCAGGGCGATCTTCTGGGCCTCGCCGCCGGAGATCTCCACACCGTCACTGGCAAGCACCCGGTACAGTTCCGTTTTCAACCCCTTCTCCATCCGTGCCAGACGCGGGCCAAAGCCTGCCTCCTCCAGGCACTTGCGCACCCGCTCCTGGTCATACTCCCTGGAAGCGGCCACATTTTCTCCCAGCGGCGCCGCCAGCAGGAAGAAATCCTGAAACACCACGGAAAACAGCCGCAGATATTCTTCGTACCGGTACTCCCGGATATCCTTCCCATTCAGCAGAATCTGACCCTCCTGCGGGTCATACAGACGGCACAGCAGCTTGATCATGGTCGTCTTTCCGCTTCCGTTCCTTCCCACGACCGCCGTTTTCTCGCCGGGGCGCAGATGCAGCGACACATGGGACAAAGCCGGAATTTTGCTGCCCGGATAACAAAACGTCACATCCCGGAATTCAATATCCACAGCCTTGTCCGTCTGCTCCACGGCCCGCTCCCCCTCCGGCAGCAGTCCGGGCAATTCCAGATACTCCAGGCTGCTCTCCATCCTCCGCGCGTTCCGGTAGATCTCGCTGCGGCTTCTGGCAAAAAGCTTCAGACTCTCGCACAGCCGGTAAATGGCCGACGCAAACAGCACCACCGAGCCTGCGGAAAGCGCGCCCTGCAGCGCCCGCAGCACAATAAAGAGATAGGAGCCTCCCATCAGCAGCCCGGAGACAGCTCCGTCCAGCGCGCCTGCCCGGCCTTCCATACGGCTCTCTCCGTCCACCATGCGGTCCCTCTCGGTTTCCCGCATGGCCGCCAGGATCATCGGCTGCGCCCGGTAAATGCGGATATCTTTGCCTTCTTTATAAGTGAGATTCTCCAGCAGCCAGTCGCTTCTGGCGCTCTTCTTGTCATACTCCTCCCGCAGGGCTTCCGTCCTGACAAACACCTGCTCCTGGCTTCTGGCGGAAAGTCCCGTCAGAGCCACCGCGAACACAAGAAACAGCGGCGAGGACCAGTGGAGCCAGAAACTTCCCCTGGACAGCACCGGAAGCATCATCACGGCTGCGGCCGCAATGCCCAACACCGCGCTGCAAAGCCGCTGAAACTGGGGAATCATGAAATACGCGCCGCTGCCCCAGTTGTAATCGTTGCGGATCTTCGCCCGCAGATACGCCGCCTCCTGACTGTCCAGGGAGGCATAGTCCATGGTCATGGTCTTCTCACTGTACTCCCATTCCATCCGGTCATTGCAGTCCTCCGTATGAGGCAGTCCGCAGTGATACATTTTCCCCCGCAAAGCATTCAGCACAAACAACACCGCCGCGCCGATCCCCGCCGTAACCGCCAGGCGGCCGAAGGACTCACCTCTGGCCAGTCCCTCCACAAACAGCCAGGAAAGCAGCGCAGGGACCAGCGGCAGCAGCGCGTCCGCCACCGCCAGGCCGCCTGCCATCAGCAGCGACTGCGGCTCATGCTTCCAGATTTCTGTCAGACAGTGCCTCAGCAACTTCCGGTTGTTCTTTTTCACAGGACCACCTCCGCTTCCCTTCTGTAATAATGACTCTGCACCCGGAACATCTCTGCGTAAGCCGGGCAGTTTTTCAAAAGCTCCTCATGGGTCCCGCTGGCTTTCACCTGACCGTTCTCCAGCAGCACCACCCGGCTGCAGAAACGGGTACTGGCCAGCCGGTGGGAAATGTACACGGCCGTTTTCGTTCCGGACAGCAGATGGAACTGTTCGTAGGTCTCGCTCTCCGCGATCGGGTCCAGCGCCGCCGTCGGCTCGTCAAAGAACAGCAGCGGCGCGTCTTTGTACAAGGCCCGCGCCATCAGAAGCTTCTGCTTCTGCCCGCCGGAGAGCATGATACCCTCCTCGTCCTCCAGCCGCATCATCTCCGTGTCCATGCCCGCGGGAAGGGACCGTACCTTTTCCCAGAGTCCCACCGTTTCCAGGCACTCTCTCACCCGCGCCTGGTCCGTCTGTTTCCCGGCACACATGGAAACATTTTCCGCGATGGTAAACGGAAGAATGGTCGCCTCCTGGAATACCGGAGAGATCAGCTGCCACAGGTCTTCCTTCCGGTACTGCCGGATGTCCGTGCCATTGATCAGGATCTCGCCGCCGGAGGGACGATAGAAGCCGCACAGCAGCTTGACGATCGTCGTCTTTCCCGCGCCGTTGACGCCCACCAGCGCCAGCTTTTCCCCCGGCGCGATGGTCAGGCTGAAATGGTCCAGCACCGGCGACTTTCCGTCATAGGTAAAGGTCACATCCCGAAACTCAATGGAGACAGCCGTACCCGGCGCCGGAGGCTGGGCCGCCGGCTCCGGTTCCGGCTCATCGGCCGCGTCCAGATAGCCGCGCATCCGCTTCAGCGGCGGCAGCGCCTGGAACATCTGGCCCACGCTGTCGGACACCTGCGTCACCAGCGCCGAAAATGACGCCGTGGCGCTGCAGGCCAGCACAAAATCTCCCGCCGTGATGGCTCCGCTGCAGGCCAGCCACAGAAAATACAGATACGCCGCCGCATCCCGCAGAAACAACGTTCCCGCCTCCACCAGCGCCGCCTGGTAAAAGTGTCCCTGCACATCCTGGCGCAGGCGGAAATGCGCCTCCCTGTAATGGTGGAAATATCCCCGGATCCATCCCGCCATCTCATACAGGCGAAGATCTTTTCCCAGTCCCACATCCGACGCCTGCCTGCGAAAATACCCGCGGCCGTGCTGGATGCCGCTCCGCTCCAGGATCCTGTCCACCTCGTGCTTCTGCGCCCGGCGGAGAGCCAGAAAGTGCAGCATGGACAACGCCACAAGCAGCACCAGAAGCCACGGGTTCAGCCGGGCGAGAATGGAGCCGTACAGCAAAAAGCTGAACACTGCCGCAAAGGTCTTCACCGCGCCCTCGGACATCATAGTCGTTCCGGACCAGATGCCCCAGTTGACGCTCATCTCCCGGGCCTCATGATACCGTCTCTGCCACTGGGCGCTTTCCACATGCTCATAGTCGCACTCCAGTGTCTTGGCGAACAGGCGGTTGCGGTAATGGCTGCGCAGCCGGTCCTGCAGGATCGTTTTGGCGCGCACTGCCATGGTTCCCGCCATCTGTGATACCGCCATAACTGCCGTCACTGCGCCCAGCAGCAGCGCCGCCCTTCGCGGATCCGCCTGCTCCGTCACCAGATCCACGCCAAGCTTAGGAAGATACATGCCGAGGTACGGCGTGACCACGGTACAGACCGCCTCCACGATCATAAGCGCCAGCAGCTTCCGGTCGCTGCGGCAGATTCCTTTCATCAAAAAAACCAGCGTATTCCAGAAAGTATACGGATCCTTGTTCTTTTCCTGTCCCGCCGCCCCGGCGGCCATTTGTTTTTTGCTCATAGGTCTCCCCCCTCAGGCACTACGTTTTCATACGGTCTGTGCAGTAACTGGTAACAATTCAGCGTGCTGAACAACTACACACTTCACAAGGCACAGCAACTGTATTTCATGCAGTCGCGCGCTGCAGGCCCCGAGGTTTTCGCACAGCCTGTTCGAAACCCCCTCGCGGGATAGTGGCAGGCTGAATTGTTACATTGAATGCACAGACCTGGTTGAACAGTTACTATATTTTACCGTTCCTCTCAAAGAAAGTCCATGGAATCCAGCGACTTTCTCAAAAGTGCAGTAACCGTTCAGCCTTGCTAAACGATTACACGTTTCGCGATGCACAGAAACTACATTTCATGCAGCTGCGCACTGCAGGCCTCGGGTTTTCGCGCATCCTGCGCGATAACACCTCGCGGGATCGTGGCAGGCTGAACTGTTACAAAGTGTAACGATTCAGCCAGCTGAATCATCCCTTAAAAGTCGCTAATTTCCAAAAAAAGTCGCAGGATTCCATGGAATCTTTTTTCCTGTCCTGTAAAATAGAAGAAAACGTAACAGTTTAGCCAGCTGAACGGTTACAAGAAAACGGACAAAACAGCGGTTCCGTCTGTCCGGACCGCTGCCTGACAGACAGGAGGAATAACTATGCCATTAACCGAAACCATTCATCTGAACCAGATCATCCCGCGAAACGCGCAGATTCTTGAGCAGACCGGCGAAAGCTGCACCCTTATGCTCGGCGCCGAGGGCGGCGGCGTATCGTTTCCGCAGCTCACACATTCCGCGCTCCGCTATCTGATCGGAGACGTGGAGATCCTGGAGGACCACTGCGCAGCCATGATGTTCCGCTGCTTTGTGCCGGATGAGCAGCAGGAACGGCTCTTTCTGCGCTTTGGCCTGCTCCCACGCTTCAAGACCAGGATCTGCCTGGACCTGAACCTTCTGGACAATCACACCATCTACACCAACCGCCGCCCCGGCCTGCTCAAGCTGGTGGTCCACGGGCAGCGGACAGAGCGCAGTCAGGTGGAGCGTTTCGAGTTGGGCATCAAAAGCACCTTCCACGATGTGACCCTTCGCATGGAACACTTCTATCTCAGCGATTCAGAACCGGAAGAATATCCCACTCCGGAGCGGAAGCTTACAGATGCCTTCGGGCAGTGGAAAGACGGCTCCTGGCCTGGAAAAATCTCAAGCCTGGAGGAACTGCGGCAAGCCATGGAGGCAAATCTCGGCCCTGCCGCGTATCCATTCCCGTCCTGGAACCGTTGGGGCGGAGATTCCTCCAGAAAGCTGAAGGACGGAAACGGATTTTTTTCCACCATCAAAACCCCGGACGGCCGCTGGCACCTGACCGACCCGGAGGGCTGCGACTACTTTTCCCTTGGCCCCTGCGGCACCCGCCCCGGCGAGGAGGGGCGGACCGACGGCTTCGAGAAAAACTGCGAATGGCTTCCCGCGCCTGACGACCCTGAATACGGGGAATTTTTCCGCGAAGATACCATGCGCCGCTCCGCGTACATGGAGCCGGAGCATTTCCGCATGTTCAATTTCTGCGCGGCAAACCTGAAAAAAGTGTTCGGCGCCAAGTGGAAAGAAAAATGGGAGGAAATGTCTCATCATATCCTTATGTCCAACGGCATCAACTCCCAGGGGAATTTCCCGGGACTCTGCGTCAACGACGGCTGCGCAAAACTCCCCTATGTCCGCGAGCTTCGCGGCTTTCCGTCCACAAAGGCACTGATCTTCCGCGATTTTCCCGACGTTCTCTCAGAGGAATACGTCGAAAATTCCCGCACGTACGCCAGCGGCCTGGCCTCATGGAAGGACGACCCCTGGCTGATCGGATATTTTCTCCGCAACGAACCGGAGTTCAATTTTGTGGAGAACCTGAAGATCGCCGACGAAGTGCTGCGCAATCCCGCGGATACCTGCTGCCGCCAGGGACTGATCCGCTTTCTGCGGGAAAAATATGAAACCGTCGATGTGCTGAACCGTGCCTGGGGCAGCGCCTTTGACAGCTTTGAGGCACTTAACCGGCCAATCGGAAAATGTTCGGAAGAATATCCCGCTTCCTCCGGTGATATCCGGGAATACTCCCGCTTCCTGGTGCGGGAGTACATCCGTATCCCCTCTGAAGCCTGCCGCCGCGTGGACCCCAACCACCTGAACCTGGGCCTTCGCTGGTCCAAGGCAGACAACCCGGATATGATGGCCGGATGGGAATATTTCGACGTGTTCTCCATCAACTGCTACGATTTCGACCCGTCGGCGGATATGGATTTCGTCAAAAATGCCGGTGTGGATCTGCCGATCCTTCTCGGGGAATTTCACTGCGGCGCGCTGGACCGGGGACTCCCGGCCACGGGACTGAAAGGCGTAAAAGATCAGACGCAGCGCGCCGCCATGTGGCGGTATTATGTGGAACACGCGGCGGCCCATCCCTACGGCGTCGGCGCTCACTGGTTCCAGTACAACGACCAGTTCTGCCTTGGAAGATTTGACGGGGAGAATTATCAGATCGGTATGGTGGACGTGTGTATGCAGCCATATCCGGAGCTGATGGAGGCCGTGCGGGCATCCTCAGAGATCCTGTATGCGCTCAGAAATGGAGAACGGAAGCCGTTCGGCAAGGAGCCGGCTTCCATTCCGATGATTGGATATTAAATTGTCTGCCGCCCTTGTTCTGCTGTCCGTGGCGTTATGCAAAGCGCCGCTGACAGCAGGGCAAGGGCGATGCCAAGACCGAAAAACAGATGATGTACGCCCAGTCTGCTGATCTGCGATGATGCGGTCCTGCCCACTCTCACGAAATACGGCAAAAACAGCTGAAGACCTGTATAAAGCAAAATAATCACAGACATATAGATGTCCATACAAGCATCGTTTCTTGGCGCTTTTTGACTTTCCGGCTCGCTGTCCACAGGAATAACACAGGAACAAATTCTGTGTTTACACGCAGCAATTCATATGCTAGAATAAACAAAACCGGAGAACAGTGCGGGAAGGTTTTCCTGCTTTTCACAATCATCCATCCAGATATGAGCAGTCTCAGATTCATCTGATAACCGCTCATATCTGGATTAAGATCTGCAAAGCAAAACCTTGTTTACTATTAACTCTATATCTATGATCTAAAACTACCTTGAACATAGTTTCAAGAAAGTTTCCTGGTTCTTTCGAGCCAAACGTTTCAAAAAATCACTCTATCAAACAACAAAAAACAGGCAAACCTGTTGTCCGGTCGCAAAAAAAGTTTTATAATTGTGGAAAGAAGGAAACGAACCGCCAGCCGGAACAGGAGGCATGGTTGGAAAACACCAAAAGCAAAGAGCAACTGGAAGACAAAGTCATGAAGAC
>JAGHIA010000183.1 GCA_017887445.1 Fusicatenibacter sp.
ACGAGACCCACAGGGATCTGACCGGATGCACCAATGAAAATATCCTGGAACTGGCCAGATATCTGTCGGATATGGAAAAACCGGTGTGGATCCGCCATGTGCTGGTGCCGGAGCACAGCGATAAAGACGAGGACCTGAAAAACCTGGACGCGTTTCTGCGCACGCTGGACAATGTGGAGCGGGTGGAAGTTCTGCCGTACCATACGCTGGGCGTGTTCAAATGGAAAGAATTGGGGCTGGAATATCCGCTGGAAGGAATCAACTCGCCTTCGAAAGAGCGGATCGCCAATGCCAATGCGCTGCTCCATACTGCGGAATATACGAAATATCTGAAAAAATAGAACAGAGAAGGTAACCGTTCAGCCAGGTCTGCGCTTTACTGCGCAGACCGTATGAAAGCATAGCGCCTGCGGGCATCTGGCCCATCGCGAAGCGATTTTCCAGGGCGGATGCCGTAACAGTTCAGCTGGCTGAACGGTTACCAGAGAAGACCGGAACCGTATGATCTTAGCAAAAGAAAGATCATACGGTTCCGGTCTTTTTGCTGAAGCGTGCCTGAAAGTTCTTTCCCGCGGGCAATGAGTCAGGCAGCCATGCTTCCATGGATATTTGACTCTTGCACTCTGCGCGCCCCTCAGCCTGTGACGCGCATCTTGCAGAAAACAATGTTCAAACACACACCTGGTCCGTTATCGTAACCGTTCAGCCGGGTCTGTGCGTATACTGCACAGACCGTATGAAAACGTGGCGCCTGCGGGCATCCGGCTTTGCTCAGAAACTGATCTTAACCGTTCCATAGACGGCGGTCTTCACCGTCTCGCCAGACAGGGAATTTTCTTCCGTTTTTATCTGAGCCACCTGTTCCGTCACCTGGCGGCAGACTTCGATGGCGTCGGGAAGCACCCGGTCGGGTACGGAGCAGAGGACGTTTCTGCCGGCGTAGCCGATGTGCCCGGTGAAGTTGCGGTCAAATTCCGAGGAGAATTTCTGCAGGTGGCGCAGGCTCTCCAACGTTTCCTCCACCGTGCAGCCGAACATCAGCAGCAGATTGGGATTGCAGGCGTCCCCGGAAAAGAGAATGCGGCTCTGCTCGTCGATAAAGCTTCTGCCGCCCGGCGTGTGGCCCGGCGTGGCGATGACCCGCACCAGCCGGTCGCCCAGATCGAAAGCCATTCCCTCCTCCAAATCCAGAAATTCCGGAAAATGCTCAAACAAAGGGATGTTTTCCGGACAGTAATCGAACACGTCATAAGAGCCACAACGGCCCAGGTATTCGGCGTACTGGCGGCAGGAAGCCTGCAGGCATTTCAGTCCTGCCTTTTCCCTCTCCTGGGGCGAAAGCTCCCGGGGAACATCCGGCAGCTCGGAAAGCTCCTCGTCCAGAGAAGACCATAAAAACGTCTGGTCGGCTTTGCTGAGATAAACTCTTGGAAAATACATGGCGCCGCCGATATGGTCCAGGTGCGAGTGGGTCAGAGCCACGTCGCAGGGGAGATCGGTCATCTCCTCCACCAGCTTTTTCAGGTCGGCGGCCCCGGTTCCGGTGTCGATCAGCAGCGCCCGCTTTGTACCGATGAGAAGGTACATGGCGGACATGCCGAATTCGTTGATGGCATAAGTGTTCTTGGCGATTTCTGCGACTATGGGCAGTTTCATTCCTGGCATATGTTTGTCCTCCTTTTCTGGTGATCGTTTTCTGAATAGTTACCTGCTCCTCCTTTCATCAGTATAGACCTTTTTTTCAAATTGGGCAATGCCTGCAGCCTTTTTGCCGTTGCGCCCCCAGAATAAATACGGTATGATAAAGAAAACATAACGATTCATAACAGTTCAGCTGGCTGAATAATTACCGAAAGGGAGGGTTAGCAGGATGAAAAACCGTAGGAAAACGGTATTTGGCGCAGCGCTGTTGTTCTGCCTGTGCAGTGTCTGCGGCTGCAGTTTTGCGCCTGAGACGCAGACAGAGGAGAAAATTGAGCTGGAGCTGATGGTACACAAGCGGGAGGATGTGGAAAGCATGGGAAAGCTGGTGGATGCGTTCAACCGCTCCCAGGACCGCATCCAGGTGCGCGAGACGATCGCGCCGGATGTGGATACGGAACTGAGGATCCGGGCGGTCAAGGGAGAACTGCCGGACCTGGTACAGCTGAACGGACTGCAGGCAAAGGAGTGCATGGAGTATGTGGAGGGCGGTTATCTGATGGACCTGACCGGTCAGGCGTTTCTGGAAAATGTGCGGCAGGAGCTTTTGCCTTATGTAAGCTATGACGGAAAGATTCCGCTGTTCCCCATGACATTGAGCTATGAGGGGATTTTTGTCAATCTGGACAAACTGTCCCAGGACGGCTATGAGCTTCCTGCGACTTATGAGGAACTGCTTGCCACAGCGGAGAAGATCCAGGAGGACGGCGGGACGCCGTTTCTGTTTGCGGATGAAGATAACTGGTCGGTGCGGCTGTCGCTGGAAGCCATTGAGACGGCGCTGGGCGGTTCCCAGGCAGAGTTCTGGGAGCAGGTGGCGCTGGGACAGGCAAAATTTCAGAGCGACCGTCAGACGCTGGAAGCGGTGGAGCGGATGATAGAACTGAGAAAGTATGGCCAGGAGGATGCGCTGGAAACCGGCTACGACGAGGCGGTGGAACGATTTGCCGCCGGTGAGGCATATTTTTTTCCGCAAGGCAGCTGGTGTTATCAGGCGCTGCTCCGGAAGAATCCAAAGCTTCGCCTTTCTTTGCTCCCGTTTCCTGTCAGGGAAGGAGAAGAACCACACGTTTCCTTCTGGATCGATTCCAATCTGGCAATCACCAGTCAGAGTGAGCACCCGCAGGAAGCGGCAGAGTTTCTGGCTTTTGTGTCGCTTCCGGAAAATATGGCGCTGTACACAGAGGCGCAGCAGGCTTTCGGGTGTGCCGATGGTCTGGAACAGGAGATTCCCTACGCGGACGCCGTACTTGGCTGTCTGGAACAGGGAACCGCCTGCTGCGAGGCAGTGGGACTTCCCCAGGCGGTGAGTCGTTTCAGAGATGAGAATATCCGGAAGCTGTTGATAGACCCCGGCAGCGGAGCCGTGCAGGAGTATCTGGAGGAATGCACCAGGCTCCTGCGGGAATACGCCAAGGAGTATCTGACAATGAAGGAGAAGACAGGATGAGGGAGAGGATAAGAAAACTTCCGTACAGGAAGAAATTGCTGTATTCTTATTTCCTTCTGCTGTTTCTGTTTGCGGTGGGAATGGTGTTTTATATCCTTTTGCAGACCAGGCACCTGATGCAGATCAATATGGACTATATGGATCAGTCCAACCAGCAGATGAACCTGACGCTGGATATGGTGGAGGAAAACGCAGAGAAGCTGCGCTACCTTCACTTTGCTGATGAGAAAATGCGCACCATGCTCATGCGTCCGGCGGAAAATTTTACGCCGGAGGAGCGCTGGGAGTCTGACGCGTACATCAGAAATCTTCTGGCGGCCCAGACGGATCTGGACATCTATCTTCTTCGCGCTACGCTGGAGACGGCGGACGGGCGTGTGTACCAGAGCCTGGTGGCGGATGAAGAGAAATATCTGGAACGGCTGCGGGCGCTGGCCGGAGCGCAGGAATGGGAAGATACCAGTCAGGTATATTATACCGGGGTTTATCAGCAGAAGATCAACATGGTCCCCTATGAGACGGTGACGATGATCTCTCCCGTGTACGACACGACACGCAGCGACCCGGTGGGGATGCTGTATGTGGATCTGGATTTTGGGATCCTGAAGGAACAACTGGATCAGGTGCGCCAGGGGAGCAGCTCTTCGGCGCGGTTTGCGGTGCTGAACCGTGAGGAGGTGCTGTATCAGTCTTCAAAGCCGGGGGAGACATATCCTGTGGAACTGGATGCCGCCGCGCTGTACCCTCAGCTGGAGAAGGTTGTAGCGCAGGGCGGGAGGGCGGAAAAGCTTTCCATTGACCGGCGGGACTGTACGGTGCTGGCCGCCTGCAATGAGAGGACAGGCTGGATGCTGGTCCAGTTCCGGCCAAGGAGCGAGCTTGCGCTGGAGGCGCTGCCCGATGTGATCCATATTGTGGGGATCTCGGCGGTTCTCTGGGCGGTACTGCTGGCGCTTGGACTTGTCTTTGTGGAGCGGATCAGCCGCCCGGTGCGCCTTCTGTCGTCAGTGATGGAAAAGGCGGGTCACGAAAAGGATGGAGAGGTTTTGGTCATCGACGAAAAAGAGAATGTATGGGAGGACGAGATGGGTGTGCTGGTCAGCAGCTATAACGCCATGGCCCGCCGTATCAATGAGAATATTATCCGCAGCTATATGGCGGAGCTGGAACAGAAAAAAACAGAGCTTCGCATGCTGCAGTTTCAGATCAACCCGCATTTTCTCTACAATGCGCTGAATACCATCAGCGCTATCGCCGTGCTGGAAAATGTGGATCTTATTCCGCAGATTGCCAACAGTCTGTCCGAAATGTTCCGTTACAATATCAAGGGAAAGGATATTGTAAAAATTGGCGATGAGCTGCGCCAGGCCCAAAATTATCTCCAGATCCAGGAGATCCGCTTTCCCGGACGGTTTGACGTGTCTGTGGAGGTGCCGGACGAGCTTCTGGACTGTGGAATCGTCAAGTTTGTTCTGCAGCCGGTGGTGGAAAACTCCATTCACCACGGTTTTACCGTAAAGAGAACGAAGGATTGTCTGAAGATCTACGGTTTTCGCAAAGAGGAGGCTCTCTTTCTGATCGTGGAGGACAACGGATGCGGGATGCCGCCGGAGCAGACAGAACGGCTGAACGCACATCTTGGGGCAGGCGAGATTTCCGAGCTGACGGAGAACGCCAAAAGTATCGGCCTGTCCAATGTCAATGTGCGGCTGAAGTATTATTACGGTCCGGAGTACGGGATCCAGGTGGAGAGCCGGCAGGGAGAATATACGAGGATTATTCTGAAGATACGCGCAGAGAAGAAAGTTTGGGAGTAAACTTCCAAATCTGCCGTCAATGGCGCAGCCCGTGCGCCATGAAAGGAGAAAGTTTGGGGAGGTGAAGCAGAGGATGCGGCTGATCGTGGCGGATGATGAATATTTTGCCCGGCGGGCAATTGTAAAAATGCTGATGGAGACGGTACCGGAGGATGAGGTCTGTCTTGAGGCGGAAACCGGTCGGGAGATCATGGAATATATGGAGGAACATCCGGTGGACGTGGTCTTTACGGATATCCGTATGCCGGACGGCGACGGTCTGGAGGTGGCAGAGTTTGTCCGGAAGCATTATCCGGAGACCAGCGTGGTGATCATCAGCGGTTATGCGGATTTTGCTTACGCGTCGGCGGCCATCCGTTTCGGCGTGGAGGATTATCTGACCAAGCCGGTGCAGAAGGAAAAGCTGAAAGAAGCGATGGAGCGCATTTGCGAGAGGCGAAGCGCGCAGACCCAGGCGGTGGAGGAAAAGGTGGAAAGCCGCATGGAGCTGGAAGGGATTCACTACATGACTCCGGAGGAGGTTTTCGGGGAGGAAAAGCTGACGGCGGCGCTGACCGGACGGATCTCTGGAGAAAAGATCAGGGAAGGTTCCTGGCAGATGCTTGTGATCCGGCCAGGAGAGCGGATCATCGGATGGAGCAGGGAGCGGCTGGAGGAGCAGCTGCAGTATTTTGCCCAGCATCTGGAACGGATGCAGGTGTGGGGATATTATTTTTATCCAAGAGAGGAATTTCTTTTTCTCGCCGCGGGCGGACAAACAGGAACGGACGCTCTGATGGAGGAACGGTTGTATCTGAACGATGCGGCGATAAAAATGCTGGAGGCGCTGGAGCGTGACCGGAAGATTTTCTTTGCCGCGGCGGTCAGCGGTCCCCACCAGGGACTGGCTCCTGACACGCTGGCACAGGCTTACCGGGAATGTGCGGAAGCCATGGGGCGCAGGCGCCTGGAGCCGGAAAAAAGAGTGATCCTGTGGGAGGCGGAAAACGGCGAGCCGCAGGAAGAAGTGGTCAGCCGGATCCTTGCCTATGTGGAGGAGCATTACCGGGACGAGATCACGCTGTCTCAGATCGCCGGTGAGGTTCTCTTTATGAACGCCAGCTATCTGAGCCGGATTTTCAAGTCGGTCACAGGAAAGACGTTTTCCCGTTATCTGATCGAGTACCGGATGAAACGGGCCGCGCAGCTGCTGGAAACGGGCGAGATGCGCATCAGCGATGTGGCCCAGTATGCGGGGTATAACGACACCTCGTACTTTATTCAGACGTTTAAGAAATATTATCACATGACGCCGGAGCAGTACCGGATGGAAAAATCATGAAAGATGACAGTTCAGCGCAGCTGAAGGATTGCATGCGTTGCGATAGAAACTGCTGCGAAACGAACCCCTGGATTCTGAGATAATCTTAGAGCGTGTTTGAAAATTGATTTCTGCAAGATGTTTCAAACACACTCCAGTACGCAGAATCCGGGGGTTTTCTGCACGTCTGTAAGATTGACGAAAAAATATCATTCTTTTTGCCGCGCACAAGGAATCCGGCAGCAATATGGCAAAAAATGAGAAGAATATACCGCAAAAAGTGACAGAATCACAAGGAAGTAAAAAATATTTTATGGAAGAAGAAATAAAACTTACACAAAACAGTTTATGAAAAATTTATAATACTCCTAACGATAGATGACAAGGACAAAAGCCGGCACCCGCGGATGGGTTCTGAAAATTGACACGTTTGCAGGAACCCTAAACCTCTTAGCTTTCAGAAATTACCCATCCGCGGGTGCCGGCTTTTGTCTTTAACATCGACGATACAAGGCGAAGACCGGAAGACCGGGAAGGAGGATTTTATGAAGAAGCGTACAGTGAAAGCGGCAGGCGCCGGGGCGCTGGCACTTGTCATTTCGGCGGCAGGACTTGCAGGATGCGGCAGTCAGGACGACGGCGTCGTGACCATCGAGATGGTGCAGTACAAGCCGGAAGCCGTGGACGTATTTGAAGAGCTGGAGCAGCGTTTTAACGAGACACATGATGACATCCGTCTGGTGATCGAGTCCCCCAACGACGCGATGACCATTTTAAAGACAAGATTTATCCGTGAGGATTATCCGGATATTGTAGCCATCGGCGGCGATATCAACTATTCCAATTTCCTTGACGCCAACCTGTTTATGGATATCTCCGATTTTGACGGTCTGGCGGATATCAAGCAGGCCTATCTGGATATGGACAAAGAACTGGAGTACGTTCCCATGGACGGTGTCTATGCGGTGCCGTATATGGCCAACGCAGCCGGTGTGCTGTATAACCGGGAAATGTTTGAGCAGTACGGTTGGAACATTCCCACCACCTGGGATGAATTTATCGCACTTTGTGAGGAAATCCAGGCCGAGGGTGTACAGCCGCTGTATTTCGGCTACCGGGACGTATGGACCTGTCTGGCGCCGTGGAACGCTATGGCGGTGGACCTTGCCCCGTCGGACGTATGTTATCAGGTAAATGCGGGGGAGACCACTTTTGCTGAGAATTACCGGGAGGTGGCCGATAAGCAGAAACAGCTGCTGGACTATGCTCAGAACGACCCCTTCGCCTTCAGCTACAACGACGCGTGTACCGCGTTTGCCCGCGGAGAGTCGGCCATGTATGTGATCGGAAGCTATGCGGTGCCGCAGATCCGTTCCGTGAACCCGGATATTGATATCGATTCTTTTGTGTTCCCGGCGAGCAACGATCCGGAGGAGAATATCCTGAACTCAGGAAACGATCTGCAGCTGTCGGTAATGGCAAACTGCGAGAACAAAGAGGCGGCCTACGAGGTGCTGAGGTTCCTTCTGGAGGATGAGAATGTTCAGTATTATGTGGACGATCAGAGCGCGGTTCCCTGCAAGAAAGGGGAGTTTGAGCTTGCATCCATGCTGGACAGCATGAAGCCGTATATTGAGGAAGGCAGACTGGCGGATTACCAGGATCACCATTATCCGGCGGAGATGTCCGTGGACGCCATGATCCAGACATACCTGCTGGACGACAGCGAAACGGCGCTGGATGACTTTATGGAGCGGTTCGATACCGAGTGGGTGCGCTATAACCGCGATGTTATCCGCAAGGTAGAGGAATATACACAACAGCACCCGGACAGTGAATAAAGGAGGGGACAGGAATGAAAAATGGAAAAATGAAGAACGACAGACAGCGTACCTTTATGCTGATCACGATTCCGGTTGTGGTTCTGTTTTTCTTTTTCAATACGTTTCCGCTGCTGCGGGGCGTGTACTACAGTTTTACAAATTTTAAAGGCTACGGCTCCTACGAGATCGTGGGTCTGAGAAACTACATAGATCTGTTCAGCGACGGAAGAGTGGGAAATTCGTATCTGTTCACTGTGAAGTACGCGGTGGTCTGCACGGTCATTGTAAATGTCGTCAGCCTCCTGCTGGCGCTGGGGCTGAACAGCAGGATCAAGGGAAAGACCGTGCTGCGGGGAATCTACTTTATCCCGAACATCCTCGGCGGCCTGGTCGTGGGTTATATTTTCAGCTTTTTCTTCACCTATATCCTGCCCTATGTGGGACAGGCGCTGGGTATTGAGGCGATAAGCAGCAGTATGCTTTCCAGAGAGAGTACCGCATGGTTCGCCATTGTGCTGGTAGGCGCGTGGCAGTCCATTGCAATGAACACCATTATTTATATTTCCGGACTTCAGACGGTTCCGGAGGATGTATACGAAGCCGGTTCCATTGACGGGGCCACCGGATGGCGGAAGTTCAAAAGCCTTACCTTCCCGCTGATCATTCCGTTTTTCTCCATCAATATGGTTCTGTGTATGAAGAACTTTCTGATGGTGTTCGACCAGATCATGGCATTGACCAAGGGCGGCCCGTCCCAGAGTACAGAGTCGATTTCTTACCTGATCTATCAGAACGGTATCAACGGCGGGCAGTTTGGATTCCAGAGCGCAAACGCAGTTGTGTTCTTCGTGGTGATCGTCACGATCTCTGTTCTGCAGCTGCGGTTTACCGGTAAAAAGGAGGAGCAGTTATGATGAAAAAGAAACTTAGAAGCGGTGAAAAAGTAAACTGGCCCATCACCATTCTGCTGATTCTTGGCTGCCTGACAGTATTTTTTCCGCTGTATATGACCATTGTCATCGCCTTCAAACAGCCGTCGGAAATGACCAACGATATTATGGGCGCGCTGGGTCTGCCGAAATCCTGGCGTTTCAGCAACTTTGCGGAGGCCATGCGTGTGACGGATTTCTGGAATTCGCTTGCCAACAGTCTTCTGCTGACGGTAGTCACTGTGGTGATTGCCATTGTGCTTCACGGCATTGCATCTTACGCCATTGGACGGAGCATGGCGAAGAGCAAAGCATATAATTTTATCTACCTGTACATTGTAAGCGGTATGTTTGTCCCGTTCGCGATTCTGATGATGCCTCTGATCAAGCAGACGGCACAGCTGGGAATCGCAAACCGGTTCGGTGTTATTGTGCTGTATGTGGTGTTCTATATGCCGATCAATCTGATGCTGTATACCGGATACCTGAAAAACATTCCGCTGGCCCTGGAGGAGGCGGCGCGGGTGGACGGCGCGACCACCTGGAAGACCTACTGGTCGATCATTTTCCCGGTGATGAAGCCCATGCACGCGACTGTTGCGGTTCTGACAGCGATGGCCGTTTGGAACGACGTTATGACTCCTCTGGTCATTATGTCCGGCACCGGAAAGAACACGCTGCCGCTGGCACAGCTGAATTTCCAGACGCAGTTCGGCACCAACTATAACCTGGCTTTTGCCTCTTATCTGCTGGCGCTGCTGCCAATCTTGCTGTTTTATCTGTTCTGCCAGAAGCACATCATCAATGGCGTTGTAAATGGCGCTGTAAAATAATCTGAATGGAAAACGTCCGCACAGAACTGCTGTGCGGACGTTTTTTTTGTTATGACTGTTACCAAAGACGGTAACAGTTCAGCTGGCTGAACGGTTACCAAATACGTTTTGGAATCATGCTTTCCGTATTGACCTGAAGCAGAAGAAACCGTATAATTTTCTATATATTTAACGTTAAACAAAGGATTTAAACAGCAGGATGTTGTTCAAGACCATTGCTCTAGAAAGCGTTTGGAAGTTCATTCCTGCGTGACGGAAAAAAGTAAGGGAGAACAGGAGGAAAATCAGATGATGGAAGACAAAACGCCTCAGGGATATGTGGCTGTTTACACGAGAGAGGCGCTGCCAGAGGAATATCCCGGCGGACTGGCCCGCAGCGTTCATTTTGCTTACAGCCTGGACGGAAAAAACTACCGTCCCTGGAACAAAAACTATGGCATTCTCTTTGCCGAGGCAAAGATACGGGAGGATGATACCCTCTGTCCCCGCGGAGTGAGAGCGCCATGGATTTTCAGGGAGAGCCGCGGGTATGGAATCGCGGCGGTACGGGTGCTGGAGGACGGCGCGCCGGAGCATCCCAAGGGAGCGGATGTCCTGATATGGCATACGGAGGATTTTATCGAATTTGAGAAATGCGGGACTTTCTTTGTGGAGGCGGAAGCTCCGGTGGAAGAACTCCGGATCCGCAGCTGCGGCGGGGAGGCTCCGGCAGAAGAGATCTGTAGCTGCGGCGGGGAGGCTCCGGCAGAAGAAATCTGTACTTGCTGCGGGGAGGCTCCGGCAGAAAAAATCCGTAGCTGCGGCGGGGAGGCCGAAGGACTGAGATATGGAGGAGCGTATAAGCTTTGCTGGAGAGACAGCCAGGGCGGCTGGTATGGAGCGGGAAGTGAACGTTTGCAGCGGGGAATGAGCCTTACCGGGGAAAGGCTGGATGGTGCGTGTCCGGATGGCGCAGCGTGGGTGGAAACCTCAGGAATTTCCGGCGCGGAGCCGGGAAACTGCGCGGCGGTCTGCGGCGATGTGCTGGAGCGCGCGGTGCTGCGGTGGAGTCCGGTGAAGCACATATACACGGAATGTCTGGCGCACATTGATCTGGACAACGAGGAGGAACTGGACCGCATCCCGGCGGTGGCGGTTTACTCCGACGGCTCGGCGGTAAAAAGGGACGTACGCTGGACGCTGGAGCGGCAGGAAGGAGCCGAACACGGAGCTTGCGTCGCGAAAGGAGAGCTTCAGACGGAGCAGTATACCTTCCCTCTGGCAGTGGGATACGGCGACCCGGTGATTTTTCCGTGGAACGGCAGCTGGTATTTTGTGGGGACTAACGACAACGTGGACGATATCGGTCTGTACGCCAGAAAGGCGGACAGCGTGGCCGGCCTGTTTGAGGAAGACGTTCGCTGCCAGATCCTTTTGGACAGGGATGAAGAACGGGGTTTTATCCAGACCTTCTGGGCGCCGGAGTTTCATGTCATCGGAGGGGAACTGTATCTTCTGTTTGCCGTCAGCGGAAAGGTCTGGGGCCCGCAGTGCCACCTGATGAAGCTGAAGAAAGGCGGGGAAATCTTAAATCCAAAGGACTGGGAGGAACCGGTGCGGATCCGCAGAAAAGACGGAAGCTGGCTGGCGCAGGATGGAATTACCCTGGATATGACGTACCTGAAAGGGAAGAACGCGTCCTATATGGTCTGGTCGTATCGGAGAAATATCGGTACGGAGAAGGACACCGGTTCCATGCTGTACATTGCCGAAATTGACGAGGCAACCCCGTGGCAGCTGAAAAGTGAGCCTGTGTTGCTGTCCAGGCCGCTGTACGGCTGGGAGAATGTCAATGGGACCATCAACAACGAAGGACCCAACGGGTTTGTAAAGGACGGGCGCATCTACCTGGGATATTCCGGCGGCGCGGCAAATTCCTATACCTATGCGGTGGGGTTGCTGACGGCGGACTGGGAGGCGGATCTGCTAAGGCCGGAGAACTGGAAAAAAGCGGACACACCGGTGCTTTCCTTCTATTCTGTGGAGGGAGAGTATGGGCCGGGACACCACTCTTTCTTTGTCAATGAGCAGGGCGAGCTGATGATCGCCTACCACGCGGAGGACGCGCTGGAGCACACCGTCCGCTGCGACGGGATCCGCAGAGTGCATTTTGACGTGGAGGGAAGGCCGCGGTTCGATCTGTCCAACGAGGACGACAGGAACCCGGCGTGCAGTACGATCCGGGTAAAGGCCACCCTCAATACCAGTTCTGCTGACTGGTAGATCGGATAAAGACAATCGTCAAAAAAGGAGAGACAGATGGTAACGATCAAGGAAATCGCCAGAGAATGTCAGGTATCGCCGACCACGGTTTCCAACATTCTGAACGGAAAAACAAACGTAAGCGAGGCCACAAGACAGAGAGTTCTTGCGGTTGTGAAAAAAAGAGGATATCAGCCCAATGCCATTGCCAGGGGCCTGCGCAATCAGAAGACCCGGACCATAGGCATCCTCGTGGAGGACCTGGTGCAGTTCAGCACGGCCCGGATCGTGGACGGGATCATGGAGCGCTGCGAGCGGCAGGGGTACCGCACGATCGTGCAGAACCTGCGGCTTTATTCCCGGTGGAGCGACACCTGGTATGAAAACGAGGAGGCGTACCGCTCCATGCTGGAGCCGGCGCTGCAGCAGATTCTCCAGATGCAGGCGGACGGCATGATCTATGTGGCCGGACATGAACGGCTGATCCGTTGCTTTTCGGAAGAGTTCCCCATTCCAGCAGTGATGGCATATGGGTACGATCGTACCGGAAAGGTGCCGTCCGTTGTGCCGGACGACGAAAAGGGCGGATATGAGATTACGCGGTATCTGATCTCCATGGGGCACCAAAGGATCGGCGTCATCGGCGGCCGGGCGGATAACATCCATACTGCCAAACGTCTTATGGGGTACCAGAGGGCGTTGTATGAACATCAGCTTCCGTTTTCCCCGGAGCTTGTCCGGTATGGAAACTGGAAACGGGACGACGGAAGCCGGCTGCTGCCGCAACTGCTCTGTCAGGGAGTGACCGCGGTGTTCTGCATGGCCGATCAGATGGCCGGAGGCGTGTACGATTATCTGGATGCTCAGGGGAAAAAAGCCGGTGCGGATCTTTCTGTGGCCGGGTTTGACAATCAGGAAATGGCCGGGTATTTCCGGCCGGGATTGACGACCATGGAGCTCCCCCTGTGGCAGATCGGGCAGACGGCGGCCGGGCAGCTGCTGGCGCGGCTGGAGGGGAAGGACGGGGAGACTGCCGGGTGTGTGGAGCAGCTGGAGATAAAGATCCCCTGCCGGTTGGTGGAGAGAGGCTCGGTCAGAAGGGTGGAGTGACGGGAGGTTCTGTGCGAAAGAACCTCGCGGGATAGCAGCGGCTGAACTGTTGCGGACCGTTCATTGTCGCTGACCCGACATCAGTCCCTTCAATATGTCATGTATTTCTATTGTGGAGCAGGCAGAAATCAATATAATAGAATCATAGTGTAACAGTTCAGCCTGCAACTATCCCGCGAGATGTTTTCACAGAGAATGTGCGAAAATCCCGAGGCCTGCCGCGCGAAACTGCATGAAATGCAGTTTCTGTGCAGCGCGAAGCGCGTAATAGTTCAGCTGGCTGAACTGTTACAACATCATAGCTTATATATGAAAATGGATGAAACTATTCAGCCAGCTGAATAGTTTCTGCATCCGGCCATTGAAAATCGCTTCGCGATGGGGCCGGATGCCCACAGGCATTACGCTTTCATACGGTCTGCGCAGTAAATGCGCAGACCTGGCTGAATAGTTACAAACGGATTGCACATAAAAGAAGGGAGACATACAACATGAAGTTATGGTATCGTCAGCCGGCGGCGCGGTGGGCGGAAGCGCTGCCGGTGGGAAACGGCCGATTGGGCGGCATGGTATTCGGCAGGGAAACAGAGGAAATCATCCAGCTGAATGAGGACAGCGTCTGGAGCGGAAAACATCTGGACCGGATCAATCCGGACGCGGCGGACTATCTGCCGCAGATCCGGCGGCTGATCCGCAGCGGCAATCTTTCGGAGGCGGAGCGGCTGGCCATGTACGCGCTGTCGGGAACGCCCAATTCCCAGCGCTCCTACCAGACGGCCGGAGAACTGTATCTGAATCTTCACGGAACCGGCCAGGTGACGGAGTACGAGAGAAGCCTGGAGCTGGACACAGGAATGGTTTCCGTGAAGTTCCGGGGAGACGGCACGCTCTTTCAAAGAGAGGTGTTCTGTTCCTGGCCGGACCAGATCCTGGCGGTGCGGCTTACCACAGAGAAGCCAGGCGGTCTGGCTTTCGACTGTCATCTGGGCCGCTGCCGGAACTGGACCGACCAGGTGCGGACAGAGGAGCAGGACAAGGTGTGGTTTACCGCGGGAAGCGGCGAGGGCGGCGTGGACTTTTGCGTGATGGCCTGCGTGGCACCGGAGGGAGGAACGGTAAAAAAGATCGGGGAGCATCTGGTGGTGGAACAGGCGGACAGCGCTGTGGTTTATCTGGCCATAGAGACCGGCTTTCGGCATCCCCACGCCTTTGTGCAGGCGGCCAGGAAGCGGATCGGGCAGGCGAGAAGAAAAACCTGGCGGGAGTTGCGGGAGGCGCATGAAAGAGATTTCCGGCAGCTGATGGAGCGGGTGCGGCTTACGTTTGAGAGCGGGGAGGAGCCGGAAGAACAGACGCCGGAAACTCTGCCCACGGACTTGCGTCTGGAGCGGATCCGTCAGGGAAAAGACGACCCGGCCATGGCGGCGCTGTATTATCAGTATGGACGGTATCTGCTGATCTCCTCCAGCCGGGAGGGTTCCCTTCCGGCCAATCTTCAGGGAATCTGGAACGACAGCCTGATGCCGCCTTGGGACAGCAAATACACCATCAATATCAATGCTCAGATGAATTACTGGGGAGCCGAAAGCGGCGCGCTCCCCGAGTGTCACCTGCCGTTTTTCGAACTGCTGGAGCGGGTCTGCGAGGATGGAAAACGCACGGCGGCAAAGATGTACGGCTGCTCCGGCTCTGTAGCCCATCACAACACGGATCTGTACGGAGACACGGCGCCGCAGGGCCACTGCATTACGGCCACGTTCTGGCCCATGGGAGAAGCCTGGATGGCGACACATATCTGGGAGCATTATCAATATACCGGCGACCGTGCGTTCCTGGAGCGGTATTTTTCCGTACTGGAGGAAAACGTGGACTTCTTTGCGGACTTTCTCATCGACGGCCCGGACGGCACAAAGATCACTTCCCCGTCGGTCTCCCCGGAAAATACTTATGTTCTGCCGGATGGGACCATGGGGCATCTCTGCGAAGGACCGGCCATGGATGTGGAAATCCTGACAGAACTGTTTCGCGGGTATCTGAAAGCCTGCCGCGTCCTTGGATATGAGGGCGGGAGACGGCAGAAGGCGGAGAAGCTTCTGGCACAGTTTCCATGTCTGAAGATAGGAAAGTACGGTCAGCTGCAGGAGTGGATGGAGGATTACGAGGAGCAGGAACCGGGACACAGACACATTTCTCATTTGTACGGCATGTACCCGGGAACCATGATCAACGAGAAAGACACGCCCAAACTGATGCGGGCCGCGCGTGTGACGCTGGAACGGCGGCTGGAACACGGCGGAGGTCATACCGGATGGTCGCGGGCATGGATCATCGGCCTGTGGACCAGATTCCGGGAGGGGCAGAAGGCATATGAAAATTTCCTGGCGCTTCTGTCAGACAGCACGTTCCCGAACCTGATGGACAATCATCCCATGGGCAGCGGATTTGTCTTTCAGATCGACGGAAACTTCGGCGCGTCGGCAGCGCTGGCGGAAATGCTTGTGCAGAGTCATTCCGGAAGGGCCGTCCTGCTGCCGGCAATCCCCAGACAGCTGGGCAGCGGATCGCTGCACGGACTTCGGCTTCGCGGCGGCAGCACTCTGGATATGGAGTGGAAGAACGGAAAGGTTACAAGCGTCCGGATCCTTCCGGATTGTGACCAGATCATAGAACTGGAGATGAATGGAGAAACGGCTGCGGTGGAATTGGAAAAAGGGAAAGCATATACATGGACAGAAAATAGTTTTTTGTAATCCTTATAGCAAACACGTTTTTCATTGCAATTTCTGTATATTCGACGGAATTTTCCGCATACTACATACAGCAAACCGTAACAGTTCAGCGCAGCTGAGCTGCTGCGCAAACCAAACCAGCAAAGGAGAGAAAGCGATGAAAAACAGAAAAGCAGCGCTGCTCGGGATCGCGCTTGCCGGCGCGTTGATGGCGATGACCGCCTGCGGGCAGAAAAATACAGACACGCAGGACGGACAGAACAACCGGGTCAATGACGTTACAAACGGAACCAACGACACAGACCGCACAGACGATACAGACCGCGGCGACGATACGCTGGGCGACGACATGGAAAACGTAGGCGACGATATCAGAGACGGCGTGGAGGATACCGTGGACGGCATCAAGGACGGTACCGAGGACCTGGTGGATGGTGTTGAGGACGGCACCAAAGACAGAACCGGAAATACGGAAAATGGCAATGGCACGCGGAACGACGCAAACAACAATATGAATACCGGCACTCTGTAAAGAGAAGCGGGACAGGAACAAAAAGCCTGTCCCGCTTTTGTGTTTGGGCGGAGTTTTTCTTATCTATTGTTTCTGCAGCATTCTCCAAAGAGTTGTCCGGCTGATGCCCAGTCTTTTGGCAGCTGCGCTTTGGTTGCCGTGTTCCTCCGAAAGGATTATCTGGAGAATATCGAGATTGATTTCATCGAGGGTGCGGTTCAGGTCCAGCGCGCTATGGGACTGGGAACCGGCGGGCAGCTCCTGGTGGAGCAGACGGGAGACTGCGGAGGCGGTAATGTACGGCTTTTTGGCAGTGGAGACCAGCTCGTTCATGATTCGTTTAAACTGGTCGTAATTGTAGGGCCAGCCGTAGGCCTGGAGCAGCCGCAGCGCTTCCGGTTCCAGACCGATGACTTCGGTGGAGAGGCGTACGTTCAGCGCGCTGATGTAGAGACTGGCCAGATTAGGAATGTCCTCCAGGTGTTCCCTGAGCGGAGGAATCTCCAATGTCAGGCAGGAGAACGTATTCAGCAGCTTCTGGCATCGTGGAGAGGGTTTTCCGCTTTCATCGTAATGGAAGGTAAAAAGCATACGGTTTCTGGCTGTCAGGTTCAGGTCCGAGATGATGCTGAGCAGTTCTGCGAACTTGGCGTCGGACAAGGACTCCATACTGTGGATAAAAATGGTTGTATTGATATCGCTGAGCGGTGAGCTGTTATGGTCGGTAAGGAAGGTCCAGCTCTTTTCATTGACGCGGGCACAGTCGATGATCGCCATAGGCTTGGTGTTCAGGCGGCTTTTTGTGTAGAGAAGCCGGGCCAGCTGGTGTTTTCCGGTGCCGGTCTCACCCAGCAGCACCAATGGCTGGTTAAGGGTTGAATACTGGTCGATGGTGTCCTGCAGTGCGGCAGCGGAGTGGGTGATTCCATAAAAGCTGTTGTAATAGGCGTCGGCTGCTTCCTCTTTGGTCAGATAGTGGATGCCATTTTTTGTCAGGGCAAGCGGTACCTTTTTCTGGTTGATATAGTAGCATACATAGTCCTGTCCATGGACGTTCATGCGCCGGCCATGGAGTGCGTAGAGCAGTCCCTTGTGCTCGCAGGACACCTTTTTTTCGCCATCTGCAAGCACTGCCGGAAGATGATGCTTCAGCTGTTCCATCAGATAAGAGCTGATCCCGTCCAGACGGGAAAAGAAAACAGACTCGCCCTGTGGAGTGAACACCACGGCAGTGTAGGGACAGTCGTTGAGAACGGCGCGGTAGAAGGCCAGTCTGGACTTATGCTTTTCCAGAGAGCGCGCCATGTCCACGGCGGTGTCGAAGGCGCTTTCGATACTTTCTGTGCCGGAGGTGATCAGAATGGAGGTAAGACCGAATTTCTGGGCAAGGGAGTTGGTGATCATGTCGCAGAGAATGGTGTGGCAGTTTTCCGACGCCAGCCGCTGCAGGACGGATACCGCCTCCTGTTCCGTGTGGATGGTGTGGATGGCAATGTCGTACTGGAGCATATCGCATAAAAAGTGCGCGTTTTTTGTAATATTCGGAAACCCCACCAGCGCGTAATTGCTGGTGTAGTTTTCAGCAAGCTTAATGGAGCGGAAAATATCGTAGACAGAGATTGGGATATCCACCACAGGAAAGGAGGTTTTCTGCCGGATCATTTCAGCAGTACCGCCGCGGGAGATGATAACGTCCAGGTCCTGGGCGGAGGAATGGGTGGCAATCGCCGCGCCGGCTTCCAGGTCTCCGACAAATACGTTCAGTTCGATATCATCCCGCTGGGCGGCAATCTGCTCCATCAGAAATTTTATTCCATCATAGGGTGCGATTCCAAGGATTTTCACTTTGTTCATAGATTTCCTCCTGTATATGCGTACAGCCGTCTGCAAGTTGGCGGACGATCTGGTGTGTTTCATTATTGTAAAATATTACCATAAAATGGACCTTTTCACAAAAGGATTTTTCGATATGTTTCAAATATAAACAATTATAAGCAAAAAATCAAGCGTTTGCCTATTGAAAGTTTCTGAAATAACTGTTAGAATTGGCACATGAAATGACAAATGAGACAAAAGAAGAAAAATTAATTATTAAAATGTTTCAAAATGAAACTATCAGGAGGAAGAAAGTGGTCAGGCTGTTGGTGATTGCGGATGATTTTACAGGTGCGTTGGACACCGGGATTCAGTTTGCTGAATATGGAGCAGCGACCAGGCTTTTGACGGCCACGGAGATTGACGGTACAACGTTTCCCGATGGAGAAGCGGAGGTGTTGGTGATTGATGCTGAGACGCGCCACCTGTCTTCGAAGGAGGCGTACCGGAGGGTGTACCGTCTGACCCGGCAGGCGCTGGAGGACGGGGTGCGGTATGTGTACAAAAAGACGGATTCCGGACTTCGCGGCAATATAGGGAGTGAACTGAAAGCAGTGATGGACGCCAGCGGGGAAAATTTTCTTGCTTATCTTCCGGCGCTTCCGGAAATGAACCGGGTGACTGTCCGTGGGATTCATTACATCGAAGGAATTCCCATTGCCGAGACGGAGTTTGGAAAGGACCCTTTCGAGCCTGTAACCTCCTCGGCTGTTCTGGATCTTTTCCGGGAGGAGGATGTTCCGGTAAAGCTTTACCCGAGGCAGGATTTTTATCAGACGAAGGATTGCCGGGGAGTTATAGGGATTTTTGACAGTGAGACACAGGAAGATATCCAGAGGATTGCCGCGTATCTGCAAAGCTCCGGTCAGCTGAGGGTAATGGCCGGGTGTGCGGGGTTTGCGGCGGTTCTGCCAGGAACGCTGGGACTTCGGAAACGGCCGGTGTGTGTTCCGGCGCTGCGCCGGCAGATGCTGATCGCCTGTGGGAGTATGAATCCCATTACCCGGAGACAGATTGAATACGGAGAGGCGCTGGGGTACCGGCGGGTGATCATGACGCCGGAACAGCAGCTGGAGGAAGGATATCTGGATGGCTTAGAGGGGCGAAGATGGCTGGAACAGATTGACGGCTGTTTTAGGCAGAGCGATGTGGTGATGATCGATACCGGAGTATCCGGAGGACGGGAGGCGGGGCAGTATAGGAAGGATCATGGGATCTCGCTGGAGCAGGCAAGGATCCGGATCGCAGAGCGTATCGGAAATGTTCTGAAGAAGCTTCTGGAGAAGAATTGTGAGAGAACCTTGATGATCGTCGGAGGAGATACGCTGATGGGATTTGTCAGTCAGACGGATTGCAGAGAGATCACTCCAGTCTGCGAGGTGGAGCCGGGAACTGTCCTTTCGTCTATGAAGATTGGGGAACGTTCGGTTTGGGTGATCACAAAGTCGGGGGGATTTGGAGGAAAGGAATTATTTCAGACGATTGTTGAAAAAATAGAAGTATGGAGGAGTGCAGAAAGGACATGTTGCGACAGTATCAGTTAAAAATGCCAGGAACCGTATACAGCGGGGAAGGCTCCATGGAAAAGATCACGGAGGTATGCAGGGGACACAGGAAGGCTGCGGTGTTTACCGACCAGGGAGTCTGCCGGGCGGGACTTGCCGATCTGCCGGTCACTCTGTTGAAGAAAGCAGGACTGGAGGTTGAGCTTCTGGACGATCTGCCGGCGGAACCGGACTGCGGCCAGGCCCAGAAGACCGTAGAGCGGTTCCGGGAAACGGGGGCAGATTTCATTGCTGCTGTAGGCGGCGGCAGTGTCATGGACGCTGCAAAGCTGGCCTCGGTGTCCGCGCCGAAGGGATGTACGGTCAGAGAACTGCTTGCGGATCCGATGCAGGCAAAGAAACAGACGAAGACCCTGATGATTCCCACGACGGCGGGTACAGGTTCGGAGGCGACGCCCAACAGTATCGTTGCGGTGCCGGAGCAGGAAACAAAGGCCGGTATTGTAAACCCGGAAATGCTGCCGGACGCGGTGATTCTGGACGGTATTATGATAAAAGAACTTCCTCAGAAGATTGCCGCATCCACGGGAATCGATGCGCTGGCCCATGCGCTGGAATGTTATACGTCCAGGAAGGCGAATCCCTTCAGCAACCTGTTTGCTATGGAAGCGCTGAAGCTGATCTTCGAAAATCTGCTGCCAGCGTGCCGGGACCCGGAGGCTATAGAGGCAAAAAACAAAATGCTTCTGGCGGCATTTTACGGGGGCGTGTCGATTACAGCTTCAGGCACCACAGCCGTGCACGGGCTGGCTTATCCTCTGGGCGGCAGATATCATATCGCCCATGGAATCGCCAATGCGGTCATGCTTCTTCCTGTCATGCGCTTTAACCGGGAGACCTGCCAGAAGGAATTTGCCAGGATCTATGACGCTTTGGGCGGGAAACCTGCAGCGGATGCGGAGGAAAAGTCCTGGCGGCTGCTGGAACGGCTGGAAACACTTCTGCGGGCGCTGGAGATTCCGGCGGATCTGAAAGATTTCGGTGTAGGCCGGGAAGATCTGGAGGATCTGGTTTGGGCAGGCATGGAGGAACAGCGTCTGCTGGGAAACAATAAACGCAGGGTGACGGCAGAGGATGCCAGAAACCTGTACCTGGAGGTTTTGACGTAAAGGAGGAAAGAAATGAAGAATAAAGAACTCATCCGGGGAATTATCGCTCCGATTCTGACGCCAATGGATGAGAACGAAGAGGTCAACGAGACCGAGCTGAGAAATCAGGTCAGACGCCTGATAGAAAACGGGATCAGCGGAATTTTTGCTTTCGGAACCAATGGCGAAGGGTACTGCCTGTCCGAAACGGAGAAGGAGCGTATTCTTGCGGTGGTGGTTGAGGAGACTGCCAAAAAGGTGCCCGTCTATGCGGGAACCGGGTGCATCAGCACAAAAGACACGGTCCGTCTTTCCAAAAAGGCCGAGGAGCTGGGCGCCGACGTGCTGTCTGTGATCACGCCGTCTTTTGCGGCGGCATCTCAGGAGGAGCTGTACTGCCATTACCGGGCGCTGGCGGAGTCTGTGGGACTGCCGATTGTGCTGTACAACATTCCGGCGAGGACCGGCAACGCTTTGGCGCCGGATACTGTAGCGCGTCTGGCTGAGGTGGAAGGGATCGCCGGCGTCAAGGATTCCAGCGGGAACTTTGACAATATGCTGCAGTACATGGAAAACACCAAAGGGAAGGACTTCGCGGTGCTGTCAGGGAATGATTCGCTGATCTTGTGGAATCTGCTGGCGGGGGGAACCGGAGGGATCGCCGGCTGTGCCAATGTGTTTCCGCGCCGCATGACGCAAATCTATGAAGCGTTTACAGAAGGAAAGCTTAAGGAAGCCAGGCAGTATCAGGACAGTATCCGGGAGTTCCGCGGATTGTTCCGGTATGGAAATCCGAACACTATCGTAAAAATGGCGGTGGAAATGCTGGGATATCCGGTAGGGCGCTGCCGGCGTCCGTTCTCCATGATCTCGGAGGAAGGGACAAAGAAGCTCGGAAAGGTTCTGGAAAAATACAGGGAGGCGGGGATCTGCTGAGCCGGCAGAGACCGCCGGAAAGGATAAGGATACGGGATGAAACCGATCATAGGAATTACTCTGGGAGACCCGGCCGGCATTGGCCCGGAAATCACCATCCGGGCGCTGGCGGATCCGAAGCTATACGAAATCTGCCGGCCGTTGGTTATTGGAGACGTATCATTTCTGGAATGGGCAAAGCATATCGCCGGTTACCCGGAGCTGGAGATCCATGGGGTGGATACACCGGGAGAGGGAAGGTACAAGCCGGGGATTATCGATGTTCTGGAACTGCATGCTGCGGACCGGGCGTCTGTACCGGTGGGAGAGATTTCCGCCGGGGGAGGAGACGCGGCGTTTGCATATGTCAAAAAGGCGGTCCAGCTGGCGATGGAGGGGGAAATTGAAGCGACCGTTACCAATGCGCTGAACAAAGAAGCGCTCAATCTTGCGGGTCATCACTATTCGGGACATACAGAGATTTATGCAGCGTTCACTCATACTGCGTCATACTCGATGATGCTCGCATGGAAGAATCTGCGGGTGGTACATGTGTCCACCCATGTGTCTCTCGCAGAGGCCTGCAGGCTGGTGAAAAAGGACAGGATCCTGGAAAAGATAAAGCTTGCCCATGAAGCCTGCGTCCGTATGGGAATCCAACGGCCAGGAATTGCCGTGGCGGGATTGAATCCCCACTGCGGAGAAGGAGGTCTTTTCGGCCGGGAGGAGATCGAGGAGATACAGCCTGCGGTACAGGCAGCCAGAGAACTGGGAATCCTGGCCGAGGGCCCGCTGCCGGCGGACACTGTATTTTCCAAAGCCCGCGGCGGATGGTACGACTGCGTGGTGGCGATGTATCATGATCAGGGGCATATCCCGCTGAAGGTCCTGGGATTTACCTATGACCGGACCCGGCAGGAGTGGTCGGCAGTAGAAGGGGTGAATATTACGCTGGGCCTGCCGATCATCCGGACAAGCGTAGACCACGGCACAGCGTTTGACCAGGCGGGCTGCGGCACGGCCAGCGAGCGAAGCCTTGTCAATGCCATCCGTTACAGTGTTCTTCTGGCAGGACGCCGGAGTGGGGAGGCTGGAAACATGGTTTCTGGGGAAAAAGAAAAAGCAAATTAATTGGAGGAGGTATCAGAGAATGAAAAGAAAAGTTTTAGCATTGACACTGGCATCGGTTCTGTCTGTTTCCTGTCTTGCGGGGTGTTCCACAAAAGACGCAGGAAAGGAAAACCCAAGTTCCGCAGGCAGTACGTCAGGCGGCGGGGAAGCATTGTCCTTTAGCTATGCGCTGCCGAACCGCTACAAGGTGTGGCTGGAGGATCTGAATTATTGGAAGGATATGCAGGAACTGTCCGGTGTCTCTGTCGAACTGGTGGACAGTGGCGAGAGTGACGACGCCTATTACCAGAGTATGGACCTGCAGGTCGGCTCGGGAGATATGCCGGACGCGGCGATCGTACGCCAGTCCCAGGCGTCTGTATATGGAGCGCAGGGAGCATTTCTGGATCTGAAGCCGCTGATTGAGGAGAAGGCGCCGAATGTACAGAAGTATATCGACGAGCATCCGGAGTATGCGGAGCTGATCACATCGGCGGACGGAAAAATTTACGGACTCGGCGTGGAAAACCCGCTGTACACAAATCTTACCTTTTATCGAAGCGACCATTTTGAAAAAGCCGGGATTACGCAAATCCCAACCACACTGGAAGAGTTTACGGAGGCGCTCCGTACCCTCAGAGATGCCAATGCTTCTGTACAGGGATATTATCCATGGGTAGGCCGGGACGGCTATCTGCATTATGCAGAGTGCTTTCTGTGCAACGACAGTATCAGTGAGGATGGAACCGTCAATGGCGTGTATAACGGCGGCAATGGATATGATATCTATGCGGATGGCTTCCGGGATATGGTGGAGTGGTATCACACGCTGTATGAGGAAAAACTGATTGATCCGGAATGGGTCATGGGAACCGGCACAGAGGAAGAATGGCAGACCAAATTCCTCACGGGACAAGGAAGCGTTTCCGATGATTTCTTCACACGTCCTACATGGTTCACCAGCAATGGCGGTCCGGACAATGACCCAGATTTCCATATCGAGGTGATGGACCTGTTCCAGACCACAGACGGGGACATTGCTCACAGATATTTTGATTATGTTAATCTTGACCGTTATTTTGTTGTTTCCGCGTCCTGCGAAAATACAGACGCAGTGATGGCGTTCCTTGACTGGCTGTACTCAGAGGAAGGGCAGGAAGTGATGCACTACGGAATCGACGGTGTGAATACCAAAAAGCTGGAGGACGGAACCCATGAATGGATCGCTGATTTCGCGGTGGAGTCCATCAAGCCGGTGGGTGAGCCGAACATTGGACTGTATCAGGACCGCCTGACCTTCCCGTATCCGGTGGACAATGAAGCGTACTATGAATCCCTGGACAGCAAGGTGCAGTCCTACTGCTTTGATTACTTTGAAACCTACGCTTCCTATTCCAAACAGTTGATCTACACAGAGGAACAGCTGGAACAAAGAAGCAATCTGCTGGCAAAATATGAGACGGAATTTTACGCGGGCGTTCTGGCCTTTGTCAAAGGAGATCAGGAACTGAATGATGAGAACTGGGAAGCATTCCTGGAAGACATGGAGGCTGCCGGTTACTCAAAGATCAATCAGATCGATCAGGACGCGTATGACGCAATGAACGCATAAGACTTAAGGGGAGGGCAGAAATTGTGTTGAAAAAAGAGATAAAAACGTGCGGCATGCTTTGGGCGATTCTGCTTCCGGGATTACTGGTTCTGATTTTCTTTAAAATAGCTCCGCTGTTTGGCCTTGTCATCGCATTTGAAAAATACAGCACCTTTCAGGGAATCTTCGGAAGCGAATGGGTTGGACTGGAGAATTTCAGGACGATTCTGTCCGACCCTTATACCTGGCAGGTTGTGAAAAATACCGTTTTGCTGGCTTTCTGGACGCTGGTGGTATCTTTTCCGATTCCGGTGATCTTTGCGCTGCTGCTCAATGAGGTACGTTTTGGAAGACTGAAACGGGTGGTGCAGTCCGTCAGCTTTTTTCCATACTTTATTTCCGTGGCGGTAGCGGTCAGTATTCTTAGCAGCTTTGTTTCTCCGTCCGACGGTATCATCAACAGGCTGCTGAACGGACTGGGCTTCGATTCCATCCATTTTATGGCGGAGAGCGGCTGGTTCCGCCCGCTGTATGTGTTCCTTCATGTGTGGCAGAATTTCGGATATTCGGCGATCGTGTATATTTCCGCAATGACCGGTATCGATCCGGGACTTTATGAGGCGGCATCTATCGACGGGGCAAACCGCTGGAAAAAGGTGCTCCATATTACGCTGCCGGAGCTTGTGCCGATCGCAGTGACCATGTTTATTGTGAATCTCGGTTCTATCCTTTCGGTAGATATCAACAAGGTGCTTCTGATGCAGAATCCAAGCACCTATGACACGTCGGATGTACTGCAGACGTATGTGTACCGGATGGCGTTTGGCAGCACAGGATTTCCCAATTACAGCCTGGGTACAGCCCTGAGCTTGCTGCAGTCGGTGATCGCGTTTGCTCTTGTTATGGCGACGAACTGGCTTTCAGGAAAGCTTACTGAGACAAATGTATTTTAGGAGGCGGCAGAATGAAACGAAAAGGAACGCTCTTTGACATCTTCAATACACTTCTGATGCTTCTGGTCTTGGCGCTGTGTATTTATCCGTTTCTGTATGAACTGGCGGTTGCGCTGTCGGACGGCAAGGCGGTCGCGGCCGGGAAAGTTACGGTTTTGCCTGCCGGTCTGAATTTTCATTCCTTCGCCTACATTCTCACGGCCGAGCGGCTGGGGGTGCTGACAGGATTGATCAATTCCATTCTCTATACAATGTCTGGCACGCTTCTGGCGGTAATCGTCACTTTTATGACAGCGTATGTGCTGACCAGAAAAAAATTTCGCGCCAGAAAAGTGATTATGACAGCATTTATGGTAACCTATGTGTTTGAGGCAGGACTGATCCCCACTTATATTATTTTGAACGGTCTGGGATTCGTGAATAATCCGTTGGTAATGGTGATTCCCGCGGCAATCAGCACATACCTGCTGTTGATCATGCGGACGTTTCTAAGTCAGGTGCCGCAGGCGCTGGAGGAGGCGGCTATGATAGACGGCGCCAACGATTTTCAGACGATGTGGAAAATTTATTTTCCGGCATCCAAACCGGCTATCGCTACCATTTCCCTGTTCTATTTGGTACAGAAGTGGAACGACTTCATGACACCGCTGATCTATCTGAAAAAAGAAGCGCTGCGGCCGCTGCAGCTTGTACTTTACAATTTTACAGTGACGACAAATTCTATGGGGTCTCCGCTGGAAAATGTCTATGTGGATGGTGTAATGCTGAGTTACCGCACATTGACTGCAGCCATTGTCATCATTACTATTGTGCCGGTGCTTTGTGCGTATCCTTTTGCTCAGCGGTATTTCACCACGGGACTGATGATTGGCTCTGTAAAGGAATAGAGGGTATGGCAGATGAAGTGGAATGAAGAAAATCTGAAATACAGAGGAAGATATCTGCGCACACAGCCGGGAAAGCTGTTGTTCGGGCCGGCCGGGGAGCGGCTGGCAGCAGATTATCTGGAAAAACAGCCGGGGTTCGTGGGCAGGTTTGATTTTATCCATAAATGCAATCTGCCGGAACTGTTCCGGGTGACCATTGATTGTCCAATGGATTTTCGAAAAGCGACAGCGGACTGGTATCCTTCTTATCTGCATATGGAGTGCGAAGACCGTCAGATTGTCTTTCGGGAGGATAAGTGGATCACCAGGGACGATGTGGCGGTGTCACGGCAGACCTGGTTTAACCAGTCCGGGGAAGCACGGGTGCTGCGTCTTCTTCCCGGGGCGGATATCTGCCGCAGCTTTGGCCGGATGCCTCACGGTTACCGGGTTCATGAGGCAGTGTTCAGCCATTCGTTTGATGCGGGAGGCAGTTGTCTGCTGCCGTCTGGCGCGGCAGTGACGGTAACAGTTTGTGCCGGTGTGGGAAATCAGGAGCAGGAAAGCAGGGAACAGCTGAGGGAGCGGGCGGTAAAAGCGGAAGCTTTGGCATGTCAGGACACCGCTCTGGCTGGCCACAGAGAAGCATATGGGGAATTTTTCCAGGCAATACCGGAGTTTGTGTGCAGCGATCAGCTGCTGAACAAAGTGTGGAGTTATCGGTGGTATCTTCTGAAAAACAGCTGGGCGGTACCGGGATGGGGGAAGCTTCCCCACGGCGTTATGTATGAGGGACGGGGACATAAAATGGACAAAACGCCCGGCCAGGCCAACGGCTGGGAATTTACCAGATTGATTCCGCTGTCCACGCCGTTTCATATTATGGAGATGAAGTGGAGAACAGATCGTATATATGTGGAAGAGATGATCCGTTCACTGATCGGCAGCCAGGACGAAAAAGGATTTTTTCGTGTGACCGCGGTGGACACATACGGTGTTCCATATGCGAACGCCGCGCTCTGGGCCATCTGGCAGTACGCTCTGATCCATGGGGATGCTGCGGATTTTTTAAGACCGCTTCTGCCGGCGCTGGAAAAGTATCTGAACGCTCATGAAACCTTTCATACGGATGGAAAAAGTCTGCTGCAGATCGAGAAGATCCACCAGCGGACCGGGAAAGAGTATCAACCCAGCTACTGGTATTTTCATGGTTTCCCCCAGGACTGCAGGGATCCGGAAGGGTATACCTGGCTGAAACGGGTGGACCGCAGTGTTTACCATTATCTGAATATGAAGGGAATGGCAGGACTGTACCGGAGGTTCGCCATGGCGCCGGAGGCCGGCCGGTGGGAGGAGAAGGCCGCCCGGCTGGCACAGGAGATCCAGAACAAAATGTGGGAGAAGGAAAGCGGGTTCTTTTATGACCTTCACTGGGAGACGGAAGAAAAGGCGATGGTGAAAAATATCGTCGGATTTTATCCGTTCTGGGCCGGGATTACAGATTCCCGACAGTCCCGGGCCCTGAGCATGCTGGAAGATCCGGCGTTGTTCGGGACGGCGGCCATGTATCCTTCGGTTGCGGCGGACTGTCCGGCCTATTCACCGGCAGGGGGATGGATGGGACAGTTTATCAAAGGGAGGGACGGATGCGTCTGGGATGGACCGTCCTGGCCTTATACCAACGGGATCATTCTGGATATGCTGGCACGGCAGAGCAAGGGCAGCGGACATATATTTGATGAAATGTTCCGTGACGGCCTTTACCGGTATGCGTATCAGCATTTTAAAGATGGAAATCTGGAGTGTCCGTATCTTGTGGAGCATTATCATCCGGAAACCGGTGAGGCGCTCAGTGACGAGGCGGATTACAATCATTCATTTTTTCTGGAACTGATCTTCGCCCATGTGATCGGTATCACCGTACTGGAAGACCGGGTAGAAATCGATCCTGTCGAGGTTGGACTGGAGTGGTACCGGTGCACCGGCATCCGCATCCGCGGACATGAACTGTCTGTGGAGAAAAATGTTCCTGACAACGGCGCTGGCGAAGATCCATGGTATCGGGTAACGGCAGATGGAAACTGTGTATACGAAGGAAAGGGGGTAAAAAAGCTTGTGCTGGAGTGGAAATGACAACGAAAAGCTGTCTTTTGTTTATGCCGGACCGGACCGGCAGGAGGCATATCTTCCCACGGTCTGTGCCAGTAATCATGCGGCAAATCTGCTGGAGCTTCCCAACGGGGACCTGCTGTGCTGCTGGTTTGCCGGTTCCAAGGAAGGAAACTGTGATATCAGTATTTATGTGTCCAGAAAGAGTTCCGGGAGCACCTTGTGGGAACTGCCGGAAAAAGTATCGGATGACGAGAGGAGGAGTGAACAGAACCCTTCTTTATTTTTGCATCCTGACGGGGAGATTTGGCTGGTTTATACAGCTCAGCTGCCAAAACCGGTGGACACAGGGGCGTTCTCAATTGCGGAAATTCCCAAATTCAATATGCAGTACACAGCCGGAATCAGAAGAAAAATATCCCGTGACGGAGGAAAAACCTGGGGGAGGACGGAACTGCTGTTTTCGGAGCCGGGTTCTTTCTGCAGGCAGAGCATACAGGTGCTTTCCAGAGGACGGTGGGTTTTTGGAAACTGGAGATGCTTCTGCGATGATTCAAGAAACGGCAGTGATATCAGCCTGGTACGGATTTCAGACGACCGAGGAAATACCTGGAAAAGCGTGGAGATTCCGAATAGCAGAGGAAAGGTACATGCAACGATTTTGGAAACGGAGCCGGACAGACTGGTTGCTTTTTTCAGAAGCCGGGCGGCGGATTACATTTATTGTTCTCATTCTTTGGACGGAGGTGAAACCTGGGAGGAACCTCGCCGGACAGTTCTGCCCAACAACAATGCAGGGATTTCAGCCTGTCTTCTGAAAAGCGGACGGATTCTGATGGCGTACAATGACTGCAGCGCCGGTGAAAGCACAGAGCCGGCCGTGTGGCCTGCCAGGAGGTGTCCGATTACTGTGGCACTCTCGGAGGATGGCGGAAACACCTGGCCGTACCGAAGGATTCTGGAGCCGGGAGAGGGGTATACCGGAGAAAAAAACGATTGCTGCAACCGGAGATATGAATATCCGGCGGTGCTCCAGGGGAAGGATGGGAAGATACATATCGTATACAGCTATGGCGACCGGGTGTGTATCAAATATGTGTGTATCGGCGAAGAATGGATTTTAGAGCGTGTTTGAACATTCATTCCTGCAATCTGCACGTCCCACTTTGCGTCGAATTTGCCCCGAAATCAGTCAGCGTAGCCCGCTGCGTCTCCTGATTTCCGAACAAATTCCCCACAAACTATGACGCACATTTTGCAGAAAGCAATTTTCAAACACGCTCTGGGGGAAACGTAAAAACTATATAGGCGCAGGGCGCATCAGAGACAGACCGTTTTGTTTTTGTAGCAGTTTCGCCTGCACTATCCCTCGAGATGTTTTCGCACAGGATGTGCGAAAATCCCGAGGTCTGCAGCGCAAAACTGCATGAAATGCAGTTGCTGTACATGGCAAAGCGTGTAATGGTTCAGCTTTGCTGAATGGTTGCCTGTTTTTGGATGTGCCTTGTGCATTTTTGCTGTCATTATTTCTGCGCATCCTCCTCCCGCATCCTGCTCCGGTACTCGGACGGTGTGCATCCCATCTGCTGCTTGAACGAACGGTTAAAGGAGGCCACGCTCCCAAAGCCGGAAAGAAAGACGGCGTCGGTGATGGAAAGCTCCGGCTGCGCAAACAAAGAGAGAGCTTTCTGGATCCTCTGGGAAGTCAGATAGGCGGTAAAGGAGGTGTTCATGTACTCCTTGAAAATCCTTGAAAAATGATACTTGCTGAAACCGGCATATGCGGCGGCATCCTCCAGGGAGATATTTTTTTCGCAGTTCTGGCTGATGTAGGAGCAGGCGCGGGAAAGTTTCTGGAGAACGCGGGTGTTATGGCTGCTCTGGGCGGGTTCGCCGCCTTGCGGGGAGGGAGGAGTAAAATCCTGTCCAAGCAAAAGAAGCAGCTCCATCAGGCAGATCTGTTTGCGGGTATCGCGGAATGGTTCCGACGACGCAGAGAGCTCCTGGATCCGATAAAGGAACTGCGCAGCCTGCCGCGCCTGCTGTGGGGATTCCTCTGCCGATAAAAGATGCCGGTGAGTGAGAAAGTCCTGAAGCATATGAAACTCACTGGTGCAGGAAAGCATATGGCCGGGGAACTGGACGATCAGCAGGGAACCTTTCTGCGCGGATTCGATAGAATGGAGTTCACAGGGCCATATCATCAGCAGATCATTCTGTTTCAGGAAAAATTTCTCCGACGATACGGTACACTCTGTTTTCTCCGGAGTCAGGCACAGGACAAATTCTCCGTAGGTGTGCCAGTGGGAAGCAAAATCGGTTGGGGAATTCAAAGTGGAAACGTTAATATAGCTGCTGTCGTGAAATTGGATGTCTTCGTATTGATTTTCAGTGTATTGACTGTTCATGTGTTATCGCCTTTCCCAGAAATAAAGCGTACGCGAAAAAGAACTATTTGTTCATTGACTAAACAATATGCCTTATCATAACACACTTTTTGCGTCAGGGGAAGTGGTAATTCTATTTGTTTCTTGA
>JAGHIA010000026.1 GCA_017887445.1 Fusicatenibacter sp.
GTATTTTGTCTATCTTTTTTTGAAAAATCTGACAGGAGTAATTAAAACCAAAAACCTTTCACAGCCACACGAAGAAAATTCTATCAAAATTTTTATGGCCATTTGTCAGCAATTCACAAAACCGCAAAACTTGTCGAAAAATGCTGGACAAACAAAAATCCGGCGTTTATAATGACGTCACAATCAAACGAACAGCAGGAGGTGATACGGATTGAACCTGCAGCAATGTCTGGTGTTGACAGCTGCGTCGGGTGCGGTATTGATGGATTTGAAAACAGGAAAAATAGCAAATGGCTGGATTGTAATTCTATGGCTCGCCGGACTGATCACCGAAGGTCTGAGCCGGGGTGGCCCTGGGATTGCTACATTTCTGACCGGAGCGTTTCTTCCGGTTCTGACACTTTTCTGGTTATTTTTTTTCCGAATGATCGGAGCAGGTGATATCAAGCTTCTTTCGGCACTTGGAGGCTTTCTGGGCCCAGCGGCAATCTTAACATGTATTTGGCTGTCGTTTCTCTTTGGTGCAATTCTATCTTTGGGCATTTTGATCATCTGCGGAAACATTCGTCAACGTCTTTTAAAATTCACCACTTATATCAAACACATTCTTTTACCAATTTTACAAGGGAAAACTACAGTTCCGGTTCCCTATCGAGAAGGGAAGTGGGGGATGGAGTGCGTTCATTTTTCGGTCCCCATCCTGCTTGCAGTTTTGCTCTGGATAGGAGGATTCTATTGATTCATGCGAAGAAGAAAAACATTTTTGCAGTCTGCGACACGGAAATCGAATACGCGTACAATTTTATGGAATATCTGATGCAAAAGAAAAATATTCCCTTTGAGATTCAGGCGTTTACCAGTCCGGAAGTGCTGATTGACTACGCCAAAACCCATGAGATCGAGATCCTGCTGATTTCCGACAAAGCAATGAAGGATGAAATCCGCAGTCTTCCGGTGCGGCAGATTATTATTCTGTCCGAAGGAGTACACAGTCCGGAGCTGGATCAGTATCCGGCGGTATACAAATATCAGTCCTCCGATAAGGTGATCCGTGAGGTAATGGCCTGTTACGGCGTGGAAAACGAGGTGGCGCTGGCGCAGGGCAGTGTGCCGAAGAAGGAGATGCGCGTGATTGGCATTTACTCTCCCATAGGAAGGACGCAGAAGACATCCTTTGCCTTGACTTTGGGGCAGATTCTTGGGAAAAACCATGCGGTGCTTTACCTGAATCTGGAAAGCTGCTCCGGGTTTGAACAGCTGCTGGAAACACATTTCGACAAGGGACTCAGTGATATTCTTTATTATGCCAGGCAGGAGAATACGGGAATTATTTACAAAATCGCAAGTATGGTCCGAACCGTACAGAATCTTGACTTTCTGCCGCCGGCTCTTTTCCCGATGGATATACAGACAACAAAATATGAGGAATGGATGTGGCTGTTTGGCCAGCTGGAACAGAACAGTAATTATGAGGTTCTGATCCTTGATCTCGGCGATGGAGTTGCGGACCTGTATCAGATTCTTGACTACTGCACGGAAATTTATATGCCCATCCGCCAGGACCCGGTTTCCTCGGCCAAGCTGGAGCAGTTTGAAAACGCGCTTCAGATGTGGGACTCCGCGTCTGTTCTGGGAAAGATCAGAAAGCTTCGGATTCCATTTTATGCCGCCGGAAAGAGCGGAAAAGACTGGATGGAGGGTCTGGCCTGGAGTGAACTTGGCGATTATGTCAGGAAGGTGCTGCGGGGAGAGGATGGCGGATGAAGGAAGCCGAAGCGCTGAGGCCTTTGCTTCTGGGAGAAATCGATATTACCAAGGAACCTGAGGATGAAAGGATCCTGGAACTGATCGACCGGCTGATCCTGGAGCAGGAGGTTACAAGAAGACTGCCGCTAAAGCGGAAACTGGAGGTGCGGCAGGAGCTGTTTTACTCTGTGCGGAGACTGGATGTTTTACAGGAGCTTCTGGACGATCCGGAGGTGACGGAAATCATGGTCAATGGGTATGACACGATTTTTGCGGAAAAAAATGGAATAATCTATCCCTGTCAAAAAAGTTTTACGTCAAAGGAAAAGCTGGAGGATGTAATCCAGCAGATCGCCGGAAGCTGCAACCGGGTAGTCAACGAGCAGAATCCTATTGTGGACGCCCGGCTGGAAAACGGAGACCGGGTAAACGTGGTGCTGCGTCCGGTGGCGCTGAACGGTCCGATCCTGACCATCCGCCGTTTTCCGGAGCATCCGATCACTATGGGACAGCTGGTGCGGCAGAACTGTATTTCGCAGACAGCGGCCGAGTTTCTGAAGACGTTGGTGCAGGCAAGATATTCCATTCTTGTGGGAGGGGGAACTTCCACCGGAAAGACCACATTTCTCAACGCGCTCAGTTCCTACATTCCTTCCGGGGAAAGGATTATCACCATTGAGGATAATGCGGAACTTCAGATTCAGGGGATTGAAAATTTGGTACGCCTGGAGGCCAGGGAGACGCATCTGGAGGGGCAGCAGAGTATTTCCATTCGCGAACTGATCCGGACTTCTCTGCGTATGAGGCCGTCGAGGATTGTGATTGGCGAGGTCCGCGGCGCGGAGGCCTGGGATTTTCTGCAGGCGCTGAATACAGGACACAACGGTTCTCTTGGAACGGCCCATGCCAACAGTACAAAGGATATGCTGGGACGGCTGGAGTCCATGGTGCTGATGGGAATGGAACTTCCGCTGGAGGCTATCCGCAGGCAGATCGTCTCGGGGATTGAGATTCTCGTTCATCTGGAGAGGGACGCGGACGGGAGGCGGCATGTGGAGGAAATTGCGGAGATTGAAGGAATGCGTGAGGGAGAAATTGAGCTTCATCCACTGTTCCGGTGGGAAACAGAGAAAGGACTGGTGCAATGCGGAACATTAAGAAAAAGAAAAAAGCTGGAGCGGCTCAGGAACTGAAAATAGATTACGCCAGATACCGTCCGGGAAAGATGGAATTATTCCGTTGGTGCTTGGAAAGTACGGGAATCGTAGCGGGATTGGATTTCCTGTTTTACCGGTCGGCGGCAGCAGCCGTGGCGTGGGTTCCTTTTGTCTGGTTCTGGCTGTGGTGGAGGAGCCGCCAGGCCGCTGAAAAGAGAAAAAGCCAGCTGTATTACCATTTCAGAGATCTGACAGCGGCCATGCAGTTCGCGGTCTGTGCCGGGTATTCCCTGGAAAACGCGGTGAGGGAAGCGTATCAGGATCTGCGTCAGACTTACGGGGAAAAGGATGTTCTGGTAAAAGAATTGAGGTATATGTGCAATCAGATTACACTGAGTATTCCGGTGGAGCAGCTTTTCATGGACCTTGCCATGCGCAGCGGTCTGGAAGATATCCAGATGTTTGCCAATGTGCTGACGATTTCCAAGAGGACCGGAGGCAACATGGAAACGGTGATGAAAAACACCTGGCGGATCCTCAGCGGAAAAATTGACACAGAGCGGGAAATCGCCAGCAGTATTGCGTCGAGAAAATATGAGCAGACGATCATGAATGTGATTCCGCTGGGAATCATCCTGTATATTCAGGTATCTTTTCCGGATTTCATGAATGTTTTATATGGAAATCTTCTGGGGGTGACAGTGATGACGGTCTGTCTTGGCATTTATGTGCTGTCGCTGGGGATTGGCTGGAAAATTATGAGAATCGAGGTTTAACATGGCTGGAATGCATCTGATTACAGGGTTGGGACTGCTTCTCTGGTATTACTGGAGAAAGAAAAATAAAAAGTTCGATGTTTTGGAGAGACGTCTCTTTTTATTTGCGGCAGTCGGGAATGTAGCCGGACTGGCTCTGACGGCAGCCGCTTATCTGACCGCAGGTCTCGGGACGGAGCCTGCGGTGGAAAAAGGCGGCTACGGTGAGCCGGTCAAAGAGGAAACGTTTGAGGTGTCACAGGAAAATGGCGAGGATCAGAAAATTACGGTGCTGATCCCTGCCAGGCAGTATACGGAGGAAGAGACGCAGGAATGGCTGGAACAGGCGGAGAAGGTATTAGATACAGTCATATGCGGAGAAAACGCGTCCCTTCAGCATGTGGACCAGAATCTGAATCTGGTCACCCAGATACCGGACAGCCCGGTAACTGTCACCTGGGATACGGACGAACCGCTTCTGGTAGGCTATGAGGGGAATTTGTCAGATGAGATTCCAGAAGAAGGCGCGAAGGTACAGCTGAAAGCGGCGCTCAGTCTTCAGAATCAGACCCGGGAATGTCTTCGGACAATTTATGTTTATCCCAGACAGGAAGAAACCTCTCTGGAGCAGCTGATTCTGGAAGCGGCGGAGGAACAGAATACGGACGCGTCCGACGAACGGTATTATCTGCCGGAGGAAATCGGCGGCCGGAAACTTATCTGGAAAAGAGTTCCGGATCAGACCGGTGGATTGATCGCAGTGTTCACCTTACTTGCGGCTCTGTTATATGGGGGCACGCAGATAGAAAAAAAGGAAGAGGCAAGACGCAGCAGAGAAGAAGAGATCCAAAGGGACTATCCGGAAATCGTCAGCGCGCTGGTTTTGCTTTTGGGAGCGGGGCTCAGTATGCGAAAAGCTTTGGAACGTCTTGCGCTGGATTACCAGAGCAGGCGAAAAAGCGGTGGGGCAAAGGAACGGCCCGCTTATGAGGAATTGCTTTATACCTGGCAGGAGATGGAAAACGGGATTTCCGAACGGAACGCCTATGAACATTTTGGTGTCAGATGCCAGGGAACCTCCTGCCGGTCGCTGGCGACGCTGCTTACGCAGAATCTGAAAAAAGGCAGTAAGGGACTGCTGGAACTGTTGGAACAGGAATCCTCGGAAGCTTTCGAGGAGCGCAGACGCAGAGCACGAGCGGAAGGCGAGAAGGCTGGAACAAAGCTGCTGATTCCGATGATGATGATGCTCGCGGTTGTATTTCTCCTGATTCTGGTACCGGCGTTTATGTCCTTTTACTCATAAAAAAGGGAGCTTCCGCGGCGGTTTTTAAACCGCCGGTGCGGAAGATCTGAAAGGGGGTGAGAAACATGTGGCGAATGCTGGAATTCTGGCAGGAAGAAGACGCGGTCGGTGTTGTGGAGATCATTCTGATCCTGGTCGCAATATTCACCCACGATAAAAGCGTGTATAAAACGTGCATATGGTAAAAATATGTGGATAAATAGAACCGGAAACACAGTGAGAGGTGGAAAATGTATATGAGGTATGGTGAACGGATGGTTATTGTAAAATATTATAATGTATTCTTTTATATGCTTTTTCGTGTAGGGATAGACAGTCTGAAGGTGGATTGCTTAATTCAAATGGTAGATGAAGGCACAGATTTGCGGATGAGAACAATATATGATTGGTGCCAGAAACAACATGTGCCGTTGAAAACGAAGTTTAAATATCGGCAGGATTATTCAATAAAAGTAAATATATGGAATTTATATTCCTATTGTAGATTCATATGGGATGTGTACAGAGAAAAGATAATGACCAGATGGATTGATATTTTTTTGAGAGAATATTCCGGTACAGAATAGTGATGTGGACGCAGAAAGAAAAAAGAGAATTGAGTAATCCATATTTTAAACTACTAAAAGTTACCGAAGAATACTATGAGTTACAATCTAAAAATACAGGACATCTTTGGATTGTTAAAAAGCAGTTTTTCAGGCAGCCACATATAATGCTGTACCATAAACATTCTCAAACAATCCCCTATTATCATAAACAATGTAAAATATATACTGTGAAGCAGGCAATAAACATCATAGAAAAGCATGACAGGTATATTTTACAGGCAGATAAAGCAAACAATTTCGTAATCGAAATAGAAGCAAAGACAATTTGTGCAAAAAAATAGCAATGGAAATTTTTAAAGATAAAATAACCATTACTATTTTTCGCAGTATTCAATTTTCATTTTTTTTACCTCGCTTCTTTTTAACATTTAGAAAGAATCCTTAAGCCATAGGAGAGGAAGCTTACCTATTATTCATTTGGCGGATTTTTGAGGGGGCTTCGCCCTGCTCTTGTTGTGTGGAAACTTTTACTTGGAAATTATTTCCTAAAATTTGGTTATTTCCGATTGAAACGTCAGAAATATTCGGGTTTGCCATTAGCGTTTGGACAATCTGCTTAGCAATCTCTCTTTGTGCATCTGCAGTCATCTCACCCTGCAGGAGCTCACTCCGATGTTTTTCTTGCTTACGTTGCTCTTCGTTCTTGGCTGCCTGAATCTCTTCTTTTATTTTTTCTTCTTCTAATGTTTGATGGCGGTGCCAGTGGTATAACCTAACACCCCATGTTATGATAAAAAGAAGAAGGATCAAAACGGTTATAATGTAACAGACAGGTGCCTGAACAATAGAATCAACGATACCGAGAAGGATACATACGGCAGTAGCTGACTTAAGTAGACCAGGTGAATTTTCTTTAGACCATTTTGCTATACTGGATGATAAAAGAGACTGGAGCAGCTCAGAGGTCTTTTTCATAAGATCATCTCCATATCAAATTGGTCATTTTGTATGTTTCTGCGGATATTATATCATAAAATATAGGTAGATTCAACATATACAGTGAAAGTTGATTAAAAAATCAAATTGAAAATTTAATCGAAACAATAGGTTGTATGAAGAAAGAGAAAGCATACTATATATAGAATTTTGAATGCAAAATCTTATTGAAAATACAAAAGAAATTTGTTATTATTAGTATAAATTGATGAGAAAGGGTGCAGGAGTATGAAAAATACGGAATTGTTTCAGACGATTAATGATCCTGATATAAAGAGATTGCTTAGCATTCTTAGATGCAGACCTACCCTTGAAAAAACCGTATTAGCGAAAGAAATGAGGGTTTCCTTTCAAACAGTTTCAAAACTGATAGATCGGTTGAAGGAGTGTAACATTTTATGTAAAAATAATCGTATAGAAATAAATCCAGAGGCGTATTACGCATGTGGGATAAGTATTGGGGGGGCACAGTGTAAGGTAACGTTGATTGATGCCCTATACTGTCCTATTAGTGAAGAACGTTTTGAAGAATTACAAAATAAGACTGACTCGTTTAGGCTTGAATTTTTGAGACTGGGAAATGGCAATAATATAAAAGCAGGCTATAGATACTTTGATACCCCAGGAAATTTGAATGAGTTAACTGAAAAATTACAGAAAATTGTCGAAGAAGTTATAAAACTACATGATAAATCTTTGAATACCCATGATGTCCCTCCAATATTGAGTATAGGAATTGCGTTGACAGGATCTATTGATGCAGAAAGACAAGTTATTCTTAAATCGCATAACGTAACGTATTTGCAGAATATGAAACGAGAGGATCTGATTTCTCCAGGTATTCTACAAAAATTGAGAGAAAGAGATATACCGCTCACTATAGATCATAATGCGAAGGCGCTTGCAGTATGTGAAAAGTATTCATTGTACAATGCAGATAATAGTAATAAAGAGTATCAAAATGAAAAAAATATTGCATCCCTCTATCTGGGGTCTGGTATAAGTTGTGGACTGATCTTAGATAATAAATTGATGAGAGGACGGCGTAACCTGAACGGTGAGCTGGGTCATATTGTGGTGCCAAGATATCCAGATTTACAGGGCGCAGCACTGAAAGACGCTAATTGTACTTGCGGAAATACTGGGTGTTTAGAGCATTATACCATCAATGATGGTTTTGGAATGACTAGAGAAGAATTTAAGTCTAGCACTTCTGAAAAGTTAAAAGCTGTGTTAAAGTCATTACCACCAGAAGAGTACGAAGAACGGTTAAAGATATTAGGATACTATTGGGGATGGGCTGTTGATTTGTGTGTCAAATTTCTTAATGTTGGATTGATAATTTTTTCTGGAAAAATGACATGCATTATGAATGAAGTATGGAATTACTTGCGTTATCCAACAGGAAATCTTGGAGAGTCTTTATTGGATTGTGACAAGATTGTATCAAAATATGGTGCATTAGCACCGACTATAGGGGCAGGAATACTGTCTACATATTTACCGAATGAAAGTATCAAATGGCCGAAATTTGAAAATGAAACAGTATAGAAGAATATCTGAAATAAGGACAGCAGGATGTTAAGGACAATGATATCCGACTGTCCCTATTTTGTTTGAGAAAGAAAATGACAATTTGTAAAGGATGCCTTAGACGGATACACATCTTGATATAGGGAGAATTAATACACAGGGCATTGATTCTCCGTTGACATAAAAGGAAAACTATAGTTCTACAGGTCGCAATCAAGGTTTAGTCCGATTTTAAAAATTAGTAGAACCCAAGATACCGTTTATTGAAAAGGGAAGAATGGAGCTTATTATGAATGAAAGTCAAATTCAGGAAGAAGTACTCAGATATCTTGATGATTCAAATTACCAATATGCTTTATTAATTGATGGAGAATGGGGATGCGGAAAAACATATTTTATGTTGCATGCTCTAAGTGAGTCCATTGAAAATCACGAAAAAAATTCAGATGGTCGCAAAATAAAATATATTTCTGTATATGGCTGTAAAACCGTAGAAGAAATAGAAGAAAAAATCTATTGGAGTATAATCGATAAAAAATTTTTTGAAATTAAAGACAAGATGGAAAAAGGGCTTTTGGATGAAGCCTATGGAGACAAAAAGGCTAAGAGAAATAAAGCAAGTGGGGCAATATTGGCAACATCGAAAAAGCTAATTAGCTCTGCAATGCAAAAGTTTGGTATAAATTATAAAGCATTCGAGTACATAGAAGATTTTTTCTCTTTGGAGCATTACATTTTAGTATTCGATGACCTGGAACGATGTAACTGTCCCATTAATGATTTACTGGGATATATTAATGGCTTGGTTGAACATGATGAAGTCAAAGTGATACTAATAGCCAATGAAAAAGAAATTGGGAGGTTATCTCGGTCAGAAAATAGAGAATTACAGTATTTAGTTGCATCTAATGAAAATATTGAGATATCTGAGCCTGAAAATGGTATTTGGCCAAAACATAATCTGAAAGACACTCCTAAAAAGAAATTGACTCCTGAAGAATTAGATCGGAGAAGAAAAGAGTTGTTTACAGAAAATGATGTAGAACAACAGTATCAAAAAATAAAAGAAAAGTTGATTGGTGTGACAGTTTTATACCAACCAGATTTTGATAAAGTGGTTCATCAATTAATTGAAAAAAGCAATAGTACACGGGATTTAAAAAAATTGTTACATCAAAATGCCCGATTTTTTGTTGGAAAGATGAATGAGTGTAATCATCGTAATTTTAGAACATTCCAGTTTTTTTTATCCAAAGTGGAGTATTTATATGAGAAGCTGAATAAATCAAGTATCGAGTGCCAGTATCTGCAACCGTTAGTAGAATTTATTCTTCAAAATTGTTTTACTATATGTGTAGAATATAAAGGAAATATTCCAGAACCAGAAAATCAATTGCTAAAAATAATGAGACAGCAAAGAAAAGAATTTCAGTCAATTCGAGATTATGTATGCTTGAGTAGATTTGATGTTCAGAAATTTGAAACAGAGGTTATATCCTATATTCAGGATGAACTAATCAATAAAGTTCCATCAGACGATCCATATAGTGAACTTTATTATAATTACTACTTGAGGTCACAAAAGTGGTGTGAGGAAAAAATAGATCAGATTATAGAAAAATTATCCCATAATAAATATCCTGTTAATATTTACAAAAATATCCTGTCTTTGTTTATAAGCTTAAGAAACTTAGGATTTTCCAACCAAATTGTAACAAAAGCATCCGAAACAATGTTTATAAATGCAAAGAGAGGTAATATTACCAAAAAAATTGTGATCGATTTGATACACTTGGAAAATGAAAAAGATAAAAGAGAATTTGAGCAAATAATTAATAAGTTTAATGCTGAGGTTATTAAAAACAAGATTGATATGAAAGCCGCTTCTATTCAGAGAGCTTTAAAAGACGAAACTAATTGGGCTAGATTGATACAGGAATACATAAAAACCAAGATACAGGAAACAGATAGTGATTCGGGCATTTTAGATAAGGCACCCATTGAAATGTGGATAGAAAGAATTTCTACTTCTGAACCGGAAAACATTGATATTTTTCGGAATGTTCTGGGGCAGTTTTACCCTAAAAATGTTATTCGAAAAAGCTCATATGCAGATATGCCATATATGAAGGAAATTATTGCTCAATTAGAAAAGTATATTGAAAAAGTAGATGATGTAATTCAAAAAGCACAATTATCTTGGTTAATTAATGATATGAAGAAAATTTATTACCATCAAACTGAAGAACTGGCTCAATTTTATGCGAAGGAATAATAGTATAGGGATTGTGAAAGTTATTAACGTTATTGGATTTGACTAAAAATTCGGAAAAATTTTATCTAGTCTTATGAATGGCTTTCTGAAGTAAAGCTGGTATTGTTGTCCTGGAGGTGAAATGTATGGACAGCAAAAATATTGTATCCTGGCTACCGGAAATTGAGTCGAATATAGATAGCCGTGTAATACACTACCTGAATCAGTACCATGAGGAATATCAAGAACTGCGCAAGGCAGCTCAGAAACTGGCAACGGAATATGCCGATCTGTTCCGCAGAATGGAAACAGAGACAGGGGAAATTACATTAACTGCCAAAGAGAGACAGGCATATGTAGAATACCAGCAAATCCGCTTTGATTATGAAGGCATTGAGCGTCAGTATTTTTACTTGATTGGCCAGGCTGATTGGATCCAGTACAGCCGTTTACTGGAACAACTGTCGCAAGATCAAGAAGAAAACTGAAGAACGCTAAGGAATGTAGAGGCAATGAAAGACAGGAGACCAGCGCTGTAAGTGGCGCTGGTTTTCCTGCAATTATGACTTTTGCTGTAATTGTAAACCGTATTTTTAGTAGATTCCGTGAATAGCTTTTTCGCACAGATATGGTATAGTGTCGTACTTGATAAAGATACAAAAAGAAAGGGGCAATAAGGAATGGAATTGAAATTAGACGAGCTGTGGATGGAGGCGGTGGAGTTACCCGTAGACCAACAGGTGGTGGGATATCTGCGTAAGAGCCATGAAGATTACCAGAACATGCAAAAAAGGCAATGGCAATTATTAGAGCAATATCCGGTGCTAAGTGAACTCCTTGACAGCGCCGATGAAATCAAATTAAATAAAGAAGAACATCGTGCGTTAAGGGAACTTATGCAAATTCAGGATGGAATGCAGAGGCTTGAGAAAGAATATAGCTATTACTATGGGCAATCCAATGTCTTCTCATACGGTAAAATGTTAAAAACTCTGAATCAGGAGATGAATCCCAATGGCAAGGTGGCATTGAAAAAGAAACTGGTGGATATGATTGTAGAAGAACGCACTTGCGATGCTGAAATGGAGTATTTAAAATCAGATAAGGAATATCAACAGCGCAGAAAAGAAGCGAGCCTCCAGGAACATATTTTTATGGAAATGGATCCGCCGAAGGAAATCGTAGAACAGGTCGATAACATTACCAGCGCCATTCATAGTTACTGGAGCCGGTATAGTGACCTGATATATCAGACTGCGCTCTCCGATATCCTGACATTTATAACTGATAATTAAGGATTTTGGGGCTTCGGCCCCATTTGCTTTTTAACAGAATAGATTGTTTATAGTTCTCATGCCGCATCAGAGGTAGCATTTTATAAAATGTTTAGTATTTTTCTCTCAAGGATTGACGATTTTAAACCCTTATCTTATAATGAGGATAAATGAGGTGGTATACTGTGGATTACACAAAATTAGCGGAGGAACTATATTTTTCAAGAGAAGCAGCCGAGTTTTTGGGGATTACAGTCCAGCGTTTAAATCAGCTGGTACACGAAGGGAAAATAAAACCATTAAAGAAAAATTCGTCAGGAACTATCTTCCATATCCACGAATTAAATTTGCGAAAAGAGGAACTGCTGATTTTTGATGAAATAAAGGAAGGAGGTAAAAACGGGATGTTTGAAATTGATACAAGGACAAAACAGGAAGCCTTGAATTTCGCAACTATGATGAACGTACTATCATATACAGAAAATAAGTTGGAACCTCTCTTTGAAGCATTGGGTGAAAAGGTTGATATAGCAGCCCCTCTTGACCAGGATGATATTTGTAATGCATACGCCCAATTTTTTACTGTAGAAACAGAACGAATAAAAAAGGAGTATCGGGCAGCGTATAAAGCCTTTACTCAATTATATCCAACGGACGAGATCATAAAGCGTGGAAATAAGGATTATCCTCCTCTTCTACTGAAAACTGAGCAAGCACCTCGTTTTTTGTATATCAGAGGGAAAAAATCTCTCTTATTTGAAAAGAGGACGGTTGCATTAGTGGGTTCAAGGAATGCATCTGATGCTGCAAAAGAAAATACCAGGAGAGTTGCAGAAGCCCTTGGAAAGAATGGGATTATTGTAGTGTCTGGCCTTGCAAAAGGGATTGATGTGGTAGCACACACTACTGCATTAAAAAATGGGTATAATACCATTGCGGTGATTGGTACAAACCTAAATCAATATTATCCAAGGGAAAACCGAGAAGTTCAAAAAGAGATAGAACGGAAGGGATTAGTTGTTTCACAATTTTCCCCAGCAAATAAAACGCAGCGTTGGTTTTTCCCTTTACGAAATGGCGTGATGAGTGGTTTATCTATGGCGACTGTTATTATGGAGGCAGGTGAAACTTCTGGAGCCTTGAAACAGGCGGATTTTGCTCTGAAGCAAAACAGGCAAATTCTTATACCGGAAAAAGCTCTGGAAATGACAACAATAACCTGGCCGGCTCGATATGTAAAGCGTGGTGCAGAGACGGTTCGAACCCCAAAAGATATTCTGAGTAAACTGTCTGAAAGAAGTATTTATAATCTGCAGGAGAAAGGAAAATACGTTCAAGGTAATTTAGAAGATTATTTCCAAAAACAGAAAGATGATGTAGAAAAAGGAAATACGAATATCCAATTAGAAACAATTGAATTGGAGGCGTAAGATGTTTAGATGTGTTACCATGCTACGAGGATTGGTCATTGATATCGATACCTTTGAAGAACCAATAGAACAATGGAATTTTTTCCTTGAAAACTACCGCTGCTGTTTCCTGACTTTTAAGGAAGAAACTAAAAAACTTCTGGAAGAAAGACGCGGTGGAGTATCCATTGTTTATGAACCCCAGTATGCCCATGTTTTTGCACCTGGATCAGCAATCCATGAAAAAGTACTGACAGAATTACGGCTTTCAACGAGCGAAATTGCGTATGTGTCAAAGAATATTGATTTTATTGATAATGCGATGTGTTTTCTGAGCGGGACTATTTGGATTAAAGAAGGAGCTCTAGCATATCAGGATGCCAGCCGTTGCCCGGATTTAATATTTAATAGCCTAACAGATTTATGTAATGGGTTGAAAAACCAAATGTCAGGCTGTTTTGGGGAAGTTATGCTTTCACCAGACATATCTGCTAAGAGAGGATATTCTAAACCCGTATTTTTTGAGGTGGACAATCTACGGGTAGTTCTATTTTCTTTAGGCAGATATTTTGGCTATAGTCATTATATGAATCAATTGCATCCGTATTCATCGGCTATTTTTTGGAATAAGAAGAAAAACAGTAAAGCTTATGGAGTTTTTAATGAGCAGTTTGCTGATTTCTTTACAAGATTAGTAAGACATATTAAAGAGAATGGTGGAGTGGACTGTGTCTGCCATGTTCCAGTAAGACCAGGACATGATAATCGTTTTAAAGAAATAACGGAGACGGTCGCAAGAGAAGCTCAAGTAGAGAACATCAGTGAATTCTTTGTATGTACTCGTGATTATGAGACACAAAAAGGATTGACGGAATTGGAAAGGCGGGAAAATATACGAGGAGTATTTGAATTTCATGGGAATTTAAGCCATAAGAATGTTGTATTGATTGATGATATTATCACAACGGGAGCAACTGTAGAAGAATGCATTCGTATATTAAAAAGTGCAGGCGCAGCGAATGTGTCAGTGATTGTACTAGCAATAAATCAAATAGGACGTCCCTATTGGTCTTCTAATCAACCGATTGTCGCATGTCCTAAATGTGGAAAGAAAATGCATTTAATAGTGAATAGTAATAACCGAAGCTTTTTTTACTTGTGCTACGATTGCAAAGAGACAATGGGTTATGAATCGGGAAGAATCCAAGTAATTGACAAAGTAAATCGGGAATTTGGAGGGATGAAAATTTGGAATCTCTAAATAAATACAGTCCTATTAAAACAAATGAATCTTTTATTTGAAATGCAAAGGTATCCATTAAACACAATAGCTTGCAAAAAACATTGCTTTGATACATGAGAACAAGCTTCAGATGCATGTTCAGCAACAAAATACAGATCTTTAAGACGCTCAGTTTTCATTTTAAGAAAGCTGGGCGCTTTATTTTCTTACTGGAAAACCCAGCTGGGAAAGAACAGCACTCTCCCGCCCGCTCTCTCCCACAGGGAGTGCCTATCCCTCAAAATACCGGAGAATCCATAAAAATAACAGGAAGGATGTGATGCCTATGGTGATAGGGATTGACCACGGCTATTATGCCATCAAAACCCCGCATATCTGTTTCCCCACAGGGCTGTCGGTGTATGATTATGAACCATATACTATACAGAATGTGCTGCAGTATGCGGGGCATTTTTATGTCTGCGGAACAGGCAGGCAAACTTTGATGAAAGATAAGACAGCAAATGACAATTATTATCTGCTGACAATGGCCGCACTGGCGCAGGAACTGCGCTTCCGCCAGGCCGACCATAAAGCAAAGGTTACCCTTGCGGCAGGCTTGCCGTTGGCAGGTTTTGGAAGGGAAAAAGCTTCTTTCCGCTCCTATCTGTTCCGGAAAGAACAGCCTTTGCGCTTTTGCTATGAAGGGGAACCTTTTGAAATTACAATCGAGGATGTAAAACTGTTCCCACAAGGGTACTCAGCCCTTGCGCTCCATCCGGAAACTGTTCGGGATGAACCATCCGTGCTTCTTGTGGATGTTGGCGGATGGACAGTAGACTTGATGCGCCTGGACAATGCTGTTCCCAATGCTTCAACCTGCCGCAGCCTTGA
>JAGHIA010000184.1 GCA_017887445.1 Fusicatenibacter sp.
CGATAAATCCAAGTTCCATGTTTCTTCCCCTTTCTACACATTTACTGCGTAACTATCCGGCCAGCTGAATCGTTACGGCATCCGTCCATTGAAAATCGATTCGCGATAGGACGGATGCTCACAGGCAGTTTTCATATGGTCTGGGCAGTAAATGCACAGACCATATGAACGATTACACGCTTCGCGATGCACAGAAACTGCATTTCATGCAGTTTCGCGCTGCAGGCCTCGGGTTTTCGCGCATTCTGCGCGAAAACACCTCGCAGGATAGTGGCAGGCTGAACTGTTACTCCCTCACACCACATTGACCGGCGTGCCGTTTACAAAACCTCTGATATTTTCCACCGTAACGTCCATCAGCCGCTGCCTTGCCTCCCTGGGCGCCCAGGCGATATGCGGCGTGAGAATGGTATTCGGTGTATGCAGCAGCGGGTTGTCCGGGCGGATTGGCTCCTGGGAGACCACATCCAGCGCAGCGGCTCCCGCCTGTCCCGTCCTCAGCGCTTCCGCCAGATCCTGCTCCCGCACCAGGCCGCCCCGGGCCGTGTTGATTAGCCAGAACCCCGGCTTCATTTTCTCGATGGTCTCCCTGCGGATCATCTCTTTGTTTTCTTCTGTCAGCGGGCAATGCAGCGTGAGGATGTCCGCTTCCGCGTAAATTTTTTCCAGGCTGGCGCTCTGCACCGGTCCTCCAAGATACTGCTCCGGAACCGGATGTGCCCCGCATACCAGGATCTTCATGCCAAACCCGGCCGCCATCCGTGCCACACTGCGCCCAATCTTTCCAAATCCAATAATGCCAAGGGTCTTGCCCGCCAGCTCTGTCAGCGGATGCTCCCAGTAGCAGAAATCCGGGCAGGAGCTCCAGCGGCCACTGTGGACAGACGCCGAGTGGGCGCCCACATGGTGGCAAAGCTCCAGCAGCAGCGCCATGGTAAACTGCGCCACGGACTCTGTGCCGTAAGCCGGAACATTGGAAACGACGATCCCTCTTTCCCTTGCGGCCTTAAGATCCACAACATTATAACCGGTAGCCAGTACACTGATAAATTTCAGCTGCGGATTCCTTTCCATGTGCTCCCTTGTGATGACTGTCTTATTGGTCAGCACGATTTCCGCGCCTTCCATCCTCCTGGCCGTCTCTTCCGCCGGCGTCCTGTCATACACCGTCAGACGGCCATATGCGCCAAGAGCGTCCCAGCTAAGATCTCCGGGATTTTCCGTGTAGCCGTCCAATACAACAATTTTCCTCATCCTCAGTCCTCCAGAAGCGCCCAGGCGCGGTTGATCACCCGCTTTGTGTTTGCCAGAACAATGTCCGCGTCCTCTCCCGGACGCGGCGATACCTCCAGGGACAGGCCCATGGGATCCTGTTTCCGGAAAAATCCTTCCTCTTTCAGCACCCGGAAAAAGTCCAGCAGTTCTTCGGTATCGTTGGCGCTTTTCGGATAACCGAAACGGGGATGTTTGTCGCCGTAACCGTCGAAGCCCCGCTCCATCACCGCGTTTCCGATGTGGAGATGGCAGATATACGGCCGCAGGGTCTGGATGACAAAGCGGCTGGTCTCGTAAGTAGTCGGAAAATGAGACAGATCCACAAGAAGTCCAAAGTTCTGACAGCAGTTTCTCACGTCGGCGGCAAACCGCGCCGCCAGCGGCGCAGGGCCGATCAGCGCCGCCTTGTCGCAGTCGTAGTCAAACACCTCCAGATTTACATGGATTCCTTTTGTTTTTGCGTATTCACATACATGGACCGTGGTTTTCAGAAGCTGCTGATAAGCCTCCTCTCTCGTTTCCGGCTGCCATTTTCCAGCAAGAAAAGCCAGCGAATCCGCCCCCAGCTCTGCCGCCTCGTCCACGCCTTCCAGCAGGGTCTTCTCCGCTTTCTGCCGTTCCTCCTCACACAGGTCATTGGGATTCCAGCCGGTCTGCAGCAGTCTTGGCTGCGCCCCATAGCAGATTTTCATATGCGACTGTGCCAGCAGTTTCTTTGTCTCCTCCCGCAGCGCGTCGTCCGGGATCTGTGTCAGCTCGATACAGTCAAAAGAATCGTCTCTCAGCACCTTTTTCAGAGAATCCTCATAGCCGCCAAAGGTGGTTCCGTACATCGACGGCGGATAGCTCATCCACAGAATTGTTCCGACTTTAAAATAGGTGTGTATGCTTTCTCTCATGTTCGTCCTCCTTCTTCCTGCCCGCAGGAGACGATCAGCAGCTCCTGCTCTTCCAGACACGGGATCACAATCTCTGTCCGGCCTTCTTTCTGTGTGTATTCATAGGTTTTTGCCTGCACGCAGCCACGAACAGAGGAAACCGGTTCCTTCACGCAAAACTGTACCTTCACCGGTCCAACCGGCAGCGTTTCCTCCATGGTGCCCGGCGCCACCCGTGTTCCGGCAAGGTTTACCAGATGGACCACATAGGCGTTTTCCTTTCGGTAAACCGACGCGTGCACATGGGCCGAAGCCTGCGCCTGCAGCCGGAGGTTTCCATCCAGCGCCCAGAGAACGCAGCCTTCCAGAACTTTTCGCTGATCCGGAATATGATTTCTTCCGTAGCATCTGTCCAGATCCGCTGCCAGATAGACGACCCTGGCGCCGCTTTCCAGGCTTCCTGCGTAAACCGCCGGCAGCGTTCCCCCGTCCCGGATCCAGGAAAACTCCGGAGGGTAAATGGGAAACGGTGGCACATAAACGCCCTGCGGCTTCAGCGGTCCCGAAGACTTTGCCGCGCGCACGCTTCCGCCGAAGGGAATCAGTTCTGTTCCCTCCACAAGCTTCCACAGCATATGCGGCGGATCCACGGTTCCTTCTATGCTTCTTTCCGTGTTTCCTTCTATACTTTCTTCCCTGTTTCCTGCCGCTTTATCCTGTTCTCCTGCGTCGTCCGCTCCCAGGATCCGCAGGTAGCTGTGTCCATCCCCGCGCAGCCAGTCTTCCTTTTCCTGCGTCCTGGCCCCTTCCAGGTATTTCCCTGGGGTAAGTCCCAGGACCTCCCAAAGCGTTCCCGGTCCTTTCCATTGGCCTTCCTCATCATACAGTCCGGTGTCGCCGGTCAGGATCAGCGCTTTGCCTTTTTTCAGCCAGTCCACAAGCTTCTGTTCCTGTTCCGGCCGCAGGACCGCTGTGTTGGGCAGGATCAGAAGCTCCAGGCGGTCTGCGTATTTCTCCAGGTCATCCGCATGTACCGGCCAGAACGGAAGTCCGGCCTCCGACAGCGCCCGGGTAACGCCAAGCCAGGGATATTCGCACCGTTCCTTTCCCCGGTCCCGCCCGTAATACGTGATCGTCTCCTGGCTCCACACCACGCCAATCTGGGCGAAAGTTTCCCGATTGGAAAGCCACTGCTCCTGCTCCTTCGCCCAGCAAAACAGATCCGGTGTCAGCTTTAGCCTCCTGCGGTCCCGGTTCTGCGCCCCGACGAAATGATACCAGGGGGAAATCCCACCGGACAGGCCGCACATCATCCACCGGCGCGCTTCACCGGCCTCTGCGCCGCACAGCCGGAAGGTCCTCTCGCCTTTGTAGTAATGTGCCATACTCTCCGCCACGATCACCTGCCCGCCCGACGCGGAGCCAAGCAACGCTCCGTTGCAGTAATTCTGCTCAAAACCGCAGCTTTCGTCCCTGGACTGATGGTCGCAGAAAATAAACGGCGCATGCTCTGCCAAACGCTTCAGATCGTAAAATCTTCCGCCTGTGCGAAACGGATTGGCATTTATCATACCAAACCACCGGCAGTCCTTGCCGCCGTACTTCTGAGTGATCCGGTTAAAATACTGCCAGTTCCGCCCGCGTGTCTCATAGCTCCAGCGGATCCATTTCCGGTAAACCGGGTCTTCCCAGTCAGCCCGCGCCGGAAGTTCCTCCTGGTATGCCTCCCGAAATTCCCGCCGGCAGGTCTCGCAGTAGCAGATGGTCTTGTCCCCCGGCCCCGCCCAGCTGTTGTCCGCGAAGCCGTCCGGACGATACTTCTCGATCACTTCCCGGAAAATCTCAGGGATAAACTTCTGGTAATAACCGCCGTTGACACACGCCACATATCTTCCCTGAGAAAGGACCGGCTGCTGTTCTTTGTCCCGGCAGTACCAGTCCGGATGCAGGCGGAACAGTTCTTCTCCGGTGCAGTTGATGTCCATGCGCGCCACAACGGCCAGCCCCGCCTTTCGCGCCGCCTCGTTCCAAAGTCCGAAAAAATCCATATCTCCCAGGCTCTTCGCCCGGTACTGGGACGCAAAACGGCTGGGATAGTAACTGACAATGCCCCCGCAGTTTATGATCACGCCTTCTGTCCCTGTACGTTTCCAATAGTCCTCCCACTCGGCCAGATCACACTTCCTTGGATCGTCCTCCGTCAGATTGACCTGTCCCCACAAACGTACACTCTGATACCAGGGTTTCATACCTCCTCCTTTCCGGTGACCAGCACTGCCTGATAAAGGCCCTGCACCTTCAGACGGAACCGTGCCTGATCCGAAAGTTTTTTTCTGCCGCCTCCAGTGAGAAGCTGCACTTTCTCCACCTGGATATTTTTCAGTGTAACGGTCACTTCCACCGGCAGCGGTTTTGAAAATGTCGTCCCGTTATAGCCGGAATAATTCAGAATCTGCAGAAGATACTGCCCCGGACCGCAGCGATCGAAAAACACTTCCGCACAAGGCGGCGCGTCTGCCTGCAGCAGCCGGTTTTCCATATCTCCGTTTTTTCGCAGAACATCCAGGAACAGCTGTCGGAAGTCTTCATACCCGTGCAGGTGATACAGTGTTCCGGGCATCCACGGAAAATAAACGCTTTTTCCCCTGCGAACAGAAACGCTGCTCTGATCTGTGATCTCATATCCCTGGCAGCGCTCCGGCGGACCATACATCCCCGCCCGGATCAGCGGCAGATAATTTTCATTCTCCTTCTCCGGCTCCATAAAATAATAGTCACGGTCCAGATACACCCAGTCACGGTCCGAGAAATCCTCAAAAACTTCCTTGGGTTCCGTCAGCAGATAACAGCCCCGGACCGCCGGCAGCGCCTCCCCAAGACTTATGCCAAACAGCCGCTTCAGCAGCTCTGGCTGCCGGCGAAGCGCTGCTCCGGTGGCTGCCACAACAGCTTTCGAGGTCTCCAGCGCCTCCGCCGCCGACGGCTCCAGCCAGTCAATCCCCGGCAGAAGGATGAGCGAATACCGCCCCGCTTTCTCCACAATCTGTTCCGTCTCCCGCACATCCACAAGGTCAAACAGCAGATGGGATTCCTTCAGCATCCGAAAGATCCCGCGGTACTCGTCCATGGCCCTGGCTCCCTGTCCCGAAGGTCTGAGCAAAAGGATGTTTGCCGTGGATTCCAGCCGGTTCAGATACCGCTCATATTTTCTGTGAAACTGAAACACCTCCCGTACCAGCGGAAAATTTTTCCGGTCAGGATACGTCTCGAAGCCGCCGATGATGCACCAGTCCAGGTTTTCCCCTGTCGCCAGGTTCCCATAAAGACGCAGCGCGTTCAGCCACGGAGACACGCCCATAAAGCGGTAAAAAATATCCACCGCGTTGATGACACAGTTGGAGGAAAAAACGCCCGGGAGGCTGTCTTTGACGCAAGCGGCGTTCTCCTCGCTGGCCATTGTCCAGAACGGCAGCGGCCGGTCCACCGCTGAATTGGATTCGCTGCGCACCAGATCCACCCCATGATTGCTGTAGGTACACACCGCCACATCCGGATTCAGCTGCTTTACCCTGCGGTAAATCTTTTCCAGCAATTCTTCTGTGGTAGCCTTCTGAAACTCCCGGTATTTCTGGACCGCAGGATCCTCCTCCCGCTCCTCCACCGGAAGTTCCATGCCGCTGTAGACGCGGAATTTTTCCCGGCAGCTGTCACACTGGCAGATCCCCACATAGCGGTTGTCGTAATCCCTGGTCTGATAGCCGAACATATTGAAAAACACGCCGTCCACCGGATAGTGGGTCAGCACCTCCTCCAGGATCTGCAGCGAGCAATTCTGCTGGTAATCGCCGTTGACGCAGGCCGCCGCCGTATCGTTGAAGAACACCGGCGTTCCCTCCAGAGAGCGGCTGAACCATTCCGGATGGCTGTGGACAAACTCCTTGTGTGTTTTGCTGAAATCAAAGCGGGCGATCACCCGGATGCCGTTTTCGTGACATTTCTGGAGAAGATTCCCGAAAAAGTCGTCGGTCAGATACGGACTTGTCCTCTGGCATTCCAGCTCTGTGGGATAAAATGCCGTTATGCCGCCGCAGCCGACCATACACACGTTGGCGCCAAATTCCTTCAGGTATTCGATATACCGGTCCACATCCATTCCCGCGTCAATATCCCGCAGATTGTTCTGTATCATTCGAAAGCGTTTTTTCTTCCACCACTCCATGATCTTCTTCCTCCTCAACGACAATCAGGTCCCATACGTCCAGTCCGGACAGACAAAGCTTCAGCCTATCCCACGTCTGCACCGCCGTCACCGGATGATGCTCCAGCACAGAAGCCGCCCGCCAGCAGCGATCCGCCGGCACCCGGAGCGAAACCTCCAGCTGTCTCAGCGGCGTACCTTCCCTCAGCGGCCGCTCTCCGGTTCCGTTGACCAGCTGCAGCAGCCAGATGCGCTTTCCCTGCTGTTCCTTCTTCCATACGCTCAGATGAACGCCGTCCGGAAGCTTTTCGGCCAGAACCTCTTTTCCTTTTCCTGCCAGCATCCGGAACAACTGTTCCAGCAGAAGCTTCTGATCCTCCAGCCCGATCTGGACCACCAATGCGGAAAGCCCAAAGCAGACGCTCATCACCGCTCCTTTTCCGAGGGTGCGGTACAGCGCCAGCGGAATCTTTGTACGCTCCACTGGGAAACTTGCTCTTTCCGGCGGCGCGCCCACACCGTCCGGCGGGGCAAACGGCGGAACCAGCGTCATAAGCGTCATCGTTGCCTGTTCCGGCTGCACACACAGATACCGGCCCCGCACCGGCAGAAATCTGGTCTCTCCCAGCCTTGGTTCCGGCCCCATCTCTTCCCGCACAATAACGGAAAGAGATTCATCCGGAACAATATCTTCCGAAACAGCGGGTGAAAGATGTGCGTCCAGAACACCGTAAGCTGCCTGCAGTTCTCCTGCACAGGAGGTTTCCGGAAGGATCCCCATAAGTGTTTCCAGCTCCGGCCATGGGGCGGTGTCCGTCCGCTCGACCAGCAGATTTCCTCCCTGTCTGACATATTCCTCCAGCATCCGCGCCAGCGCAGCGTCCGGCTTTACACCGTCCGGCAGCGCCACTGCCAAAACTTTGGAAAGCCGCTCTGGCGACACCATGGAAACATTCAGCAGTTCAAAACAGATATGACATTCCAGAAACGCTTTCGCCATGTCCAGGCTTCGTTTCCCTCCGTCCCAGAGCAGAAGCACGTCTGTTGCCGGGCGGGCATCCTTCATCCACCGGTTGGAAATGGCTGCTTTCTCATTAACTCTCCGTACCGTCTCCAGCATCCGCCGGTCTGTGATGGTCTTTCCAAAGCCTGTCAGAGAATGCCACAGCTGTCCTCCGGCCGCAGGAATCTGGCTCATCCAGTATTCATGCTCCGCCGCGGGAAGTCCCGTGTGACGCCAGTCCATGCCCGGACAGGAATGAATGATTCCAAACGGCGGAGGACTGCCGTCCAAAAGCCGTCCAAGCTTCATGTTCAGAACCGGCTTCCAGCGGTAAGGCAGCGCGGCCTTTCCCGCCGAGAGAATGTCCTGGGCCTCCGTACAGATCAGATCTGCCGCCCGGTACTTGCTTTCCAGGTCCTCCGGCAGTTCCATCCCTGCTTCGCTGTAGGTACTGTAATACATGACCACCGGCAGCGGCGGGTCTGTCTGTTTGATCTTCCGGTACAGAAACTCCATATTTTCCTGCAGGCAGCGCCTTTTCCAGTCTTTTTCCCACTGGCTTTTCTCCTGGGGCAGCTCTTTGTGATACATCTTTTGGTACTTTCTCTGACAGTTTTCGCACCAGCAGTCTTCCATGTGCGGCGCGTTGAAGAAAATGCCGTCCAATTTCAGCAAACGCAGCGCTTCCTCCAGGACCCTGCCCGCAAACGCCTCCCCCCGGTATCCTCCGTTGATACAGGTGGAGACCAGCAGCGACCATGCGCCCATCCTCTGTCCCCCATAAATGACCGGTTTGCCCTGCGGATCCTTGACAAACCACTGAGGATGTTCCAGATACACCCTGTCCTCCGCTTTGCTGAAATCAAAACGGCCAATGACGGCAATCTTCCTTCTGTGGCAGGCGTCGATCAGTTCTTCCAGAAGCTTTCTCCCTTCCGGAAGAAACTCATTGATGTGATGCCCCGGAACTTTGCTTTCATACCAGGCATAGATGCCTCCCACGTTGAGGACCACAGCGTCCGCTCCAAGGCGTCTGGCATCCTCCGCCATCTCCTCCGGCTCCATGCTGCCCGTGTCGCGCACCTGAAGATTGTACTGAATGACACGCTGCAGATCTTTCCCCCATACTCTTTTCTCCATACATTCTCCCTTCCGTAACGCACACACCGAATCCAGCACAGCGCCAAGCAGACGATTTGTTACTGTTTGATTCCGCTCACCGCAATGCTCTGCACAATATATTTCTGCAGAAACAGGAACATAAGGCTCAGCGGAATGGCGCTGATCACGGCTACCGCCATTCTCGGCCCGTAGTAGATCGCATCCTGCTGGGAGTTGAAAATGGAAACGCCCACAGAGATCAGCTGCTTTTCCGAACTGCGCAGCACCACCAGCGGCCACAGATAGCTGTTCCAGTTGCTCAGCACCTGCAGAATGGACAAGGTGGCGATCAGCGGCTTGGACAGCGGAAGGATGATTTTCAGGAAGATCCTCCAATCGCTGGCCCCGTCAATGTAGGCCGATTCTCTTAAGGAGTCCGGAATGGCCTCAATGTTCTGCTTGGCGAAAAAGATGCCGTACACATAGGCACATGCGCCGATCAGCAGAGGTGCGTAGGTATCCAGCATTCCCCAGCTTTTATACTGAAGATACAGAGGAACCATCCGCGACTCAAACGGCAGCATCATAACCGCCAGCATAAAGATAAACCAGAATTTCTTTCCGATAAAATCGCCCTTGGCAAAGGCGTATCCGCACATCAGCGCAAAAAACACCGCAAGAAATGTATGTACCACCGTAACAAAAATCGTGTTCAGATAATAACGCACCAGGGGAATACTGGTAAACGCCACTTCGTAGTTAAACAACGAAAATTCATGGGGCACCAGTGAGAAATCCGGCAGCGAAGAAAGCGCCGTCCGGTCAAAGGAAAGCACAATGCTCCACGCCAGAGGTACCAGGACGATCACCAGCAAAACCAGCAGGATCACGATCAAAAGCGCCCGTCGAATTTTTTTTGCCCGCATAGCTTCCTTTCCCTCCTTACAATTTATTCTTTTTAAAGAATCCTGTCATTTTCAGGTTGATCAGCGTGATGACAAAGGTCATGACAAACAAGATCATGGCTCCCGCCGACGCGATCCCGTACTGCGGCGTCTCGAAGCTGAACTGATAAATATACATCATGATCGTCTGCAGCGTTCCGCCGGGCCTTCCCGCGGAAGTATTGCCGCCGATGATAAACAGATCGGTAAACCGCGCCAGTCCGTTGATCATGGACGTGATAAACAGAAACGCAAAGCAGGACTTCATCTGTGGAATCGTGATATACCACCACTGCTTCAGCCCGTTGGCTCCGTCCACCTCCGCCGCCTCGTAAATTTCTCCGGGAATGGACTGAAGGCTGGCAAGGTTGATCAGCATCGCATAGCCCATATTTCCCCACACGCTCAGAATGGTCGCGCCAAACCTGGAAAAATGAGAATCGGACAGCCATCCGATGGTCACATCCTGACCGGTAAGAAACGAAAGCGCGTTGTTCAGCAGACCGCCGTTGGCTTTCAGCACGATCTGGAAGATCAGAACAACGCTGACGCCGGTGATAATATTGGGGAAATAATATCCCACACGGAAAAAGCTCTGCCACTTTCCTTTGCCGATGTTATTGATCAATGTGGCAAGGATAAACCCTACCGGTATGGAGACCAGACTGAGAAACGCCAGAATAAACGTATTTCCGATGGATTTCAGAAACGATGCGTTGTTCATGATCTTCTCATAGTTCTGCAGTCCCACAAACTTTTCCTCTCCGAATCCCACCACCTGAATATCAAAAAAACTGTATCTGACCGACTGCAGCATAGGAATGTACGTCAGGACGATCAGCGTCACGATACTGACGATCAGAAAGGAATACCAGACCAGCTGTCTTTTTGCTTTTATTTTCAATGCCTGTTTGTTCTTCATCCCGCAACTCCTTTTCAAAAAAGCAGGCGCCGTACGAAGGCTCTCTCTGTACGGCGCCCGCTTGATTTTTGTCTTAACTCAGGGTGCTCATATAGTCGTCCAGATTTTTCTGCACATAATCCATAGCCTCGTCCGCATCCATGTTGCCCTGGTACATCTCGTTGATGACGGTGGTCAGGTCGTTGGCAAAGGTTCCGAAGTTGCTGCTGTCATAACAGCTGTTTGCCGACGCGCTGAATTCCAGCGGACTGGTGCTTACCACATAGGAGATTGCGTCCGCGTAGTCGGAAGGCATATACCCGCTCAGTTTTCCGCTGGCTTCCTTGTTGGCAGGAATGCTAAAAGCGTCCAGCAGCCACTGCTGCACCACCTCATCGGTAACCATAAACTTCATAAACTCCCAGGCGAGATCCTTCTGCTGGCTGGCATTGCAGATCGCCATATTCCAGTCTCCCATATGGCTGGAGGTGATACCGTCAAACTCGCCGCCCTGGATCTTGGGAAGAGCAGCCATCATATACTTGTCTTCCAGGCCGGCCGCCTTGATGGTGTTGTACGCGTTATAAGCGTCCTCAATAATGATCATCGCCACGTTGTTTGCTTCCGTGTAGGCATTGTTGGTGTCAAGACCTTCAAAATAGTCGGGACTGGTATACGGTGTGAAAGCATTGATGTAATCCAGAACCTCTTTCGTGGTGTCGTTTTTAAAGTTCACCGTGGTATCCGCAAGCGTGTCGCCCCACTGGTAGATCACATTGTTGAACGCTCTGGATGCCCAGATATAATTTTTGTTGGCGCTTGCGGCTTCGATCAGACTCATTCCGTAGGTCTGTTCCCCGGTGACAGGGTCTGTTCCTGTGGTCGCCTCTGCCAGTGCAAGAACGTCTTCGGTGGTCCAGTTCTCATAATCCGGAAGCTCCACACCGTAATGCTCAAAGATTTCCTTATCAACAACCACCATCACCGGGTTTACGGTAACGGTCAGGCCGTAGGGAACATACTCGTCCAGCGGCGCAAGGTCTGAATTTTTTCTCATGGCCATCATGCCGACAGCGTCCTTCACCTCCGGATCCTGCTCCAGATACTCCGTCAGCGGCTCACAGATGGATGTGATGGAAGAACCATGGAGCACAATGTCCACATCGCCGGACAGAGCCGCCGTCTGGCAGGCTGCCTTCCAGTTGTCCCAGGGGATCGTCTCGATCTCCACATCCACGTTGGGATAAAGTTCCTTCCAGCGCTCCAGAACCTCGTTGTACCCTGGCCGGGAAACGCCGGTAACAATGTCTGTGTTGCCGTCCGGTCCCACGTCGGTAAACAAGCCGGGGCCGTACAGCTTCAGTGTTCCGGAAAGCTCTGTGTTTGCCGCTCCGCCGGAACTGTCATCTGCAGGCGTCGTCTGCTCATCCTGTTTGCTCTCTGTCACGGAGCTGTCCGCGGATGCGGAAGACCCGTTCTGGCTGTCCGTGCCGCTGCACCCCGCCAGGGCGGAAACTGCCATCATTGTTCCCATGAGCATCGCAAGAACTCTTTTGTAGTTTTTCATTTTCTTTCCCTACCAATTTTATTTTTTCTTTTGAAGATAGCTCTATTATAAGAACAGCAGATGGATTTTCCCATGTTTTGACAGACAAATATACTTCCATATTTTGTTTTGGGGAACCAAAAAAAACACACAAAAGCCGGTTTCCCCCGACTCTGCGTGTTTTTCAGTAATTGTCCTATTTTCGAAAATATCGTTTATATTCAACCGTTCCGCCTGCGCGAACCGCTGCTTTGTTACTTCAGAGACGCCGCGATTGCCCCGGCCAGCTCCTTCAGAGACGCCGCCGTTTCCTCCTTCGGTGAGGACTTCACCGTCACCACCGGCTCGAGGATTTCCATGCCCTTCATCTCCTCCAGCAGCGCCCGCATCTGTTTTGCGCAAGACGGCGCCCAGGAACCGTTCTCCATCAGCGCTACGGTGCGGTTCTGCACATTCAGAGCCTTCATATCATGCAGGAAGTTCAACATTGCCGGATAGATCCCGTTGTTGTAGGTGGGGGCCGCCAGCACCAGATGGCTGCAGCGGAACACCTCCGCGATCAGCTGAGAAACATGTGTGCCGGAAACATCGTACATGGCGATATTCTTAACGCCAGCCTCCGCCAGCTCCGCCGCCAGAACGTTGGCCGCGTTCTCCGTATTGCCGTACATGGACGCGTACATGATGGCCACCGCTTTGTCTTCCGGCTCGTAGCGGCTCCATTTGTCATACTTGTCCAGAAACCATCCCAGATCGCTGCGCCAGATCGGGCCGTGCAGCGGGCAGATCATATGGATCTCCAGGGAAGACAGCTTTTTCAGCGCGTTCTGCACCTGCGGGCCGTACTTTCCAACGATATTTGTATAATAGCGGCGCGCGTCCTCCAGCCAGTCCCGCTCAAAATCCAGTTCGTCGTTGAAGATATTTCCATTCAGGGCGCCGAAGCTTCCGAAAGCGTCCGCTGAAAACAGAATCTTGTCCGTCTCCTCCCAGCTTACCATTACCTCCGGCCAGTGTACCATCGGCGTGAAGAAGAAATGCAGCGTACGTTTTCCAAGAGACAGGGTATCGCCTTCCTTCACGGTGACGGTTCTTCCTTCCAGGTCCGCGTCGTAGAACTGGCGGATCATATTGTGGGTTTTAACATTGCCCACGATCTTCATTTCCGGATAACGCACCAGAAGCTCCTCGATATTCGCGCAGTGATCCGGCTCCATATGGTTCACCACCAGATAATCCAGCGGGCGGCCATTCAGCACATGTGCGATATTTTCCACGAACTGACGGGTGATGGACGCGTCCGCCGTATCCATCACAGCCGTTTTTTCGTCTGCGATCAGATAGGAATTGTATGCGACTCCGCGGGGAATCGGGAAAAGATTCTCAAACAGCGCCAGCCGGCGGTCAGAACCTCCGATCCAGTAAATATCCTCTGCTACTTTTCTTGTACAATACATGGTTATCGCTCCTTCTTCATAAAAACTCTGTTTATGGCTGCTCACAGCCGCTCACGCCTGTTTCGCGCCCTTGCGCCGCAAACGGCAGACGTTTACGGCTGCTGTAAACAGCAGACTCTGTTTATATTAACGCTGCTTTGAATATATCATACCTCCGGGCGGTTGTGCAAGTATGCCGCCGGATTTCCATTTGTTTTTTGACGATTCCTGCAACAGTTTAGCCGTCGTTTTTCCATTCCCCAAGCAGCTTCTTTACAATCTGACGCTGGGCCTTCTCCGCGTAAAAGATCACCTCATACTCGTCCCCATACTGGCTGAAGATCTTCTCCGTAAAAATGCCGGATATAATCCCCTTGGACGTGATGGTCCGGTGTACTTTTCCGTCTTCTCCCACCGGCTCCTCCGTCAGGAATCCTTCCTTCACCAGATGGGCCATCACCTCCGAAAATCCCAGACACTTCACATGCGCTTCATCCCTCAGGCTGTTCAGCTGCCGGAGAAACTCCGTGAGCGTCGCCCTGCTGCTGTAAGAAACCTGCGCAGCTATATCTTCCGTCATAACGAACGGCTGTTTGCGGCTCCCGGAGGTTTTTCCGCTCTTTTCCTCACCGGAAGCTTTCCGCCTGCCCGGTGTTTCCATCGCTCCGCCGAATGATTCCGCGATGTCAGGTTCTTCCGGGGGGTTCTGTCCACTTGTCACTTCCAGTGTCCCACGGAACGGTTCTGCGTCACCAGGCTCTTCCAGAGTTTTCTGTCTGCTTGTCACTTCCAGTGTCCCTCGGAACGGTTCCGCGTCACCAGGCTCTTCCGGAGTTTTCTGTCCGCTCCGCGCTTCCATCGCCCGCAGGACCGGCGGCACAGCCAGGTCCTCGTCCTGCGCGGGACGTTCTTCTTCCTGTTCCACCTGGCCGGACACGGGTTCCCCGGCGGTGAGTTCCCGGATCTTCTGGAGGAAACGGTCGCCGTATTTCTCATATTTGAACTCGCCAACGCCGGACACTTCCAGCATCTGCGCCTTCGTTCTGGGCTTCATCAGGCACATCTGCGCCAGGGTCTTGTCGGAAAAGACAATATACGGCGGCACCTTCTCCTTCCTGGCCAGTTCCAGGCGAAGCTCACGCAGCTGGGCAAACAGTTCCGGATCCACGTCTTTGTCCACCTTCGGCAGGCGGCGGCTCTTTTCTTTTTCCGGCTTTGCCTTTTCCTTTGGCTGCTCTTTCGCCACCTTCATGGTCACCGGCGCGCCGTCCAGAATCTCCTGGGAACGGTCTGTCAGACGGACCACCGGATAATTGTCGTCTGTCAGAAACAGAAAACCGTTCAGGATCAGATGGTTCATCACCTGGCGGAGCTGATACAGTGGAACCTCCTCGCAGGAGCCGTAGTAGGGATTCTCGTTCATCCTGCCCCTGAGGACCTTGGCGTTCTTGCTTCCGTGGACCGTATCGACAATCATCGTCATTCCGTAAGTCCACCGGCTCTCCTTTACGCACCCTACCAGCTTCCGGGCGATCTCCGTCACATCCCGCTCCTCAAACTGAGTCAGGCAGTTGGAGCAGTTGCCGCAGTAATTGGAACCATATTCCCCGAAATACCGAAGGATATATTCTCTCAGACATTCGTTGGTGGTACAGTAAAACGTCATCTTTTTCAGCCGTTCCCGCTCGCGCTCCTGCACCTGCCGGGCCATCTCGCCGTCCATGGCCTCCGAGCCTTCCATTTTATCGATAAAAAACTGATTGGTGATCACATCCTGGCCCGCGTAGAGCAGGATACACTCCGAGGGCAGGCCGTCCCGCCCCGCTCTTCCGGCTTCCTGGTAATAGCTCTCGATATTTTTCGGCATATTATAGTGGATGACGTAGCGCACGTTGGATTTGTCGATCCCCATTCCGAACGCGTTGGTGGCCACCATGATCCGCTTCTGGTCGTAAATAAAATCCTCCTGATTCTGCTGCCGTTCCCGGTCGCTAAGGCCCGCGTGGTAGCGGGTGGCGCTGTAACCTTCCCGCTGAAGACGCTCACAGACTTCCTCCACCGTTTTCCTGGTCAGGCAATAGATGATTCCGCAATCCTGTTCATGGTCCTTCAGATACTCCAGCACTGTTTTCATTTTATCCCGGGGGTGCTGCACGATAAATTTCAGATTTTGCCTGTCAAAGCCAGTGGTCAGCGTTACCGGGTCCCTAAGGTCCAGCAGCGCCAGGATATCCTCCCGCACTTCGCGGGTGGCGGTGGCGGTAAAGGCGCTGATCACCGGCCGTGTGCTCAGAGTGCTGACAAACTCATGGATCCGCAGATAGCTGGGCCGGAAATCCTGGCCCCACTGGGAAATACAGTGGGCCTCATCCACACTCACCATGGATATCAAAAGGCCCCGGACCGCCTCCTGAAAGCTTTCCGTCAGCAGCCGCTCCGGAGCAACATAGACAATCTTATACTGTCCCCGCTGCATATTTCTAAGAGCAGTGAAAAACTGCCCCTGAGTCAGCGAACTGTTCAGATATGCTGCATGGATTCCCGCCTGATTCAGCGTAGTGACCTGATCCTTCATCAAAGAGATCAGCGGTGAAATGACAAGAGTGATGCCCGGCATCAGAAGGGCCGGCACCTGATAGCACAGGGATTTTCCCGCGCCGGTGGGCATAATCCCCAGCGTATCCTTTCCCTGCAGGATGGCGTCCACCAACGTTTCCTGGCCAGGGCGGAAGGAATCATAGCCAAAATATTTTTTCAGAATTTCGTATTTATCCATTGGTTGCTTTCTGTCTCTGCTCCTTTTTCGTCTCGTTCTCTCATCAGTTCCTTTCCGGAATCTCTCCGGACTCTTTTCCCTATTATAGGTGAAATACAGGAAAAATTCAACGAAATCTTACAGCAGAAATCAGATGCCTGGTAACAGTTCAGCCAGCTGAACGATTACACGCTTCGCGATGCACAGAAACTGCATTTCATGCAGTTTCGCGCTGCAGGCCTCGGGATTTTCGCACATTCTGTGCGAAAACACCTCACGGGATCGTGGCAGGCTGAACTGTTACGATGCCTGATAACTATTGTAACAATTCAGCCAGCTGAACGATTACGATGCCTGTAACAGTTCGTAACGATTCAGCTGGCTGAATAGTTGCAGTTGCCCGTCTTTGCCGCCGGACTTATAATCAAAGATAGGAAGGCGGAATATTTTCGCCAAATCCGTATCCGACGACACCTTAAGATAAACCTGACTGCGGAGGCTTCTGAGATGGACCTGTCTTTTCTTACATCCCCCTATATCCACAGCGCCGGCCCCGGCTTTTACCAGCTGCTGGCTCCCTATATGATCCTGCACCGCGCTCTCCCGGCGGCGCAGAAGATTCCATCTCTTGTGCTGACCGTTCCCGGCTTCTCCCATCGGTATCCTCTGCCCCGCCGTCAGTCAAGATCCTCCGGTCAGCCAAAGCCTTTCAATCAGCATCTCTTTCACCAGCACGACTATTTTGAGATTATGTTTGTGCTTTCCGGCGAGGTTATCCGCCGGGTGGAGAAAAAAATATACCGCTGCGGTCCCGGCCAGTGCCATATCCTGAACTGCGGCATCCGGCACTGGGACGATTTCTCTGAAAACAGTGAAGTGGTTTTTCTCATGCTTCCAGAGGAATTTCTGCGCCGTCTCCTGGAGCACGACATACAGCATACGGCAAACGGTTCCTGTCACAGCTATTTCGGAACCGTTTGCCGCCTTATGGAGCACAGCCGCCAACACCCGTACTTTCCCGCCAAAGAATATGCCGTATACGCTCCCTCCGGTTCCGCCGCTGCCGTGGAACTGCTTGACGGCATTCTGGAAGAAATCTGCCAGCTGTTTGATCAGATGATCGAAGAAACCCGCAGCCAGAAACCCGGCTATCTGTTCCTTATAGAGGGACTGACCGCCCGCTTTTTCTCCATGCTGGAAAACACCGGACTTTATCACGCGTCCCTGGTCCGTCTTACCAGCAGCAAGGAAGAGCTGCTGGTAAACAAAATTTCTCATATCTTTGAAGCCTGCCACGGAAATATCGGCCGGGAGGAGCTGGCTCTGCTGATGGATTACAACAGCGATTATCTCAACCGTGTGGTCAAGCGGCAGACCGGTCTTTCGCTGATGTCCTACGCTCAGCTTTTCTGCCTGAAGGAGGCGGAACGGCTGCTGCTGGAAAGCTCCAAAAGCATTGCCGAGATCGTCAGCGATTTAGGGTTCTCCAACAGAAGTTATTTTTACCGGGTGTTTGAAAAGAAGTATGGGATGACGCCGAAGGAGTATCGGAAATTTCATAATATTTATTTTTGAAGATGCCAGGGGCAAAAGCTAGAGTGTGTTTGAAAATTGCGTTCTGCAAGATGTGCGGCACAGTTTGTGGGGAATTTGTTCCAGAATCAGGAGGCGTAGCGGGCTACGCTGACTGATTCTGGGGCAAATTCCACGCAAAGTGGGGCGTGCAGATTGCAGGAATGAATTTTCAAACACACTCTAGC
>JAGHIA010000185.1 GCA_017887445.1 Fusicatenibacter sp.
GCTGGTACATACTTTTCGACATACGGTTAAAGACGACTCCCCGGATCCTGCTGTCCGCGCGAAACTCCAGAAAGCCTTTCAGCTGCGCCAGCGCGGACAGGCTCATCCCTCTGGCGTCCATCACAAAGATCACAGGGGTTTCTGTCATGTTCGCCAGATCGTAGGCGCTGGCCTGGTCCGACGTACCGCCCAGGCCGTCGTAATACCCCATGACCCCCTCGATCACCGACAGCTCCGCCTGGCGGGCCTGACACCCGAAAAGGTATCGGGTCATGGGCCCGTCGGTAAAAAACGGGTCCAGATTCCGGGAAGGCGCGCCCACCACCGTCTCGTGAAACTGCGGGTCGATATAGTCCGGTCCGCATTTAAAAGCGGCAACTCTCTTTCCCCGCCGCAGAAACGCCCGCAGCAGTCCGCAGGTGATCATGGTCTTTCCGCTTCCGCTTTTTGGCGCGGCAATCATGACCCGCGGGAAGCGTTCCGCCTGTCCGGCTTTGTTGGCTGTGTTTCTGCCCTGTTCACGCATCGCTTCCGCCTCCCGTCGCCGCAAAAATATACACCGGGTTCATCCCCATCATCAGATGGCTGCGTCCCAGAGTCTTGGCCCGGTCCGCCCGCAGGCAGACGATCTCCGGCGGCTGAAACGGCAGCTTCTCCAGACAGCGGGAAGCCTCCGCGATGGTCTCCAGAGAGATCGCGTTGACCACCACCCGGACCTTCGGATTCTTTTCCAGTGCGGCCCGGAGGATCTCTTCCAGCGCTCCGCCGGAGCCTCCCACAAACACATGGGTGGGCACAGGCAGTTCCCGCAGGGCCTCCGGCGCTTTTCCATGCACTGCCGTCAGGTTCGCGCACCCGTTCTTTTCACTGTTGGCGCGGATCAGGGCGATGCCTTCTTCCTTCTGTTCCACCGCGTAAACCTGTCCCTTCCAGGCGTGCAGCGCCATCTCCACCGACACAGAACCGGTGCCCGCGCCCACGTCCCAGGCAACGGAGGTTTCCTCAAGTCCCAGGTAAGACAGAGATACCGCCCGCACCTCCCGCTTCGTCATGGGCACCTGTCCCCGCACAAACGCTTCGTCCGGCAGTCCGGCCGCCTCCCTGGCCGCCGGCGCGGGATTCTCCACCAGAAGAACGCACAGTTGCTCAAAGGACTGCCCGGCCAGCTCCCTGGCCGTACCTGTGACGATCCGTTCTTCCGGATAGGAAAGCCGCTCTCCCACCGTCACCGTCACGCTTCCAAGGCCGAACCGGCACAGCTCCTGACAAAAAGCTGCCGCTCCGCCCTTTGTGCCGGACAGAAGAAACGTGCGCCTGTGGTGGCGCACCGCGTCCACGCCGTTGGCCGTCCGGCCATGGAGACTCAGCAGACACACGTCCTCCCAGGACATTCCAAGCCTGGCGCAGAGATATACCACCGAGGAGATTCCCGGAAGCACACGAAGCTCCCGGTCGGACAGCAGCCGGAGCAGCCGTTTGGCTCCGCTGAAAAACCCGGTATCGCCGGACTGGAGCAGTACGGCGCGGCCATATTCCGGGTGTTCGTCCAGATAATCCCGGATCGCTTCCGGCTGATAGGCGCAGAAGCATGGTTTCCGGTTTTCCGTACCCAGCAGCGCTTTGGCGGCCTCCAGCATACGCTCCGCCCCGATCAGCACGTCGGCCTGGCGGATGGCCGCCTGCACCTGCGCCGTCATGGAATCCGGAACACCCATACCAATCCCGGCGACGATCACCTCCTGGCGGACGGCAAGATCATACCGCTTTGCCAGAAAGGCGTAAACTTCGCTTTCCGAAAGAACCCGGGCATCCGCCGGTTCCGCGTCTGTCACAGATTCTGCGGAACCGAAGGCTGAACTATTATTTTCCGTCCCTTTTTCCGGACTTTGAGCCGGTTCCGAAGGCCTGCCGATCACAAGCAGCCGCGCCCCGGCGTCCCGGGCGGCGGTCATCTTTTCCTCAAACCCTCCGTTTTTCCCGGACTCCTTTGTCACAAGGATCTTCGCGCCAGTCTGTCGCAGCATCGCGGTGTTCATCTCACGGGTAAACGGTCCCTGCATGGCGATCAGATGACCGGCGTCAAATCCCAGCTTAGCGCAGTGGGCCACCACCGACGGCAGCGGCAGCACTCTGGCAAACAGCCGCTCCCGATAGCCGGGAACCGACGTAAATGCCGCCAGCTCCTTGCTTCCGGTGGTCAAAAGGGCCCGTTCCTCTGTGCGCGCCAGCCACCGGGCCGCCTCCTCCACGGAATCCACGGTCACACATTCGCCGTCAAGTTCCTCCGCCGGCCGCAGAAGGCGCAGATATTCGGTTCCCGTCTGCCGGCAGGCGCTGCGGATATTTTCCGATACCACTGCCGCGTAAGGGTGGGTGGCGTCGATGGTCAGAGAGATTTCCTCCGCCTCCATCAGCCGCGCCATCTCTCCTGCATCCAGCCGCTCGCTGCGCACGTCCAGCGTTTTGCTGTCCGGAATCTGACATCCTCCGTACTCCGTGGCTGTGCAGACCGTGGCAGCCAGACCATACCGGTCCAGAAACTCTGCCACATGGCGTCCCTCTGTGGTTCCCGCGAACAAAAGAATTTTATTCATAGCGGTATCCCCGCGGCGTTACCATCTTTCCGTCGATGACAACGGTCTGGCTGTTGCCGATGAAAACGGTAGTAAACATATCCACCGGCGTATGCTTCAGTTCTTCCAGAGAAAGAACGCGCATGGCTTCTCCGTCCCGGCCGATCTGGCTGACGATACCGCAGATTGTATCGCCGCTTTTGCTTTCCATCATGATCTCACAGGCTTTCTCCAGATAATCCGACCGCTTTTTGCTGCCCGGATTGTAGAGACAGATGACGAAATCCGCCTCTGCAGCCAGACGCAGCCGCTTTTCAATCTTCTCCCACGGGGTCAGAAGATCGCTGAGGCTGATCAGGGCGAAGTCATGGATCAACGGCGCCCCAAGCACCGCCGCACCGCCGGTGGCCGCCGTCACGCCGGGGATCATCTTCACCTGGCAGGACGGATACTCTCTGCCCAGCTCCAGCATCAGGCCGGACATGCCGTACACGCCAGCGTCGCCGCTGCAGATCATCGCCACCTGTTTCCCTTGTTCCGCCTCCTCAAAGGCCATACGGCAGCGGTCTACTTCCTTGCGCATGGGCGTCGTGAGAAACACCTTTCCGGGAAAGTGTTCCCGCACAAGATCCACATAAACCGTGTAGCCGATGATCACGTCACTGCTTCGCAGCGCCTCCGCCGCCTCAATGGTCATTTTCTCATAAGCCCCCGGCCCGATGCCGACAACATATATGGTATTCAAAATTCTGCCCTCCATTCCCCGGCGGCAAGCGCGATGGTTACGCCGCCTCCGGCCTGTTTTTTCCTGACCAGTCTCCCGCCCGCCAGCACGGCGCTGCGTTCGCACACATTGTCCACTCCTGTGGTATTCTTTACAAAATCCGACCCAGAAAACGTTCCCGGCGCCGCCTGCAGCTCCCCGGTGGAAAAGGTACGAAACGGTATTCCATACGTCCTGCAGACCTGCAGAATGCCCGGCTCTCTTGCCTTCAGATCGATGCTCGCCGCCTGGCAGAGGGCGTGGACGGAAATATCTGCCTGGGCCAGCGCCTGTTCCAGACTTTGCCGGATCGCCTCCCCCGATACACCCTTTCTGCAGCCGATACCCGCAGTCACGATTCGTGGAATCAGGTGCAGCGTACGGGGAAACGGCTGTTTCTTTTCAGACAGGGAAATGCAGATGCCCACATCTGGAAAGCAAGAAACATTTTCCCACTCTCCGGCATTTTTCGTTACTGTACATTCTTCTTTTCCAGCACATGCCGGAGTGCCAATAAACAGATTGCTTTTTTTGCCTGCCCCCGAATCCAAAATCGAATCAGAATCCAAGACTGCCAGCTCTTCCGGCAGGTTTCCGTCCCAGGGAAACTCCGAATAAAAACCAACGGTCTCCCCGTTGACGATCCGCGAAGATACCTCTTTTGCCAGATCCATCTCCGCAAGATACAGCTGATTGTTCCTGGCAAACACATCCACGGCAAACTTTTTCTGCCGGTCCGTGGCCGTTGTAATCACCGGCTGCGCGCCCAGAATCTTCGCTGCTTTCAGGGTCAGCTCGTTGGCGCCTCCCAGATGCCCGGAAAGCAGTGAAACCGCGAACTTTCCCTGCTCGTCAATGACCACCACCGCCGGATCCGTCTTCTTGTCCGTCACAAACGGCGCGATGCTCCGCACGGCGATCCCGCAGGCTCCAAGGAAAATCAGGGCATCCATCTTGCCAAACATGTTCCCTGTCCATTCCTTCAGAGGGATGGTCAGCGGCAAAAGCTCTGTCTCCCGGGCATATTTTTCAATGGAAAATCCCTGGACGAAATCGCCGCCTTTGGACAGCTCCCGGCATAGCTTCCTGTTCAGCTTCGCACCGTTCCCGGTGAAACTGATCACAGCACATTTCATAGTAATCCCTTCTTCATCTGATTCTCTTATTCCCGCGAACTAGAGTGTGTTTGAAAATTCATTCCTGCAATCTGCACGTCCCACTTTGCGTGGAATTTGCCCCAAAATCAGTCAGCGTAGCCCGCTACGCCTCCCGATTTTGGAACAAATTCCCCACAAACTGTGAC
>JAGHIA010000186.1 GCA_017887445.1 Fusicatenibacter sp.
AGTCACGGTAATGTTCGCCGTGGGTCCACCAGTCGGTGGTCACAATGCCGCCAAATCCCCACTCGCCCCGGAGGATGTTGGTCAGCAGTTCTTTGCTCTCGGAGGTATGTACCCCGTTGACCAGATTATAGGAGGACATGATGGTGTACGGGTCCGCCTCTTTTACAATGATCTCAAAGGCTTTCAGATAAATCTCCCGGGCCGCCCGCTCGGAAACTCTGGAGTCGCTGTCTTTGCGGTCTGTCTCCTTGTTGTTGAATGCAAAATGTTTGACGCTGGCGCCGATATGCTGAGACTGGATGCCCCGCACCGTAGCGGCGCCGGTCTTTCCGGCTACCAGTGGATCCTCGGAATAGTACTCAAAGTTTCTTCCGCAGAGGGGACTTCTGTGGATGTTGATCGCCGGGGTCAGCCAGATTGCGATGTTGTTTTCTTTTACTTCCTTCGCTCCGGCTTCGCCAACCGCCTGGGCAGCTTCCGGATCCCAGGTGCATGCCACCAGTGTGGCGCAGGGCCATGCGGTGGTCGTCACGCCGCACTCGGGACGGATCCTCAGGCCTGCGGGGCCGTCCGCTGTCATAACGTTGGGAACGCCGTACTCAGGAAGATTTCCCATGCCGAAGGTGTTGGCCACGCCGGTGTTCGGCTGTCCGCCCAGCAGATGGATCACATCCTCGTCGGAAAGCTGATCCAGAAATTCATCCATGGTCGCACGGCCTTCAGCCACATCGATCAGGCAGATGTTATCGTTTTTCGCCATCAGGCTGACTCTTGGAATCCCGCGGACTTCCGGCAGACAGCCTTCCAGCGTGGTCAGGTCCTGCCGCTCCAGTCCCGGCTCTTCCTCATATTCTCCGGTTTCCAGCTGCTCGAAGTTTCCGTCCGCCAGCATCCGCTTCGTGAGCTTTTTCGGCGCAAGCTGTCTGCTCAGCTGCTCGGTCACAACGTCCTGCTCCAGCTCATAGACAAAGGATTCCAGCCGCTTTGCGTCCCGCACGGAATTTCCCACATAAAAACTGTAGCAGCCTTTCTCCAGCACCCAGGCCGACAATGCGACCTTTCCGCTGTCGTCGTAGGACGCCATCTGCGCCGCCGGGAAGGAAAGTTCCATCCTCTGGCTCTCTCCTGCTTTCAGCGTCCTTGTTTTCCGGTAGGCTGCCAGCACCTTCGCCGGTTTTCCGAGCTTGCCCTGGGGCGCGCCGTAATAAATCTGAACGACTTCCCGTCCCTCGCGGCATCCGGTGTTTGTCACCTCCACAAGAAAACGCAGCGTTCCATTGTCTTCCTCCGCCTCCAGCGTCCGGATCTGGAACGAGGTATAGGAAAGGCCGTAGCCAAACGGATAATTAACCTTCTCAGCAGCTCCCGGGATTGTCTCAAAATAGCGGTATCCCACATAGATATCGTCGGTATACTCCACATAATTTCTGGACTCGTGGAAGTTCGCGCTGGAAGGATAATCCTCCAGAGACGCGGCAAAGGTATCCGTCAGCTTTCCGGAAGGGTTCACATCTCCGCAGAGGATATCCGCAGCGGCAAGTCCTCCTTCCATACCGCCCTGCCATGCCATCAGCACCGACGGCAGGCGGTCGTCGTCCTTAAACCAGGTGGTATCCACCATGCCGCCCACATTGAGCACAACAATCACGTTTTTAAAGTTCTCTTTGACGGAAGCTACCATCTGCTCCTCCGCTTTTGTCAGATAAAAATCGCCGTTCTCGAAAATCGACTGGCTCAGATTTTTCTGGCGCACTTCGTCCTCAAACAGCTCGTAGCCTTCCTCCTGCGTCCCGCAGGTGCGGTCCCACCCCTCGCCGGAGAAGCGGCTGATGCTGATGATGGCTGTGTCTGTGAACGCTTTGGCCTGCGCGAGAAGTCCGGCCGGAATCTCCGGCTCCCGGGTCATGCCCGGCAGCGCGCCCTCCTTGTACTGCTTCTCCATTTCCTTCTCATAAAAAGCGGCCAGCGCATGAAGCAGTTCCACCTTTCCTTCCTGCTCCTTGATCTTCATGCCTTCGTAAAGATTGCGCACATAGGCCACGGTCACATCGCCGCTTCCTCCGCCGCCTTTTACATAGTCGATCGTTCCCTTTCCGAACAGGGCGACTCTGCTTCCTTTTGCCAGCGGAAGCAGACCGGTGTCATTTTTCATCAGGACCATGCCTTCTCCGGCAATCTTTCTCGACAGCTGGATGTGCTCCTCGCTGCCTGTTACTTTTTTGCTGCCAAGCGGCAGGTTCGGCTGGTATGATAATCTCTGCCATTTTCCCATAAGATGTATCCTCCTGTTTTTTCTGCGGCGGTGTTTCGCCGGGTTGTTTTTGCTATTATCAGGATAACGCAAATGGGGGGAAATCGCTATAAGAGTTTTGTTAAAAAATATCACTTTTTTGTCTTGAGAGGCGGACGAAAGCGGCGCGAGGCCGGTTTTGTGCGGTTGTGTATGGCTATTGCAGGGGGCGTGATGGGTTGGATGATCGCAGCAGCAGTTTAGACAGGTCTGGGTAGTTACTGCACAAACCTTATGAAAACGTGGTGTCTGTGGGCATACGGCCCATCGCAAAGCGATTTTCAATGGCTGGATGCACGGAGACTGCATGTTATGCGGTTTCGCGCTGCGGGCCTCGGGATTTTCGCATATTTTGTGTGAAAACACCTCGCGGGATAGTGGCAGGCCAAATGGCTTCGATTGCAGGCACTGCGATTTTTATATGGGTTGCTTTTCTTGCAGTCCGCAGGGTATAATAAAGGCAAGTTTCAGGGGGCGGAGTGTGTTTGTGAATCCGGCAAGGAGGATGCTATGTCGAGAAGGGTGTCGATTGGATATCAGGAATTTGAGGATATTATTGCGAATGATCTGTTTTATGTGGACAAAACAGCATTTATAAAGGAATGGTGGGAGAGACGGGATCGTGTGACTTTGATCACGAGGCCACGGCGTTTTGGAAAAACGTTGACGATGAGTATGGTGGAAAATTTCTTTTCTGTGACGCATGCAAAAAGCGCTGAACTATTCCGGCATCTGAATATATGGAAGGATGTGTCTTACCACAGGCTGCAGGGGAGTTATCCTGTGATCAGCCTTACGTTCGCAAATGTAAAGGAAGGTACGTTCCAGGCAACGAAACAGCGCCTGAATCAGATTTTGACGGATCTGTACAGTAAGCATATTTTCCTGTTGGATGGAAATTTGCTGACGGAAGAGGAGAAAAAGTATTTCAGAAGCATTACTATGGATATGGATGACACGGTTGCTACACTGGCTATCCACAAAATGTCCGATTTTCTCAGCCGGTATTATGGGAAAAAGGTTATTCTTTTATTGGACGAGTATGATACGCCTATGCAGGAAGCTTATATCAATGGATATTGGGATGAATTGTCCTCTTTTCTGCGAAGTATGCTTAACGCTGCCTTTAAAACAAATCCATATCTGGAACGGGCGATCATGACAGGAATTACCAGGATAAGCAAGGAATCTATTTTCTCTGATCTGAATAATCTCAGAGTGGTGACGACCACTTCCAATGAATATGCGGAGTTTTTCGGATTTACGGAGAAAGAGGTCTGTGCCGCTTTGGAAGAATATCATCTGTCAGACAGGCTGGGGGATATCCGCAGATGGTATGACGGTTTTACTTTCGGGGACAAGCATGATATTTATAATCCATGGTCTATCCTTAATTTTTTATCCACTCAGAAATTTTCCTTGTACTGGGCGAACACCAGCTCCAACAGTCTGGTCAGCAAACTGATTCAGGAAGGGAGCAAAGATATAAAACAGAAATTTGAAAGCCTGCTGAACGGACAGCCGATCGATGTGCTGATCGATGAACAGATTGTATATAATCAGTTGTCTATGAAAGAAAGCTCCATTTGGAGCCTTTTGCTGGCAAGCGGGTATTTGAAAGTAGCGGAAACAACATTAAATGAAAGAAACGGACGAGTACACTATCAGCTGGAATTGACGAACAAAGAAGTCCGGATCATGTTTGAAACAATGATACATGACTGGTTCTCTGATTATGACAGCGGGTACAACGATTTTATAAAGGCATTGCTGCAGGACGACATAAAAGCCATGAACGTATATATGAACCGCGTTGCATTGACAACTTTCAGCTTTTTTGACAGCGGAACAAAAGCATCCGCAGTGAATGAGCCGGAAAGATTTTATCATGGTTTTGTTTTAGGACTGCTTGTGGATTTAGGAGATCGTTATTGTGTGACATCAAACCGCGAAAGCGGCTTTGGAAGGTATGATGTGATTTTAGAGCCTAAAAATAATAAAGACGATGCAGTGATCCTGGAATTTAAAGTCCAGGATACAGGCGATGAAAAAAGCTTATCGGATACTGTCAAAGCAGCCTTGGACCAGATTAACCGTAAACAATATGACACAGTATTATTAGAAAAAGGCATTCCCGAAAATAAGATTCGAAAATATGGTTTTGCTTTTCATGGAAAGCAGGTTCTGATTGGAAAATAGTATCAGCAGAAAGCTTCGTGAACCATTCAGTCTGCTGAATCGTTACAGCTTCGTGTAACAATTCTTTCACTCAAGGAGGATATCACTATGGAATTTTTTAAAGCGGAAAAAGTAACAGACCGGATCTACCGGATATCAGGAATCATTACGGAATATATGTATCTTGTGGTAGGAACAGATCAGGCGCTGCTCATCGATACCGGCTGCGGCGCCGGAGATATCCACGCCTTTGTCAGAACACTGACAGATCTTCCTTTGACGGTCGTTCTCACCCATGGCCACTATGACCACGCAGGCGGCGCAGGACGGTTTCCGGAGGTCTGGCTTGACTCCCGGGAACTGGAGCCTACGCCCATTCACTATCTGAAAAACGCCACTTACGAAAAACTGAAGTCCGGCCATCCCACCCTGCGCCTGGAGGATATGACGCCTGACGCCGGCGAAACAGCAACGAAAGACCCAAGCGGCGCCGCCATCTGCACAACTTCTGTTCCAGTCACGTTCCGCCCTCTCACCCCGGGAAAACTCTTCGCTCTTGGCGGAATCACCGCGGAAGCCATCCCCTGTCCCGGCCACACACCAGGCACCTACTGCATCCTTCTCGTGGAAGAACGCCTGCTTCTCACCGGCGACGCCTGCCATTCCATCAGCTACCTGTTCTTCGACAACGCCCTGACCATCGAAGAATACCGCCAGAACCTGATCGCTCTGAACCGGCAGAAAGACCGTTGGGATTCCCTTCTCCTGTCCCACCCCATCGCCACCGCGCCTAAGACCATGATCGACGAGGTCATCCACCTGTGCGACCAGATCCTCGCCGGAACCACCGACGAAATCCCCTGGCCCTGGCAGGACAAACCCGTCTACATCGCCAAAGCCATAGACGACCGCATGCTGCGCCAGGACGGCGTCTACGGAAACATCATCTTCCGCAAGGACAAACTCAGAAAACACATGTAAATAGTAACAGTTCAGTCTTGCTGAACGATTACACGCTTCACAATGCTGAATTCTATGCGCAAATGCGCTTCTGTCGTGCCGCTTACTGAACGATTACACGCTTCACAATGCACAGAAACTGCATTTCATGCAGTTTCGCGCTGCAGGCCTCGGGATTTTCGCACATTCTGTGCAGTAAACGTACAGACCTGGCTGGACTGATACGAAATGAACACTTCTTTCATATTCCCCGCCACCACCCCAGCGGCGTCCCGCCCGGCGGCTCGCGTGGCAGGGCGGCTTTACGGTACGATGGCGGCGCGGCATCCTGCACGGAGACACGCACGGCAGGGCGGTCTCCTGGTTGGGACAGCGGCACGCTGCCGGCTCTGCGCCCCGGGCGGCGGCAGGGTGGACGGCACGGCGGGAAATATGGAAATGAAGTGCTTGCGACTACAGACGGACAGAACCGGACGGAGTGTCCGACGGCCGCAGAGCGTTCAGAACCCAGGCCACACACAACCTAGATCCCGCTCTGAGAGCCGACGAACACTCCGTCCGGTTCTGTCCGGATGTCGGAGTGAGCACTCATTCCATATTTCCCGCCGCGCCGTCCACCCTGCCGCCGCCCGGGGCGCAGAGCCGGCAGCGTGCCGCTGTCCCAACCAGGAGGCCGCCCTGCCGCGCGCCTCCGTGCAGGACGCTGCGCCGCCATCGCACCGTAAAGCCGCCGCACCACGCGAGCCGCCGGGCGGGACGCCGCGCCGCCTTCCACACTACCGTCACGCGCCAAATTCAATGGTGATACTGGTCCCCACATCCGGCGTACTGTCCACATCAATCTTCGCGTCATGCAGGATCGCCCCGTGCTTAACGATCGACAACCCAAGTCCCGTCCCGCCCGTAGCGCGGGAATGACTCTTATCCACCCGGTAGAACCGCTCAAACACTCTCTCCTGCTCGTCCTTTGGAATCCCGATACCGGTATCCTCCACGCGGATCATCGGATGCCTGTTCTTCGTACAGCCAACAGAAATCTTTACCTTCCCATCCGGCTTGTTATACTTGATGGCATTGTCACACAGATTATACACCATTTCATAAAGCACCTGCCGCGCCCCGTGAACCACCACCGGCAGTCCTTCCACGCCAATCTGGATATTCCGCTCCTTGGCCCGCAGCATCAGCTGCCCTTCCACATCCTTGCACAGCTGATAAAGCTCCACATCCTCCATGAGAATGGACTTGTCGCTCTCATCCAGCCGCGAAAGCTTGATGATATCCTCCACCAGAGAACTCAGCCGGCTGGCCTCGCTGTGGATCCGTCCCGCGAACTTCGGGATATCCTCCGGCTTCACCAGATTATTCTCGATAATCTCCGCATAACCGGAGATGGACATCAGCGGCGTCTTCAGCTCGTGGGACACGTTGGCTGAAAATTCCTTGCGCATGGTCTCTGCCTTCTGTTTCTCCGTCACATCCAGCACAAGGATCACCGCGCCGGAAATCTGACCGTTTACCCGCACCGGATTGGCAAGCAGCTGGTAAGTCCGCCCCTTCACCTCCAGGAGACGCTCGTTGGACTTCCCGGTCAGCGCCTCGTCCAGGGCTTCCTTCAGCTCCTGATTGCGGCTCACGGTAATGATGTTGTGGTTGACGCATTCCCTGGCCGTCACATCGAACAGCTCCTGGGCGGAGCGGTTGATAGACAGAACGTCCGACTGGCTGGTGACGATCAGTCCGTCTTTCATGTACTCGGTGATCGTCATATATTCCTCCTGGTTCTGCTTCATCTGCTCTACCTGCTCGCCGATCTTGTTCTGCTGCTGGTCGATGCGTTTCAGAAGCGGCTCCAGTTCATCGTAGGCCACATTTTCCATGGGATGCTCCAGATCCAGCTGATTGATCGGCTCCACCAGCTTACGGGTCATGCGGTTGGCAAACATAAGCGCCACGATCAGGATGGCAAGGATCAGAAGGATCACGCCCGCCATGCCGGAAAAAATAAAGGAAAACACACTGTCAAAGCTGCTCGCCAGACGCAGTACGTCGCCGTTGTCCAGGCGGATGGCATAATAATAAGTCTGCGTCTCCAGGGTATCGGAAAATCTGGACAGCTGCGCGCTGCCGCTTTGCACCGCCCGCTCAAACTCGGGACGGCCGCTGTGGTTTTCCATGGAAGACGCCTCCTCCACGGAATCGTAGAGCACCGTGCCGTCGGAATCTATGAGCGTCACGCGGTTGTGGGTCCTGCCACCGGCCGTCTCCACATATTCCTCCCCGTAGGTATTCACCGCGTAGGCCATAATCCGGCACTCGTCCCTGGCGTTCTCCTGCATCTGCTCGCTTAAGTTGCTGTACATAAACCAGCTCATGGAGAAAAAGGTCAGGACCACCGCCAGCACCACCAGGATCACTTCATTTCGAAATATTCTTCGCTTCACCGGCTCATCCTCCTATCCGGTAGCCGACGCCGCGTACCGTTTCTATCAGATCGCCGCACGCTCCCAGCTTCTGGCGCAGCGTCCGGATATGCACATCCACCGTTCTCGTCTCGCCGTCGAAGTCATATCCCCACACATGGCCCAGAAGACGGTCTCTGGACATAACGATCCCCTGATTTTCCATCAGGTATTTCAGCAGTTCAAACTCTTTCAGCGTCAGGGTGATCTTCTGGTCGCCGATCAGCACCTGGTGCTGCTTGATCTGGATCTGAAGTTCTCCCAGCTGCAGCACATCCTGGGTCCGGTCTTCCTTTCCCGCCCGGCGCAGCACCGCGCGGACTCTGGCGATAAACTCCATCATGCCGAAGGGCTTGGTAATATAATCGTCGGCGCCGTAGTCCAGGCCCATGACCTTGTCGTACTCCGCGCCTTTGGCCGTCACCATGATCACAGGAATCTCCCTGGTGACCTCGGAGGCTTTCAGACGGCTTAAGATCTCCAGTCCGTCCTCCCCGGGAAGCATGATATCCAGAAGCACAAGGTCCGGAAGCTCCTTCTCCATCTCCTGCATCAGCTCCTGACCGCTCTCCAGTCCCCTGGCGTGAAACCCGCTGGATTCCAGTGTGTAAACGATCAGTTCCCGGATATTTCTCTCATCTTCCACACAATAAATCATCCCTGTTCTCCTTCATGCTGACCGGTGATGGAAAACTCCACCCATTCCGCGATGTTCGTCGCATGGTCCCCGATCCTCTCGTAATATTTTGCGATCATCAGATAATCCAGCGTCTGTTCCCCGGAAGAGTTCTGGTCCTGCAGACGTTCCACCAGCTCCCGCTTTACCTCGTCAAACAGACGGTCCACCAGATCGTCCTCCTGGATCACCTGGCGCGCGATGATCAGATCCTGCTTCACATAGGCGTCCACACTCTTTGACACCATCCGCTGGGTAATCTGGGCCATCTCCTTGATCTTAATATCTGTGCTGGGCGCTTTCAGATGAGTCGTCTGGACGATCTCCGCGATATCCGACGCCTGGTCGCCGATGCGCTCCATATCTGTGATCATTTTCAGCGCCGCGGAAACCTGCCGCAGATCGCTGGCCACCGGCTGCTGCTGCAGCAGAAGCTTCAGGCAGATGCTCTCGATCTCCCGCTCCTTGGCGTCGATGGCCGCGTCCTTTTTCCGCAGCTCCTCAGCCGCCTTCGGATCCTCCTCCATCAGTACCTGATACGCACGGCTGATGGCCTGCTCGCACAGAGCGCCCATCTCGATCAGTTCCACATGCAGTTTTTCCATCTGTCTGGAAAACAAATCTCTCATATCAGCCAAACCTCCCTGTAATATAATTTTCTGTCCGTTTATCCTTCGGCATGGAGAACAGCTGCTCCGTATCATTATATTCTACCACTTCTCCCAGAAGGAAGAAAGCAGTTTTATCGGAAATACGCGCCGCCTGCTGCATATTGTGGGTAACCATGATGATGGTATAGTCTTTTTTCAGTTCCACCGCCAGATCCTCAATCTTCGAGGTGGAGATGGGGTCCAGGGCGGACGTAGGTTCATCCATAAGGATCACCTCCGGTTCCACCGCCAGCGTGCGGGCGATGCAAAGACGCTGCTGCTGTCCGCCGGACAGTCCAAGAGCGCTTTTGTTCAATCGGTCCTTCAGCTCATCCCAGATGGCCGCCTGGCGCAGGCTGCGCTCCACGATCTCATCCAGCTGGGATTTCTTGCGGATCCCGAAAATGCGCGGGCCGTAGGCCACATTGTCGTAAACACTTTTGGGAAACGGGTTGGGCTGCTGAAATACCATGCCCACTCTGTGCCGGAGGCTAATCGCGTCCAGGTCGCGGAAAATATCCGCGCCGTCCAGACGGATGTCCCCGTCGATCTTTACGTTCTCCACCAGGTCGTTCATGCGGTTGAGGGTTTTCAGAAAGGTAGACTTTCCGCAGCCGGACGGTCCGATGAACGCGGTGATCTCATGCTCCTCGATGTTCATACTGATATCCTTCAGCGCATGGAAATCGCCGTAGTGCAGGTTCAGGTGTTCCACTTCAAACTTGCTGTGGCCATTGACTCTTTTCTGTTCCATTTCTTCTATAATTTCCTTTCGTAACAGTACTCCATTGTTTATGAATTATGCCGCCTCGCCGGCGCTCTTTTTGCTGATCCTGCGGCTCAGAGCGTTGGCTCCGATATTGAACACCAGAACGAGAAGCAGCAAAATGGCCGAGGACAAATTGGCCAGCGCACGGTCCTGTCCGTTGGTCTGCAGGTTCCAGATCTGAAGGGAGAGCGTCTCCGCCGGCCGGAAAATGTTCAGCGGGCAGGTGGGGGACGTCAGGTCCCAGTTGCTCCAGCGCAGGTCGCTTCCTGAGCCGGTGGTGTACAGAAGGGCGGCAGCCTCTCCGAAGCCGCGTCCCGCCGCCAGAATCACGCCGGTCATGATCCGCGGCACACAGGCCGGCAGCAGCACATGGAAGATGGACTGCCAGCGGGTCGCGCCAAGGCCAAGACTGGCCTGAAGATACCCCTGCGGGAGACCTTTGATGGCGTCCTCTGTGGTAGTGGTAATCAGCGGCAGCGTCAGGATGGACACACACAACGCGCCGGCGATGAGACTGCGTCCAAAACCTGCCATCACCAGAAAGATCAGATAGCCGAACAGACCTACAACGATGGACGGCAAAGAGGACAGCGTCTCGATACAGATACGAAGAAACTTTGTCACCGGCCCCTGTTTCGCGTACATGGCAAGGTAAATACCGCCGCACACGCCGATAGGGATAGAAAACACAAGGGAAATAAACACCAGGTACAGGGTATTGAACAGCTGGTTTCCGATACTTCCCGAACGCTCAAAGGCAAACATCTCCGAACTGGCTCCGGCCAGTCCGCCGATGATCACATAGGAAGCAAATCCAATCAGCAGGGCGAAGAAGAAAATGGCGATGGCATAAAACACGCCAGTCATAAACCGGTCCACCCCGATGGAACGTCTGATCTTATTCATGGTTATTTTCCTCCTTCTACAGCATTCATCTGACCAGCCGCCGCAGACTTCTTTTCACCGGAAGACGCGCGCTTCGCGCTTTTCTCCCCGGCCTTCTCCGGATTTTTGCCCGAGAAGAAATGGATTAGAAAGATAAACAGCAGAGACATGAGAAACAGCAGAAGCGCCATGGTCCAGAGCGCGGTTTTCAGCTCGCCGCCTTCCATAGCGTTTCCCATCTGGGAAGCGATCTCTGTGGTCAGTGTCTTTGTTCTGGAAAAAATGCTGGTGGGAAGCGCGGTGGTCTGACCGATGACCATAGCCACCGCCAGCGCCTCGCCGAAAGCCCGCGCAAGGCCAAGAATCACGCCGGAGATAATGCCCGGGAAAGCCGCCGGGATGACGATCCGGTAGGTGGTCTGCCAGCGGGTGGAACCCAGTCCGTAAGCCGCCATACGGCAGTCTCTGGACACGGAGCGGATCGCGTCCGCGGAAACGCTGGTGATCGTCGGGAAAATCATGATCGCCAGAACGATGCCGGCCGCCAGGAGGGAGTGGCCTACCTGAAGGTCAAACACATCCCGGATCGCCGGAACCAGCACCGTCAGGCCCACCCATCCGTAAACGACCGACGGGATACCCGCGAAAATCTGCACCACCGGGCGGTAAAACTTCTCGCCGAATTTCGGCGCGATCTCCGTCATGAAGATCGCGGAGCCAAGGGCAAACGGCGTGGAGATCAGAAGCGCCAGGCCGCAGGTGGAAACGGAACCCACAATGAAGATCAGCGCCCCCACCGTACCGCCGCCATCCGCGCCGTCCGCAGGATCCCATGCGGTGGAGCCAAGGAACTCCGCCAGGGAATGTCCGAATTTCGTGAACGTTCCGGAACCCTGATAGATCAGAAACGCGCCAATGCTGATGGTCAGTACAATGACAAACAGTCCGCACACCGTCATCAGCGAGCGCCAAAAATATTCTTTTCGAAACATGCCTTTTGTTGTATTCATAAAAATTCCTCATCATCCTATGAAAATCTGATGCAACCGTTCATTTTCATTCCAGAAGAAAAGCCGCAACCGTTCAGCCTATGGCTATCCCGTGAAACTGTTGCGAAAAGGCGGGCCCGGATGCCTTCCGGCCGCTGTGCCCGCCTTTTCTTCCAATCCTTCAGGTTTCCCGAACCGTAACAGTTCAGCCAGCTGAACTGTTACGGCATCCGGCCATTGAAAATCGCTTCGCGATGAGCCGGATGCCCGCAGGCACTACGTTTTCATACGGTCTGTGCCGGAAATGCACAGACCTGGCTGAACTGTTACCCCGAGCCTTCACAAAATTCTTCCTCAGACACGCTCCGGAATTTGTTTGAACAAAGTGGGGCGCGCAGATTGCAGGAGTGTGCTTTCAAATTTTAATGTTCTGTCACCGTCATTTTGGAGGATACACCGTATCCCAGCTCCTCCATGCGGGTGCCGTAATCGTCGGACATGATGTAGTCAAGAAATGCCTGAACCACTTCATTGGGCTCGCCCTTTGTGTACATATGCTCGTAGGTCCATACCGGATAGGTTCCGTTGTAGGTGTTCTCCAGTGTCGGCTCTACGCCGTCGATGGAGATGGTGGAAACGCCGGTATCGTCGCCGGTCAGGTAAGACAGAGCCACATAACCGATCGCGCCTCTGGTATCTTTCACGTTCTGCAGGAGAACGCCGGAATCATCGGTCTCCATAGATGTATTGGAAGCCTCTTTGTTTCCGTCCAGCGCGTATTTCTCAAAGGTAGCTCTCGTACCGGAGGATTCCGGACGTGTGATCAGGATGATATCCTCATCCGGGCCGCCAACCTCGCTCCAGTTTGTGGTCTCGCCGGTGAAAATGGAGATCAGCTGCTCCTTTGTCAGATCCGTAACGCCTGCGTCCGTGATGTCCGGATTTACAATGGGAGCCATGGTAATCACACAAACCTGATGGTCCACCAGACCTTCCGCCTGGGAAGCGTCCAGTTTTTCCTCTGCCGTCACGTCAGAGTTTCCGATATCCACGGTGCCGTCGGCTACCTGCTGAAGTCCCTGTCCGGAACCGCCTGCATCGATGGTGATGGATACGTCCGGGTGCAGATCATTGAAATACTCAGCCGCGTCGTCCGCCAGCGGTTTCAGCGCGGAGGAACCGGCTGCGGTAATCGTTCCGCTCAGTTCATCGGAAGCTGCGCCGGAATTGCCGTTGGAAGCTTCAGAGTTGGTGGAATTGGAATTTCCGGAGGTTCCCTCGGAATCATTTCCGCCGCAGCCTGCCAGCATTCCCGCCGCTACGATTGCTGTCATCATTAACGCCATAATTTTTCTTTTCATCGTTTTTCTCCTCATTTCAGTCGTTGTTCTGTTTTGAAGAACTGTTTTTGTTTGTTCCTTCCGGTCCGGAAGGACTTTACATTTCGTTTTACAAATCAATCTTAACAATTTTGTGTAAAATGCAAAATCAGAGTTCTGTAAAATCTGCGTTAAATGGGGTGTTTTTTCGGGAAACTACGTTAAGTGTGTGTAAAGTTTGGGAGTTCTATGCGTTTTGGGACGCATGCGGGAATGCGAATGCAAATGCGGACGAAAGCGGACCGGGGCAGGCGGCATAGGGCGCGGGGACGGCTGTAGGAATGCGGAAACTCTAAACGTGCCAAAGGTCTGCCGGGTGGGTACCGGAGCGATTCATCAGGAAGTCTTGATGACTTCCCGATTCAGCGCTCCTCAGCCTCAGGACATGTAGTCCTTCGCCTGACCCACCCGGCAGACCTTTGGCGCGTTAAGAGTTTCTCGCATTCCTACAGACGCCCCCGCGCCCTATGCCGCCTGCCCCGGTCCGCTTTCTGGTTTTCGCGTGCATCGATTACTTTCTTGTAATCATGGGAAAACAGCATGGAAATCCCGGTGGGTATTTGGAGGGCAAAATAACGTTATTTTCTTAAGATTGTTGGAGAACGGTTAGCGTTGACTTCGAACTAGTATCATATGTGATTGATCGATGGATTTCGGTATTGGATTTATTCGTATAGTTTAAAAAAAGCAGTACCCCATTGAACGGGATACTGCTTTCGTGATCGTTCCGTTATGCTCTTAAATCTATGACTGGATGACATCCTGCATATCGTACATTCCGGCGGGTTTTCCGGCGAGGAATTTTGCGGCCTCGACGGCGCCTTTTCCGAATACGCCTTTGGAGTAGGCCTGATGGGAGAAGGTGATCACTTCGTCCGGACCGGCGAAGATCACGTCGTGGTCGCCTACGATGGTGCCGCCGCGCACGGCGGAGATGCCGATTTCCTTTGCGTCGCGCTGCTCGTGGCGCTGGCTGCGGTCGAAGGTATAGTGGTAGGCGTTGTCCATCGCCTCGTTGAGGCTGTCTGCCAGTGCCAGGGCGGTGCCGCTGGGTGCGTCACATTTCAGTTTGTGGTGTTTTTCCACGATCTCCATATCAAATCCGGCTGCCGCCAGGACTTTGGCCGCGTCCTGGATCAGTTTCAGCAGGGTGTTGATTCCAAGGGACATGTTTGCGGAGCGCAGCACAGCCACTTCCTCACTGGTCTTTTTCACCTTTTCCACCTGCTCCGGTGTCAGGCCTGTGGTACACAGTACCAGCGGAAGACGGCGGGCGCGGCAGTATTCCAGCACGTTGTCCACTGCTTTAAATGAGGAAAAATCGATCATCGCGTCTGCCTCAACCTGGCAGCTGTTCAGATCCGTAAACACCGGATAGCCGTTCTGCCGGTTGTCTACCATATCCACGCCGGCAACGATCTCGATCGCCGGGTCGTCTTTTACAAGTCCGGAGATCACCTGTCCCATATGGCCGTTGCAGCCATGCATAATAATCTTTACCATTTTCTTCCGTACCTCCCGTTACATGAGACCGAATGCTTTCAGCTCCGCCGCCAGACTCTCCTGGTGCGCAGGCTCCATCTCGGTGAGAGGCGCGCGCAGCGGGCCTACATTTTTGCCCATCAGATTCATGGCCGCCTTCACAGGGATCGGGTTCACCTCGCAGAACAGCGCGTCAATCAGCGGCAGCGCGTCCAACTGCATCTGACAGGCAGTTTTCGTATCGCCTTCCAGATATTTCATGACCATATCATGGGTATACCGCGGCGCCACATTGGACAGCACGGAGATCACGCCCTTGCCGCCAAGAGACAGCAGCGGGATGACCTGGTCGTCGTTTCCGGAATACAGATCGATCTTGCCATCGGTCAGGTGCATGATCTTGGCCACCTGGGAGATATTTCCGGAGGCTTCCTTTACGCCCACAATATTGTCTACATTTTTCACCAGCGCGGCGATGGTCTCCGGCGCGATGTTCACACCGGTACGGCTCTGGATATTATAAAGGATAATCGGAATGGAAACGCTGTTGGCGATCGCCGTGTAATGGGCAATCAGGCCTTTCTGGGTCGCTTTGTTGTAATAGGGAGACACCAGCAGCAGTCCGTCCGCGCCGTATTTCTCCGCTTCCTGGGACAGATAGCAGGCCGTCTGCGTACAGTTGGAGCCTGTTCCAGCAATGACTGGAATGCGGTGGTTTACTTTCTCCACGGTGTAGCGGATTGCCTCCAGATGCTCCTCATGTGTCAGGGTGGAAGATTCACCGGTGGTTCCGCAGATAATAATCGCGTCGGTTCCGGCCGCAATCTGCTCCTCAATGATCTCGCCCAGTTTTTCATAATTTACTTCCAGCGTTTCTGTCATCGGCGTGACGATCGCCACACCTGCTCCTGTAAAAATAGCCATACTCTTTCCTCCTGTAAAAAAGAGGCGAACCATCGATGAAATGTCCGCCTCTTATCCTATACCTGTGGTACATTCCGGCAGATAGCTCTCCATCCATCGATGACAGTCGCAGACTTCTTCAGTCTGCGCCCAGAGACGTGTTCTGCGGGGGAGCATGTCTCTTCGGCATGGTTTCCTTTCGGCTGCTTTCTTCTGACCCGGTTCATCCGGCAGCGTACTGATAAAACATGCGACCTCTATCTCCTGTTACACTGGCAATTATCTGGTTTTCTGCAGATAGTTGTCTTTTTCTCAATATACCATTGTTGACCGATAATGTCAATAATGCGGGGGGTTTTTTGTGGGCGGACGAAAGCGGCCAAAGCCGGCGGGACGGAGGGCTGGGCGCAGATGGTGGGCGGCGGGCGGGAGGCGCATATGGAATGCGTGCTCACTCCGACATTCGGACAGGAGCGGGCAGGGTGTTCGCGGCTCGGAGTACGGGATTCTGGGGCTTTTTCGGCGGTTGGTTTTGCTCCCGTTCTCCGCTCCGCGGACACCCTGCCCGCTCCTGTCCGCCTGTAGTCGCAAGCACTGCATTTCCATATGCGCCTCCCGCCCGCCGCCCGCCATCTGCACCTTCGCCCTCCGTCCCGCCGGCTTTGGCCGCTTTCTGGTTGTTTAGGGCCATTGAGGGCGGTTTGGGGTGGCTCTCCCTTCCGTTCTCCGCTTCGCGGATTCACTGCTTTTGCTGTGTGGATTTTGGTTGCATGTTTTGGTTTTTTCCTATCTGCGCAGACTGATTTTGGGGCAAATTCTACGCAAGGTGGGGTGTGCAGATTGTAGAAATGAATTTTCAAACATGCTCTATGGTCCTGCTGTACTTGTACTGCCGCTGGCTTTGTTTTCTGTGTTTTCACCTTCCATCCTTCCGGTTTTGGCCGGTTTTTGACTGGTTTTGCCGGTTTTGGCCGGTTTGTCCGGTTTCTGGTTGTTCAGGGCTTTGGACAGCGGTTTGGGATGGGTTAATATAGATTGAGATGCTTTGAAATGGATTGAGAGGAATCGGGATGTCCTTGCCTCCCATTCTCTGATTCACGGATCCACTGACTATGCGCCTCATTCACTGTCTATGCGGACCCACTCATTCGCCTTCCACAACCAGAAAATCGCCGTAGCCGTCCGTCCGCGGCGTCTGCGGCCCGGGCGAGCGGCAGGGTGGGCGAAGGGCAGTGGGAAATATGGAAATGAAGTGCTTGCGACTACAGACGGACAGGACCGGACGGAATGTCCGACGGGCACAGAGCGGGCAAAACCCAACGGCAAACAAAACCAAAAACCCGCTCTGCGAACGGCGAACATTCCGTCCGGTCCTGTCCGGATGTCGGAGTGAGCACTCATTCCATATTTCCCACCGCCCCGCCCACCCTGCCGCCGCCCGGGCCGCAGACGCCGCGGGCGGACGGCTGTGGCGATTTTCGTCCGCCCCTTTACGGTTCCAGGTATTCCAGTTTGCTTACGGAGACTTCGTAGGCAACGCGTTTTTCCATCTCGCTTTCATTGATGCGTTTCATGTATTCTCTGCTCTGGATCCTTCCCCAGATCAGTACATGTCCGCCCACGGTGAACGCGGACGCGTACCTGGCGTTTCTTCCCCAGCAGATGCAGGGAATGTAGTCGGACTTCCCGTAAGGCCGGTTTACCGCAATCAGCAGGTCCGCGATCTCCCGCCCCAGCGGGGTCTTCCGGTATACCGGAGGTTTGCATATGTACCCGTCCAGATAGATCTGGTTGGATTTTACGGAATCGTCTTCTTCCTCCACAAAGCTGATCTCCCGCGCGAATACGGAGAGTACCAGCCGGTTCTTCTTCTCCTCGTGACGGTTGTAGGAGCGGAACTGCCCGCTGACCATCAGATATTCTCCTTCGTAATCCTGTGTTACATCGATCAGACGTTCTGATACCATTACCGGTATGATGTCTTCTGAATCGCTGAGTCTCTTTACCAGGATGTCTACAAGATAAAATCCCTCCCCGAAGACCTGATGACTGAATGTAAACTGTGATACGATCTGTCCCATGATGGACACCTGGTTGTTTTCAATAATCTTATCTGCCATGACTGAATGTTTCCCCTTCCTTTGTCTTTTTGATCTACCTCTACTTGTGGTATATATCATATCTATTCGTTGATTCCGCCGCTTAGAACAAAAAGTGTTCGACTTTTTTCGCAGATAAGCGGACGAACGTGGAGCGGGGCAGGTGGGATTGGCGGGCGCTGCAAAGGTGCGGAAACTCTAAACGTGCCCAGAGGCCGCCAATCCCACCTGCCCCGCTCCGCGTTCTGGCTGCTTCATGCGAAAGGATTTGTGGCGGTGGGGATATGGCGGCAGTGTGTCAGGATGGGTTTGCAAATTGTATTTGGCAGGATGGGTGTCGCAGTTTGTGGGGAAAAACTTTTGGCGGGGCTGTGTGCCGGTGGCACATGATTCGTACCGGCTGGAGTGGCGCGCAGAGCAGATATACCGCTGCTCTGCAGCACTACAAGTTTGATGTTCCGTTGCTTGCCGCTTTTTTTATTCCGCTATGTCTGCGCATTTGTTGTGCTGTTTGTATGGAAACGTAACGTGTATGGGAGACGACCCGTTGTGAGAGGATTTTTATCAGATAGATGTCGTAACGATTTTGTTGGCTGAACTGTTATGTTTAGCCGCAATACTTTCTTTAAGATTTGTTGATTATTTTACTGTTTTTTTCTGTATAGTTGTGTTATACTCATTGACTGGACATAATGATTCTATCGCGTTTCAGGAATTTCTCGCGGAGCGTATTGTCTTGATCTTGAAGTTTCTCTCCAGGTTCCGCGGTTCTGGTTCGTGTTTTCATGTTCTCAGGTACCTATTCCAAATGATGTAACTGTTCAGCGTAAACATTATCATTACTTGCTCTTTCCTATATGAAACAGCTTTTGCGGTTCTGTGCTGCAGGTTTCGAAAGTTTCATATATTCTGTTCGCAGATGTTTTACTGGGGTGTGTTTGACCCTTCACTTCTGCAATCGGAACGCTGAACGATCGCTAAAAGGTAACGATTCAGCCAGCTGAATTGTTACTGCATCTGTTCATGAAAAATCGTTTCGCGATGGGCCGGATGCCTGCAGGCGTTACGTTTTCATACGCTCTGCGCAGTAAATGCGCAGACCTGGCTGAACGGTTACGCTAAATTTATATTTTTTCAGAAAAGGAAGATTTCTATGAAGACAACAAGAGAAGATGTAAGAAATGTCGCTATCATCGCCCATGTTGATCACGGCAAGACCACTCTTGTGGATGAGCTGCTGAAGCAGAGCGGTGTGTTCCGCGCCAACCAGGAGGTGCAGGAGCGGGTGATGGACTCCAACGATATTGAGCGGGAGCGTGGAATCACCATCCTTTCCAAAAATACCGCGGTGGATTATAAGGGTGTGAAGATCAATATCGTCGATACTCCCGGCCATGCGGATTTCGGCGGCGAGGTGGAGCGTGTGCTGAAGATGGTGGACGGGGTGATCCTTGTGGTGGACGCCTTTGAGGGTGCCATGCCTCAGACGAAGTTTGTTCTGAAGAAAGCTCTGGAGCTGGACCTTTCGGTGATTGTCTGCATCAATAAGATGGACCGCCCGGAGGCGCGCCCCAACGAAGTCATCGACGAGGTTCTGGAGCTTCTGATGGATCTGGAGGCTTCCGACGAGCAGCTGGACTGCCCGTTCCTGTACGCGTCCGCGAAGCTGGGCCACGCGGTTCTGGATATGAACGATACGCCGAAGGATATGACGCCTTTGTTCGAGACCATCCTGAAATATATCCCCGCCCCCAAGGGCGACCCGGACGCCGGCACGCAGCTTCTGATCAGTACCATCGATTACAACGAATATGTGGGCCGTATCGGGATCGGCAAGGTGGAGAACGGTACCATCCGTGTCAACCAGGATGTCATGCTGCTGAACCACCACGAACCGGACAAGCGGAAAAAAGTGAAGGTCAGCAAGCTCTATGAGTTTGACGGCCTGAAAAAGGTGGAGGTCAGCGAGGCGACCATCGGTTCTATCGTGGCTGTGTCCGGTATCGCGGATATCCATATCGGCGATACCCTGTGCGGCGATCTGGATCAGCCGGAGGCGATCCCCTTCCAGAAAATTTCCGAGCCGACCATTTCCATGAACTTTATGGTCAACGACAGTCCTCTGGCCGGTCAGGAGGGCAAATATGTCACCTCCCGTCATATCCGCGACCGTCTTCTGCGGGAGCTGAACACGGACGTTTCTCTCCGCGTGGAGGAGACGGATTCGGCGGACTGCTTCAAGGTTTCCGGCCGCGGAGAGCTTCACCTGTCGGTGCTGATTGAAAATATGCGCCGGGAAGGCTACGAGTTCGCAGTCAGCAAAGCGGAGGTTATTTATAAGGAAGATGAGAGGGGCAGAAAGCTGGAGCCCATGGAAATCGCCTATGTGGATGTTCCCGATGAGTTTTCCGGAACGGTCATCCAGCTGCTCAGCGAGCGCAAGGGCGAGCTGCACGGCATGAGCCGCGCCAGCGACGGTTCCACCCGTCTGGAGTTTGAGATTCCGGCCCGCGGTCTGATTGGTTTCCGAGGAGAATTTCTGACCTCCACCAAGGGAACCGGCATCATCAACACGGAATTTGAGGACTATGCGCCGTACAAGGGTGATATTGCCTACCGCAAGCAGGGTTCCCTGATCGCTTTCGAGGCCGGCGAGTCCGTCACCTACGGACTGTATGCCGCTCAGGAGCGCGGAACGCTGTTTATCGGACCGGGCCAGAAGGTTTACGCGGGAATGGTCATCGGCCAGAATGGAAAAGCTGAGGATATCGAGCTGAACGTGTGCAAGACCAAGCATCTGACCAACACCCGTTCTTCCTCCGCCGACGAGGCTCTGCGTCTGACGCCGCCGAAAATCCTCTCTCTGGAGCAGGCGCTGGATTTCATCGATAAGGACGAGCTTCTGGAGGTTACGCCAAAATCCCTGAGAATCCGCAAAAAACAGCTTGATTCCAAGCTGCGGAAACGGGAAAACATGAAATAAACCCTTAAGGCGTTTTGGTAAAATTCATTGGTTTTAAAGACCAGCTGTTCAAATGAGACTGCCGTCCAGTAGGAAACATCTACCGGACGGCAATCTCATTTTTACTCCTTTTATGGCGCACTGGCTGCGTCAATAATGGTAGATTTAGAAGTTTACTTCCAAGCTTTACCGACACACTTTCTGTATTGATACCGTTTCAAACACGCTCTAAACAAATACACTTTATGCTCTTATTCCTCAAATACTTCTAAAATCTGATCCAATGTTATGGCTTCTTTCCCATTTCCTGAGCCCGTTTCCTTCAAAGGCCACACTGCCTGCGTCGTGTTAAGAAGACTGGGGTAAGTATCCGGAAACTCAGCTGCCAGAAACAGATACTGCTCATTTAAACGGATTTCTGCGGCATCTGCCAGAGATTTGTCCATATCATTGCCGGGACATTTTAAAATAACGCGATCAGATTCATACTCGCCCTTGTATTTTTCTATGATCGCAATCTCATACAAGGTGTATGGCAATGGTTCCGCGTCTTCTAACCCGGTCATGGAGTCAACGCCGGATTCTGTTCTGACATCCAACCTTTCATAGTCTATACCGACAACTTGTCCCGAAAAGACGAAATCAGAGGCATCAACCAAAGATTCGGCTGTATGGTATACCAGATAGTCTCCCCTCATCGTATCGGGATTTTCCTCTTCACACGCCGAAAACACACCTATCAGAATTGACAAAATGCAAAGCAAGAGTATTTTATTTCTTTTCACAGCATTCACCTCCACAGGCATTGGCTTTCACGGCAAGTGATCAAAACTCCCAGGCTGCAAACGCCGCGCATAATTTAGCGCCTGCCTCAATATCCTGAAGGGACGCCACGCAGCTCTGGCAATGGGGATAGCGTGTCGCCACCGCGATGCCGCCCACCCGGACGCCATAGTGGGACAGGTTCATGCTGGAAGCGTCCGTACCTCCCTGGTCGATCACTTCCAGCTGGTATGGGAGCTGCTCTCTTTTGCAGCATTCTTCCATCACACGCACCACCTGTTCGTCACAGACCACCGACGGGTCACAGACTTTGATTTCCACTCCTTTTCCCACTTCATTGCTTCCTTCCAGATCGCAGGGATAATCGTGGGCCGGCGTGATATCCACCGCCACACCGAAATCCGGACGGATCGCCTCCGCCGCCGGCCTGGCGCCCCGGCATCCCAGTTCCTCCTGTACGGTAAACACATAATACACATCGTTGGGGCCGCTTCCGTCATTGTCCCGCAGCGCCTCCAGCAGCTGATAGCAGCCGATCCGGTTGTCCAGCGACTTGGCGCAGACCAGATCATTCTGCAGATGGACATACGGTCCCATATATCCACAGGGTTCCCCGATGCGCACATACTTTTCCGCATCCGCCGCATCCTTGGCGCCGATATCCACAAACAGCTTGCCGACCTGGTTTTTTGCCTCCTCGATCGGGCCGCGGCACCCCACCACGCCTACGGTTCCGTTGCGGAACCGCACCCGGCTGTTGTACACGGAGCCTGTCCAGTTCCATCCCAGATTGCACAAAAGCAGCGTACCGTCCGGCAGGATCTTCTTCACCATAAAACCGATTTCATCCATATGAGCGGCAAACATGATGCGTTTTTTCCTTGGACTGTCCTTCCCTTTTTTGAGCACGATCAGATTCCCCATTGCATCCTCACGGATCTCATCCGCATAAGGCCCGGCCTCCCGCCGGATGATCTCCCGCACCTCTCCTTCAAATCCCGCAACGCCAAACACCTGGGTCAGCTCCTCCAGCAGCGCTTCATTTCTCATCTCGTTCCATCTCCTTATCGATCAAGTCTTTTTATGCAACAGTTCAGCCTGCCACTATCCCGCGAGGTGTTTTCGCGCAGAATGCGCGAAAATCCCGAGGCCTTCAGCGCGAAACCGCATGAAATACAGTTTCTGTGCATCGATAGCTCAGCAAGGCTGAACTGTTACTTACGTTTTTATTCAATGCCGTATATGCGGCTATCTACTTTCACTATAAAGCTTTTTTTCATTTTTGCAAGTCAAAAATCAGAGCGTGTTTGAAAAGTGCTTTCTGTAAACTGTGACATGCAGATTGCAGGAATGAATTTTCAAACACGCTCAAACGCGCAAATGCCGCACACCTTCCACTGGTGTGCGGCAGTAAATATGGAAGTATTACGCAGTAACCGCCCGTGCCGTCTGCTCCGCAAACTGGATCCTCTGGTCGTATTCCGGAAGAAGTTCGGGAAACAGCTTATGAGAAATGGCGATCACGGTAATGTCCGGCAGTTTCAGCAGATTCCGCTCGATGCGAAGGGCCGTGGCCCCATCCAGCGCCGAGGTAGCCTCGTCCAGGATCAGAACCGGCGCCTCTTTCAGCAAAGCGCGGGCCAGACAGATCCTCTGCCGCTCTCCGCCGGAAATATTTTTCCCATTTTCCTCGATCATAAACTCCAGGCCGTTCTCATGTTCCGCCACAAAATTCTTCAGGCAGCACAGTTCCAGAACCTGCTCCAGTTTTTCCTCCGGTACATCGCGAAACAGACACAGGTTGTTTCTTAGAGTATCATGGAACAGGAAATCGCTTTGACTGACCACTGCCACCGACGGATACCAGCTTTCCATCTGCACCCGCGACAGATCATGACCATCAACCAGAAGCTTTCCGTCGTACGCCGGGTAATAGTCGAGGATCATTTTCAGCAGCGTAGATTTTCCGCAGCCGCTCTCGCCTGTCAGAAGATATTTTTTCCCTTTCTCAAAACACAGCGTGACATCCTTCAAGATCTGGCGCCCTCTCAGGGCAATGCCCACATCCCGAAGCTCTATTTTATCAGAGAATCCTCTAAGCTGTTCTGTGCGATCTTTCTTTTCTTCCTCCGGAAGCGAGCCTTTCTCCAGTTCTTCATTTACACGCCGGTAGATTTCCTTTGCCGCCTTCATTTTTGTCATACACAGGGAAACACGGTACAGCGGGTTCATAAGATTGTTGAGCAGCTGGTTGACCTGCAAAACGTTTCCCACAGTGATCAGATTTTGTATTGTCAGATAGGTTCCCACAAGGAGCGTTCCCATCCAGAGCAGCAGGCTGGACGCTCCGCCTGTGCTTCCAGAGGCATCCCTGGTCCAGCGGGACCAGAAACGTTTTTTCTCTAAAATGTCGTTTTCCTTTTGAAACGCTTCCCTCATATGCCCTGACAGGCCGTACATCCTGGCCACCTCAAAACCTGTCAGCAATTCTTTCAGAAGCCCTACAAACGTTCCGCTGCACTCGGATGCCTCCAACTTGCTTCCGGTGATTTTCTTTGCCCAGAGATGATTGATAAACAGCGGAAGCCAGAACGTGATCAGGAGAAAGATTACAAAATAATAATGTACCTGCCATACTACGATCAGAGAGGCGATACCTGTCATCAGGTACTTGATCAGCAGAAAAAAGTTCTGCAGATAATCCTCCTCCAGCGACGCCGCATCCACGGTAAAATGTGAAAGATAGCCGGAGGATTTCTGTAAATCGTATTCACAGAGACGCTTCCTCTCGATTTTCTGTATCCAGTCGTTTTTTACCGTCCGCATACAGACACGGATCAAGTGATTGGTCGCCGTATCATAAAACAGATGGAACAAGACGCAGAGGATCAGATAGCCCGCCGTAAAGGCGCAGGCTGTCTGCAGCCGCTCTATGGTTCCCTCCACCGCCGAATCCAGGATATACTGCATCAAAAATGCCTTCAGCAGTTCGTCTGCGGTTATGGCGGCGATGGAAAGAACCACAGCCGTCAGCCAGAACTTGTGTTGTAAGATTACTTTTTTCATTTTGCGCTCTCCTTTTTGGCAGCGTTCTTTGTCTGGATGTCGATGGCTGGTTGGAACTGCCGCCTGTATTTCTTATCACATATATGACGTTTGAGAGCGGTAAAGTGTTGAAAATTTTTTA
>JAGHIA010000187.1 GCA_017887445.1 Fusicatenibacter sp.
ATCCGCGCAGCAAAGCGCGGATCATTGAGTTCTCTGCACGGCAGTTTCTTTCCGGCAGCACAAGGATATTTTAGCACACTAAAGTTTTAAATACAAGAATTTTTTATATTTCCATCAGCCATACGCGTATGGGCATCCGGCCATTGAAACTTCCTTTGCGGCGAGCGCATTATTTATACCCGTCCCAGACGATAGCGGTTGACGTAGGTCTTAAATTTTTTCAGATCTGTGTTCAGGATCAGTTCCTCCGGAAACTCCAGCTTATCGATCAGTGCCCACGCATGCTCGTGGCCGCCCACCCTGGTATCCGTATGGGCATCGGAATTCAGTACCACAGGCACCTGGTATTTCATACACCAGCGGAGCATTTCCGTATCATTCTCCACCGCGTTCTGACGGTTTCCCGTGCCGTCCAGGGAATGGTCGTTGATCTCCAGCACAACCCCACAGTCCCTGGCTCCCCGCACCAGTTCCTGATAATCCACCGGATAACGGCCGTCGTCGGGATGCCCGATAATGTTCACCAGCGGATTCTCCATCACCTTACGGTACGCCCGCGTATTCTCCGCTTTCGTTCCTTTTGGCATACACGGAATGTGCATACTCGCCACAGTCACATCCATTTTCTCCAGCAGAGACGGCTTCATGTCCACCGTTCCCTCAAAATCCATAATATTCAGTTCCACGCCGAACAGCAGCTCCACGCCATAGCGGTGAAACAGCTGTTCCCGGTCGATCATCGGTGAATTTTCAAAATAATACAAGGGCGTCGTTCCTTTCATGCCGCTCCCGTGGTCTGTGACGCCCAGCAGCGACAGTCCCCGGTGCGCCGCGGCGTCCAGCATCTCGTTTAAGGTATTGTAAGCATGACCGCTGGCAATGGTGTGGGTATGTGTATCCAGATAATCTTTTCTCATAATCTCTTTCCTTTAATAAATGTGCGAAAAACGCCCAGGCCTTTCGCCGGACGTTTTTCGTATCTATCAGCCGTTTCCAGGCGTCAGCAAACTTTGATTACGCCTTTTACAATATCCGCTTTATTCTTCACGCAGGAATCCAGCGCGTTTTTGATGTCGTCCAATTCAAAGTAGTCGGTGACAACATCCTTGATGTTGATCTTTCCCTGAGCCACTGCGTCGATGGCGATGGGATAAATGTTGCGGTAACGGAATACTGTCTTGAAGGTCAGCTCTTTGTCCAGAGACATTCCGATGGGCAGCGTCATCTCGCCGCTTGCGCTGTAGCCCACGAACACGATGGTCGCGCCTTTTTTCGCGCCGCGGATCAGCTGGGACGCGGTGATCTGATTTCCCGCGGTCTCAATGCCCAGGTCGAAACCTTTTCCATCGGTCAGCTCCTGAATGCGGGCAACCGTGTCTTCTTCCTTTCCGTTGATGACAGCGTCCGCGCCAAGCTCCAGGGCTTTCTGCAGACGTTTCTCCATAACGTCTACAACGATGACTTTCGTCACGCCCATGGCCTTCAAAGACAACAGGCTTACCAGACCGATGCAGCCTGCGCCGGTTACCACCGCGGTCTGACCCAGCTTCGCTTCTCCCTGACGCGCCGCGTGCATACCTACGGCCAGGGGCTCGATCAGCGCGCCTTCCATGGTGCTTACGTTGTCCGGCAGTTTGAAGCACAGTCCGGCCTCATGAGCCACATATTCCTGGAACACACCGTCTACCGGCGGAGTTGCGAAGAAGATCACGTCCTCGCACAGATTGTATTTTCCGGATTTGCAGAACTCGCACTGTCCGCAGGTTTTTCCCGGCTCCATGGCCACGCGGTCGCCGACCTTGAGATTTTTCACATTAGCTCCCACTTCCACAACGGTGCCGCCGGCCTCATGGCCGAGAACAAACGGCGGTTTTACCACAAAATCACCGATGCGTCCGGACTCGTAGTAGTGAAGATCGGAGCCGCAGATTCCCACATATTCCACCTTTACCAGAACCTCGTCGTCCTTCGGCTGGGGAATCGGGCGTTCCTGAATCTCCACCTCCATGATATCGGTCATTACCGCTGTTTTCATTGTACCTTCCATTTTAAATATCCTCCTTTATGTTCTGTTTTGTCTGCTCACTGTACCCGGAAACTCTCCCGGGGCCCAAGATAGGATGCTTTTGGTTCCTTTCCTTTCGGAAATACCAGCAGCCGTTCCAGGACCAGCGGCGCGTCCGCCGCGTAAATGCGCAGGCGGTTCATCCCTTCCGTCAGAGAAATCCGGACTCTGCACCGGTGTACCTGGTTCAGCACGCCCTGGCACCAGTATTCACAGGAAGGATCCCCCGCGTGATAATCCGCCGGGAGCGTATCGATCCGGCAGGCCGTACCGCCGTTGACGCTGTAGGCAAGCTTCAGTCCCCGGCCTTCATCCACCGGATTTCCCGGCGCGCTCTGTACTTCCAGTATATAATCTCCGGCTTCTTCTGTAAAGAGCTGATACTCCAAAAACGGAGCTTTTTCCGTCTCTTTGAACACGGCTGTGGTGGGGAATACCTTCATTCCGACGCCGTATCTGCCGTAGTCCTCCAGGCGGCGGTATCCGGCTGTTTTTCCCTGCCAGAGACCGTCCTCCTTCCGCGCGTAACCGGAAGCGTTGATGACAAAACCGCTCATGCCTTCCAGGTAAGTTCCGGAGGGGATTCCGTCAAAGCTATGCTCCGCGGCAAACACCAGAACCCGTACTTTTTCTTTCTCCGTACACACGAACAACTCGCAGGGTTTTCCCTTTGATGCTTCCGCGCGGTAGTTTTCCGGCAGAAAGGTCAGGGTAACCGTCTCCTGCGTGGCCGTACACCCGCTGATTCCGGACGGCTCAAGCCAGCTGCTGCCGCCCTCCAGATGCCAGGACAGCTCGCCGCTGCCGCCGTTGGCGATCTGGAGCTTCACCTGATCGTTTCCGGCGTACATAAAATCCCGGACGATCACATCGTCCCGGAAGTAATCGTTGGTATGTACCTGTGTCTCATCGGCGCGGCTGACCAGCAGATACGGCTCCGGCTTCGGCTCCACGAAACAACGTACCGGATATTTCCAGTTTTCGCTGTTCCATTTGGTAAACCCGATATGCTCGGCCAGCTCCATGCCACTCCATTTTCCGCCCAGGCTTTTTCCAAACTCCTCCGCCAGACGCCGGTCTTCCTGGATACATTCCTTCATCCGCGCGCCATCCTCATTGGCGGCAACCTTTCCCTGCTCCGCAAAGAGACGGTTCCTTCCCGCGTACAGGTGCATTTTCAGAAGATTCGCCGTGGCGGCCGCCGGGTAATGGATCATGGAATCGTAAGCGTCCCGGCACTCCTGCGGCAGGAGGCTTCGCACCTCCCGATCCGCCTGCTCCAGGCGCAGGGCACGTTCCAGCATCCGCTCCCCTTCCAGTTCGTGGGCCGGATGATAGATCTTATCGTTCAGCGCTTCCGGACGGCGCAGGCCGTTGAGACGGACATATTCCTCAATGACCGCAGCGATCCGCTCCCGCAGCGCCTCCGGCGCCTGGGGGAACTGCTCCTTTACAAACAGCCTCGTATAGCGTCCGGTGCTGTTTGGCGCGTCTGTTCCCCAGGTGTCAAAGTCGTAGGCCAGCTTCATAAAATACCCCAGGAAAAATTCCTCAAATTTCAGGTCGCCCACATTGACCATCCACATCTGGCGCACACCGTAGTCCCAGGCCTGGGTCATCTGCTCCCAGGTGCGGGTCAGCGGCGTGGAGCCTACCCACTCATAGGAAATCGGAGAACCGTGATAGTCCAGATGGTAATACATTCCGTATCCGCCGCTGCGCTCCCGGTGCGCCTCGTCCGGCAGAAAACGCATGTTTCCGAAATTGTCTTCGCAGAGCATCACCGTCACGCCGTCCAATCCGTCCCAATCCTTCAGGCCGGGCGTTGTTCCGTCGCCGTAGTAGTAATCCTCCACCTCCTTATACACCGCGAGAAGCATCGGCACCTTGTCAAGGTCGGAATCTACATACCGCTGGATCAGTTTTTTCTGTTCCCGGATGATATCCTTCAGCACCTCGATATTCTCCGCCAGGGATGATGGTCCCTGAAGCGCGCTGTCACGCTCGCCGCGCATACCGATGGTAATAAATTTCTCATGTCCCGCGCTGCGCTTCAGACCGTCCGCCCAGTAGTTGAGCAGTCCCTCTTTGTTGACGTTGTAATTCCAGGCGGTGCCATAGGGGGTATCCTCGCCTTTTACCTTGTCCCACTCCTCGCTGGCGCGCATACAAGGCTCGTGGTGAGAATTACCAATGATCACACCGTACTGATCGGCCAGGTCCATGCTCGCCATGTCCGGACCATCCAGGAAAAACGACGAGGTCCACATGGCCGGCCACAGATAATTCCCTTTCATACGAAGCAGAAATTCAAACACATGGTCGTACATCTTTGCGTTGAAGCCGCCAAAGTGGTCAAAGGTCCAGTTGCCAAAGCATGGCCACTCGTCGTTGATGAAAAATCCCCGGAATTTAACCGACGGCTCTCTGGAGATCACCGGAAGCTCTGTGACAATGCGCTCGGATATAATCTCTGCCTCTGTTTGCGACTCTGCTTCTGACTTTGTCTGTGACTCTTTTTCTGACTTCAACTTTGCTTCTTTCTCCGGCTCCGTTTCTTTCCTCGGCCCTGCTTCTTTCTCTGACTTTGCTTTTTGCATGGAAAGAGGCCCGGAAAGCTGAAAACGGATCCGCTCAAACTTCTGGGGCGTCTGGTCACCAAAGTACAGAAACGGCGTCACGCCGATCATCTCGGAAAGCTGGAACAGTCCATAGATCGTTCCACGCTTGTCGCTTCCGGCAACCACCAGGGCACGGCTGATCCCCGCCGCCGGTTTTTCCACACCGCAGATGGAAAACACTTCCCATTTTCCTCTCACCTTGTCCAGGCAAAGCTTGCCCTGCCGCTCAAGTTCTTCCAGCAAAGGACTATGCCCTACGGTCGCCGCAATCACAATCGGCGTTTCCGTGTCCCATGACCGCCATTGGGCAGGAGCATCAGCTGCTTCTTCCGGAACCGCGGCCGATGAATCCGCGTCCCATGGCTCGGCTGGCTGACAGCTGTCTTCCGTTCTAAAATCCATCTCCACAAGCTCCGGCTCACGGGCGCAGACCAGGCCAAAGTCTTTGGCTACTTTTTTAGCAACCCGCTTTACCCCGGGAAACGCTTCCGGCTCCAGACAGAAAACGGATGGTGTTCCCTGTTCAAAGATAATATCTCTCATGTTGTCTGTTGTAACGATCCAGCCGACGAAATAGTTGCATCCTTTGTAACTTTCAGCCGGCTGAATGGTTCCGTCCTTTCTTCTTTTTCAGGAATTTTGTTATGACTCCTATGATTGATTAAAATTATAAACGTTCTTTGGACTGGCTTCTCTGTTAATTTTGCGGTTTTTCTTTCAGATATTGCTTCTGCAAAAAAAGCACAGGAACTATGTATTTCTACATGGTTTCTGTGCTTTTTAGCTTTAAATGCCCTGCCGATTGGCGTATCTAATTATAAGAAATCAGTGACAGAATATTATTCTGTGGATAAAACGCTTTTCATCAAAGATTTCCCGATTTTATGCTTTTGCTTTTCTTTCTAATTCTTCAATCTTCTCCCGGCTCAGACAACTGACCTTCTCTATAAAATCAATATCCGCCCCCTGCTCCAGCATACGAAGCACCATTTCTTTTTTCGTCTGTTCGATTCCCTGCTCGATCCCCTGCTCGATTCCCCGCTCGATTCCTCTTCTTTCTAACTTCTCAAGAGCTGTACACATATCAAACTCTCCTTTCTCATCTTCTTCTGCCTGAGCTATCAAAAGCCTGCTTTCTGTGATCACTCCCACCATTGCCAGTTGTTCCGATGTCAGCGTCATCTTGCCCACATTCTCAAAATCCTCATTATAGATGCCTCTTGATGCCTCAAACACCTTCCGGATGTCTTCATTGCTGAAGTGATATCCTCCGCTTTCCCGGACCTGCAGCAGGTTCATCCGATAATCGCTAAATGCTTTTCCCACGGCTTCCGGGAGCGGTACCACCATATCTTTCAAAGTCGTCGGCCCATCCCACGGTTTTTCATTATAATAAATGACAAGCGTAATGATTGGCTTTAAACGATCTTTCTTCTTCATACCCGACAGGAACTCCTCCGCAGTGCGCTTTTCTTCCTGGTTCTTTTTTGCAAACTCCTGATATTCCTTCAAATATCCCAGGACATCATACAACATTACCCGTAAAGGCATTGTGTAGCTGACGTTTTTTTGGTTTTCGATACCAAGGACCATAAAATCCATTCCATAAGCGGACTTCTTGACAATATCTCTTGTCCGCTCTAGAGTGTGTTTGAAAATTGCTTTCTGCAAGATGTGCGTCACAGTTTGTGGGGAATTTGTTCCAAAATCGGGAGGCGTAGCGGGCTACGCTGACTGATTTTGGGGCAAATTCCACGCAAAGTGGGG
>JAGHIA010000188.1 GCA_017887445.1 Fusicatenibacter sp.
CTAAGCTTTCAAAAATTTGCTAAAACCGTGTCCCCAAAGAAAGAACTCGCAAGCTCAAACAGCTTTCTTTGGGGACACAACGCAAATTTTTGAAAACTAAGAGGTTTAGGGTTCCTGCAAATGTGTGGATTTTCAGAACCCTTTCGCGGGTACCAGCTTTTGCCCTCACCATCTTAATAATAGGAATCAAAAGAAAAAATAAAGGAGAATCGATATGATAAACGTATTGACTGTCATGCCGCTGACAGAAGAATATCAGGAAATCCTTCAGGCGGTTTCGCCGGAACTGAAATTTTATCATGCAGGGACCGGTCAGGTGCCGGACGGCATACTGAAAGAGGCAGATATCATTGTAGGAAATCTTCCGCCGGCGCGCGTGAAGGAGGCGGACCATCTCCGCCTGCTGCAGCTGAACAGCGCCGGGACCGACGGCTATCTGGAGCCGGGCGTTCTGCCTGCTGGCACAAAGCTGTGCAATGCCACCGGCGCTTACGGTCTGGCGATTTCAGAGCATATGCTGGGGATGCTTTTGATGCTGATGAAAAAACTGGACCGGTATCAGGAAGATCAGAAACGCCATCAGTGGACCGATGAGGGCAACGTGACTTCCATCTACGGAAGCAGAACGCTGGTCGTGGGCATGGGTGATATCGGCACAGAATTTGGCCGGAAGATGCACGCCCTGGGCAGCACCGTGGCGGGAGTGCGCCGGCACAGGACTGCCGCGCCGGAGTTTGCCGAGGCGGTTTACACCATGGAGGAGCTGGACGAACAGCTGGCCAGAGCGGATATTGTGGCCTGCTCGCTGCCGGGGACAAAAGAGACGTATCACCTGTTCGACAAGGAGCGGCTGGGTAAAATGAAGCCGGGAGCGATCCTGATCAATGTGGGGCGCGGCAGCCTGATCGCGTCGGACGCTCTGATCGACGCCCTGGAAAGCGGTCGTCTGGCAGGCGCCTGCATCGATGTGACCGAGCAGGAGCCGCTTCCGGAGGATTCTCCGCTGTGGGACGCGCCGAATCTGCTGATCACACCCCACGTTTCCGGACAGTACCATCTGGAGGAGACACGCAGGCGCATTGTGCATATCGCCGCGGAAAATATCCGCGCGCTGCTGGAGGACGGAGCGCTTCGCAATGAGGTGGATTTTGAGACCGGGTACCGGAAGTTTACCGGTCAGACGGAATGATTTTAAACCTATGTGTGGGATGCTATGATTGTTCAGTTGTCCAAACGGCTGCTGACGATTCAGTTATCGGAATGGCTATGTATATGTTCGAGGATATGGGAGAGTTATGGAACGAAAAGCATTATTTTTTGACATCGACGGCACACTGCTCAGCGAGGTGACCGGGGAAGTACCGGCCAGCGCCAGGCGCGCGCTGGAACGGGCGCTGGAGCGGGGCCATCTGACATTTATCAATACAGGAAGAACGTGGTGCGTGCTGCCTGCGGAATTTAAGCGGATGCCGTTTTCCGGCTTCGTGTGCGGCTGCGGGACTTATATCCGGTTTGGCGAGGAGGTGCTGTTAAAGCACACGATCCCGTCAAAGCGCGGGGAGGAAATCGCCAGAATCCTGCGGGAAAACCGGGCGGATATGGTCCTGGAAGGAACCGGGGACTGCTTTTTGCCGGCCCGTCATTCCCGGTTCGAACCGCTGGAGGGAACCCGCCGCTATTTCCGGAAGATGGGCCTTGGACTGGAGCGGACGGCGGAACAGAGCGGTCTGGAATTTGACAAGCTTATCTTCTACGCAGATGCCAGCAGCAACTTTGATGCGATCTTCCGGGGACTGTCGCCGGATATGGAGATCATGGACCGGCGCGGCGGACTTTACGAGGCGGCGCCCAGAGGCTTTTCCAAGGCGACAGGGATCGATGTGGTTCTGCAGCGTTTTGGAATGAGCCGGGAGGATGCCTATGTGTTCGGGGACAGCAGCAACGATCTGTCCATGTTTGAGGCTGTGTCCCACGCGGTGGCCATGGGGAAGCATGATCCTGTGCTTGACCCGCACACGGAATTTGTCACCAAAACGGTGGAGGAAGACGGACTGGAGTTTGCGCTTCTGCATTATGGATTAATTTAGAGCGAAGTAAGACATGCCGCGGAACATATATATAAGTAAGGCCTTCGGAAGCGGAGAACGATGGATGAAACGAGGCGGAAGGAAAGGCATGTTTCTTTTGGCTGTCCTGCTGGCGGCGGCGCTGTCGCTGTGTTACCGGGAGACGGAAAAACGAGGTCTGCTGCAGACAGGAAAAGAACTGGAGGAGGAGCTGCCGGTCTGCTGTGCCGAGACGGAAGAACAGAAGGCTGTCTTCACTTTTGAAGTGACTCATGAGACAGAACAGACTTCTGAGATCCTGAATCTTCTCGCGCAGCAGAAAAGCAGCGCCTCCTTTTTTGTCACCGGAGAATGGGCCAGAGCCAACAAAGAACTGGCTGTGCAGATCCTTCGGATGGGAAACGACCTTGGGTTCCTGGGCGAAACCTGCCGGGATATGAGCCTGCTGGAACGGGACGCGGTGAAGCGGGAGATGGAGCAGGGGAAGGAGCTGCTGCTGGAGCTGCAGGAGCAGGCGGGGGTCCGGCAGGAGCTGCTGTTTCGCGCGCCCTACGGCCAGGTGGGAGATGAACTGCTGCGGCAGGCGCGTACCGCAGGCTTTTTGGTGATCGGATGGTATGTGGATTCCATGGACTGGAAAGGGTACGGCACGGATGCGGTGGTGAAGCTGGTGCTGCAGAAGAAGGAACTGAAAAAAGGGTCCATTGTCCGGTTTCACGCGGAAGGAGAGGATACCCTGGCGGCGCTGGAGAGGATCCTGCCGGAGATGGGAAAGGCAGGATGGCAGGCGGTGAGCTTTTCGCGGGTGGAGGGATGAGGGGCGGTGTCGTAACAGTTCAGCCAGGTCTGTGCATTTACTGCACAGACCGTATGAAAAGGTAGTGCCTGCGGGCATCCGGCCCATTGCGAAGCGATTTTCAATGGCCGGATGCTGTAACCGTTCAGCTGGCTGAATCGTTGCCAGCTGTCGCACAGCGTAGGAACATGGCTGCCGGATAAACTTGTATGGGAGCTTCTTTCATGGTATCATGAGAGCAGAAAAATCAAAATAAGCCTGCAGATCATTTTATGCCTTGAAATGTATTTGGATGATGTCAAGGTCAAAAGCTGGCACCCGCAGATGGGTAAGATAGATAGTCTGGATCTTTAATATACGGTGTACTAGATATGCCATGAAGCGGTTGTGGAAGGGAGTGAGCGTTGTGAAAAAACTGAATCTTCCAGTAGGGGTTTCGGATTTTGAGAGGATCAGGACTTATGGATATTATTATATTGATAAAAGCAGGATGATCGCGGAAATCCTGCATATGGAGCCGGCGGCAGTTACGCTGATCACTCGCCCGCGCCGATTCGGGAAAACATTGGGAATGAGCATGATGGCGAGCTTTTTTGACATTCGAAGAGACAGCCGCGTGTTATTTGAAGGACTGGAAATCATGGAGGAAACGGAGCTGTGCAGCCGATGGATGAATCGTTATCCGACCATTTTTCTGTCATTTAAAGACGTGGACGGCCTGACCTTTTCCAGCGCTTATGAAATGCTTGCGGCGACCGTCACCGACCTCTATAAAGAGCATTCATACCTGCTGGAAAGCGGCAGAGTCAACGAATTTGACAAAAAAGTTTACGCGAGGATTGTGGAAGGCAAAGCGTCGGTGACGGAAATGAAAAAGAGTCTGGAACTGCTGATCCTGGCAATGCGGGCGCACTATGATACCCAGGTAATCCTGCTTCTGGATGAATACGACGTACCGGTGGCAAAAGCCAGCAGTCATGGGTATTACGAGGAGATGCTGGAGATTGTCAAAGCACTGATGAGTACTGCTCTGAAGGATAATACGTCGCTTCGTTTTGCGGTACTCACCGGGTGTCTGAAAATCGCCAAGGAGAGTATTTTTACCGGAACCAACAATTTTGTCTCGGACACGATCGCATCCTTGGGGCTGAACGAGTCTTTCGGATTTACGTCAAAGGATATGGAGCGGATTCTTACGGATGCTGATATGGTCAGTCAGGCAGCGGCAATCCGGGCATGGTACGACGGATACCTCTTCGGAGACTGTGAGGTATACTGTCCCTGGGATGTGATGAATTATCTGAGAGATCTGCAGCAGGACCCAAAAGCCAGACCGTTAAGCTACTGGAAAAACACCAGTGATAATGCGATCATACGTTCTTTTATCGACTACGCAGGCAGCAGCATCACAGGAAAACTGGAAACGCTTATGGCCGGCGATTACATTGTGCAGAAGATCGAAGAAAATCTCACATACGATTATCTGCATGATACCGAGGACAATCTCTGGAGCATTTTATATCTGACCGGATATCTCACCAAAGTCCGGGAAAGCCAGGTTCGGGAAACGCTACCGGATGGAACATCCGCGCTGAGGATTCCAAACGCCGAGATCCGAGAGATTTTTGAGACAACCGTGCAGACGTGGTTTTCCGACAACGCCAGGCAATGGAATCGGAAAAAGCTTTTTGACGCAGTATGGAGCGGTGATTGCGAAACACTGACCAGAGAAATGAACCGTCTGCTGCGAATGACCATCAGCTATCATGATTATAGAGAAGATTTCTATCATGCGTTCCTGGCAGGAATCTTCGCGGGCGCGGGATATATGGTGGAGTCAAACAAAGAGCACGGAGAAGGACGCAGCGATGTTGCCGTTATTGATGTGAGAGATGGCAGAGCCGCGATCTTTGAGACAAAATATTCCAGAACTCTGGGCAGTCTGGAAGACGACTGTGAGAAAGCGCTGCGCCAGATCGATGAAAAAATGTATGCCAAAAGCTTCGAAGAAACCTGCGATCAGGTTTTCTGCTATGGGATATCCTTCTACAAAAAAAGATGTACGGTAAAAATCAAACAGGAGTAAGCAAAGGGAATGAAAATCTTAGAAAACAAATGGTAACTATTCAGCCAGGGGACTGTAAAAAAAGATTTCTCATTTTTTCACAGTCCCAGCGGATGCGCTGTTATCAAATAGATACAAAAGAGTAACCGTTCCGCCGGCTGAATCGTTACACAAAAGATTTGTGGAGGTACCGTTGCATGAAGAAAGTATTGTGTGTGATATGGATTGCCGCAGTGATTCTGTTTTTTATTGATTGGGGAATGGTTGGTCTATCGCTGTTGAATGGCAATTACGAAATAGAAATAGGGGTATACCTCGGGCTCGTTTGTATGGTTATTATAATGATTGGTCCAATCTGCAAAATCTGCAAGATGTTAAGCAACAAATGTCCCTACTGCGGAAAAACAATATTATCAGACTGGAAATTCTGCCCTTATTGCGGGAAAGAAGTCAAGGTTTGGAAGTAAACATCCGAATCTACCATTATTGATTGGCACAGCCAGTGCGCCATGAAAGAGGTAAAAATGACTTCAAGTAATTAGATCCTATTACCGGACGGACAAGCAAAACAGCTTGCCCGTCCTTTTGGTTATCGCTCCAGAGTGTGTTTGGAAATGATCACTTATGATCGCATCATGCGTAGTTACGCATGATTTTTGAACGCAGCATAAAGAAAATAACAATCTGTATGATGAGTACCAAAGCGCATACAAAGGCGACTAACTGTATTGTTTTGGCAATATAAATAACGCTGGAAACTAACATAATGCGGTATGTTGTAAAGGCTCCGATCATGCAGCCAAATGCAGTTGGGATAAAATATACGAACAGCATTTGCTTTGTAATAAGCCTCTGAACTGTTTTGTGCTTCATTCCCAATCGCCGCAAATTTTGATAGACTTCTGCGTCGTCCCAAATTGTGCTGATCAGTTTCAGACCAATCACCATGACTGCGGACACAAAGGCAACGATAGCAATAAACAGCATAAGCATGAGGTATGTAGCAAAGGCTTCAAACTGCGTCGTGGTGCTGCTCAGTTTTGATAGAGGATATAGCGCCCATAAGCGGGCAATTTTTGTTTCGTTTCCCTCAAAGGGAAGATACTCTGCCTGACTTCCTGTTTTCGCAAATGTCGCGCTGTTATGCCAATTTGTGAATATTACTCCGTTGTTGTCCGAAATAACAGCTTGCAGAATATTGTTTTGAAAATCCGCTGTATCTTGCCAGTTTTCCACATTTACCATATAGGAAACAGCTTTATATTTGTTTTCGAGTGCAGCCGCAATCGTGTGGTACTCCTCATTGTTCAGAATCAAAAATGAGGAAAAAACAGACCGGGTATTAAAAAGTCCATCGCGGCATATCGGTTCATTTTGGGCCAGGGTAAATTCTTGCTCAGTAGTAGGGTTATAAAAAAGGCTGCTATCTGCTGAAAAGGCGTTTCGCTTATACTTCATACTGCTGTCATAATAAACGGTATAACTTCCCTTTGGGACGGATATTGCCATATCGGATAAAGCGTTAAAATTATCCTCGCTTACGATGATGCGCGAACCCCAATCACGCGCACCGCTTTTATAATTGTTCTGCACACCGAGCAGCAGGCAATCGATATATTTTAAGCCGGTAATGGTCACGTTGCTTTTTTCAGCCATTTCCACGATATGCTTTTCGGTCATGGGGTGTTCGTAGGTCGCATTGATTGTGTAGTCATAAGGCTCATTCAAGGCAACGTTATAACCGTCAATAAATCCTGCCGCTATGAAGCCGATTCCAAAGATTGTAAAGGTAATGAGAAGTGTCGCCACAAAGATAGAACGTGTATATTGCCGGATTTTTTGTTTTAGCAGATTATAAAAGACGATGTTTTTATAATACGCTTTATCCTTGTACTTCTTCAGAATATCCCCAATGGACGCGCATTGAATAATCAACAGATAAACACCTGAAACAGCTCCCGCCAAGCCGGTAAAAGCTAACAAAGTATAGAGAAAACCTCCGGCATTTTGCAAAGTGAAAAACGCAATGATACCGGCGGGAATAAGTAAAACACCTAAAATCAGCGAAAACAGGTTTCCTTTATTGGCAGCTTCGTTTTCATCAGAAGCCTTAATGATTTTCAGAATATCAACAGTTTTGATGTATCTGCGGTTGATCGTCCGCAGGATAAACCAATTCAGCAGGGAAAACAGAAATGCAATGGCTAACCCCGCATAGCCGATACTAAATGCTGTTTCCTGCGTTTTCAGAAAGAGATTAAGAAATGTCCAACACAAATAGGCAAGTGGAACCGACAGTAGAAGACCAAGCAAAGCAGCAATCTGAAAAAGGAGTGTATATTCTTTGACAACAATCTTTTGTACGCTGCGCCGGTCAATGCCGAGGGAGAGAAAAATACCAATTTCACGCGACTTATATTTGAGGAAGATACTGTCTGCATACACAAGAAAAACAATGATGCCAAACATGGAACCGAAAAACATAGCCTGTGAAATGGTTTGTGTTGAGCCGCCGTCAACTAAGACGTTTATAACGGTAGGGCTGTACTGCAAAACGCCGTATGCGCCTGTCATTGCAATGGAAAAGATCACTGAGAAGAAGAACAGCCCATACTGCTTTCGATTATTCTTAAAAAGTTTCCTGCTAACATCGTTAAGCGTCATATCCATCACCATTTACCTTTCTTGTGAAGTCCAGCAGTTCGTCAAGAAAGTCTTTCGGCTGTCCCCGGCGCACCAGCTCACCGAACACAATACCGTCTTTTAAGGCGATCACCTTATCGGCGTAAGAAGCTGCAAAAGCGTCATGTGTTACCATAAAAATGGTTGCTCCCATTTTTTCTTTTGCGTTCAAAAATGCTTCTATGACGGCTGTACTTGATTTGGAATCAAGATTGCCCGTAGGCTCATCTGCTAAAATAACAGACGGATTGTTTGATAATGCTCTCGCAATGGAAGCCCGCTGCTTCTGTCCCCCGGAAACTTCGGCAGGATATTTTTCTGCGATTTCTTCAATGCCGAAGACGGATAACAGCTTTTTGGTATTCCGCTCCATTTTGCTTTTCTGTTTTCTGGCTATAATCTGTGGCAGAAAAATATTCTCACGAATAGTCAGCCCGTTCAGTAACATAAAGTCCTGAAAAACAAAGCCAAGTCTGTGCTGCCTTATTTCAGCAAGATGGTCTTCTTCTCCTGTTAAAATATCCTGTCCGTCGAGAAGAACCTTTCCTCCGTCCGCGCTGATGAAGCCGGATATTACATTAAGCAACGTCGTTTTTCCGCTTCCGGACGGACCCATGATAGCAACAAATTCACCATCGTGAATTGTTGCGGTAATCTCTTTCAAAACGGGATAATCGATTCCCTTTGAATGATATGTCTTGGAAACCTTTTCAATCTGTAACATAAATATCACCTTTTCTTACCTTTCCAGATGGCTGGTTTTTGATTACAAGCTCATTCTAAACGGCAATTATCAAATATCTATCAAATGAAAAAACTCCCTGCAAAATACAGGGAGTTTTCCAAAAAGACAGGTTCTATTCTGTCATTCCAAAGTACGCGGTTACAGACGCGCCCCTTTTTATGTCATTGGATAACAGGATATTGCCGTTATGACGTTCACATAAGATTTTACAGATATTAAGGCCAAGTCCTAAATGCTGTCCGGTATCAGATGCTTTTTCTGTCGTATAAAATGGGTTTGTTGCAGATTTCAGCGCAGTATCACGAAAACCCTCTCCGTCGTCTGTTACGGTGATCGAAAATAGTTCCTTGTCAACGGCATATTGTATGGAGATGGAAGTTTTCGCATAACGGGTGGCATTGGACAACAGGTTTTCAAATACCTGCATGACGATTTCCGGGTCAGCACAAATACTTTCAGCAGTAGTTTTATCCAAAAGGGTTAGCGTCTTACTTCCGCAGATCATTTTAGCCGTATCACTGAGCCTTGCGGTAAAGCTGTTGGTTACCAACTGTTTTCTTACAATCGGTATATCTTCAAGACGCTGCAATGTGTTCATAGAAGAAACGTAGTTTTTCAATCGTTCAATCTGTCCGGCCATTGCGGTATAAGTCTGCATCACATCATCAGCACTTAGTTTCCCTTGCGGTGTGTATTTTTGCAAAATGCCTAAATGTCCCTCAATAACCGTAAGAGGTGTTCGCAGGTCGTGAGAAAAAGCTGCGTTTAACTTTCTGCGGTCATTCATCTGCCGCCACATTTCCCGATGATTCATTTCCAAAGCAGAGCGCATTTTCTCAAACGCCTTGCAAAGCAAGCCCATTTCATCGTTTCCGTCACATGAAATGGAAAAATCCAGATCATTTGCGGCTATCCGGCTTGCAGATGTGGTTAAGATCATAAGAGGCTTTTTGAGTTTGCTTCTGTAAAAAACAACTCCTGCTAAAATGAAGCACGCAAGATAGGTAAGGGGCGGCAGCGTCCATAGAGCCATTTCGTATAGCCGCATCACTTTTCCGTCATGTTCTGAAAGGGGAAATACAGATTGATTTCCCCATACGTTTACAGAGTTAAAGCCCTCGACAATTTCCGAATATTGAAAAGCAATAGCCCGCTGTGCGTTGGTGAGCAGTGTTTTTTCTACCTCCACGAAGAACATCGCAAGAAGAAGAAAGACAACTGCAAACAAAACGAATGCAGACAGGATTGATAAATCTCTCAGTTTATGTTTGACTTTTTCCATTTATAGCCCACACCCCAAACTGTTTCAATATATTGCGTTGCGTCCGCCGCGGCGAACTTTGCCCGGATTTTCCGGATATGTTCCGCCACAACAGAGTTATTTCCTGATCCGTCCAACCCCCAGGCGGCTTCATAAAGACGCTCCTTGTCAAAGACCTGGCCGGGATTTTGTGAAAGCACTTCAAGAATATCAAACTCTTTTTTCAAAAGAGGGATTTCGTTTTTATTCCAGTATACGGAACGATCTAAATAGTCAATGGCTAATTGCCCGTCAAATAAAATATGAGATTTTACCTGGCTACGATTTTCACGCCGCAAATGAGCGGATACCCTTGCGCCTAATTCATCAATGGAAAAAGGTTTCACAATATAATCGTCCCCGCCGGCGCCGAAGCCCTTTATTTTATCGCTATCCTCTATGTTGGCAGTTAAAAAGAGTATTGGGCAGGAAACAAAATCCCTTATACTTTTGCAAAGGGAAAGCCCGTCTATATCAGGCATATTAATGTCAAGAAGAATAATATCGGGAGCAAGGGCTAGTTTCTGTAAGGCTTCCTGCCCTCCGGCTGCGGTAATTACATCATAGCCTTCAAGGGAAAAAAAGCGTTTCAGCATATTTAATAGTTCTGTTTCATCATCTACTATCATTATTTTTTGCGCCATTGTTGCACCTCCGCGCAAGACTCCCTCTCCACCAAACTCGCGTGCAGCAGAAGCGTCCCCACCGGAACCTCATTCAGCAGACTCTCCAGCGCGTTATACCCGCACTTTCCCAGCAGCAGCTGATCCTGGCGGACCGTGGTCAGCGGCGGTTCCGTATAAGCGCACATGGGCAGATCGTCAAACCCGACGATACTGATATCCTCCGGCACCCGCAGTCCCGCTTCCCGGCATTGCACCATGGCGGCGTTGGCCATCTGGTCATGACAGCAGATGATCGCCGTCACACCTTGTTCCAGCAGCTTTGGCAAATGTTTCTGGACGCACTCGGAAACATACAGGGAGATTCCCGCCAGCCGCGGGTCGGATTTCAGGCCGTTCTTTTTCAGCGCGCTGAAAAACGCCCGGTGGCGGACCTGGGTGATATAGGAACCCAGGGAGGTGCTTAGATAGCCGATGCTGCGGTGGCCAAGGTTTTTCAGATATTTCATAGCCAGATTCATTCCCTCGGTGTTGTCGATTCCCACATAGCAGGTAGAGGGATTTTCCGGCACATAGTTGTCGTACAGCACCGCCGGCGTGCGGCTGGTCTGCAGGTCGTTCATCCATGGATCGTTTAAGGACATGCCCAGAATGAACGCGCCCAGATAATGGCCCTGGAGCATAAACGCGTCGAAGCCGGTGGCCCGCTGCATTTTGTGGTCCAGCGGGATCACATCTACCTGGTAGCCGGCCGGCTCCGCCAGCTGCCGGAAACCGATGATGATATGATAGCCGAAGCGCAGCTCGTTGGTGTACTCCATATTTTCCACCAGGATACAGAGCTTCTTCGGCTCCTTCTTGTTCTGCCGCAGTTTCGAATATCCCATCTCAACGGCAGTCTCCACAATGGTTTTTCGCAGAGTTTCGCTGATGTCAGGGGCATTGTTCAGGGCTTTTGACACGGTGCTTTTTGAAACGCCGAGTTTTTTTCCTATATCGGCAATGGTGGTCATAGTATTCACTTCCTTTTCTGGATTTTGGATTCCCGCAATCTGCCCCAAAACCAGTCTGTGCAGCCGGTTAGAACGGCTGCCTGGCATGGTACATTTACGGAGTTAAAGTTTCGCAGTATCACCAAAAGTTTCGCAACTTTGTAAATCGAAGGAAAACAAATCCTGAGTTTTCTTTATTATATATCATATATAAGGGAGAATCAACAAAATTTCCCGTGGCTTTCCACGGAGGTTTCGGAAGTTTTCGTAGAACAAAATAGACAAAATGCAGAGAAAGAAATTGTAACAACTGCCAAAACTTATCATATTGACCAAAATACAGCTTGACTTATAAAGGAAAGAGGAATATATTAAAAACAACTAAACTAAGCGAAACAAATGGCAGTAAAAAGCGTAATGATTCAGCGGTCTGAATCGTTACAGAACAACCGGTACTACTTCAGCAAACTGCCGGAAAGGAAGAGAAGGGTATGAAAAAACAAATTGCACTGTTGATGGCGGGGGTTCTCGCGGCATCGGTTTTTGGCGGATGCGGAACCTCCGGCAGCGACACGGAGCAGGTACGTCTGATGGTGTGGTCCCCCTCCAACGACCAGTCCAAGGACAACGGCGAGTGGCTGCAGACCTGCTGTGAAAATTTTGCCGCGCAGCATCCGGAATGGGACATCACATTTGTCTACGGCGTGGCAGACGAAGCCAGCGCCGCCACACAGGTGGCCCAGGACCCGACCGCCAGCGCGGACGTGTTCTTCTACGCGAACAACGTGCTGACCACACTGACAAACGCCAACGCAGGCGCGAAGTTCGGCGGAAAATATGTGGAGGAGATCAAGGCGACAAACTCCGAGGCAATGCTCAAATCCGTGACCTGGGACGGCGAGATCTACGGGGCGCCTTACACCAGCAACATCTGGTATATGTACTATGATAAGAGCGTGTTCACCGAGGAGGATGTCAAGAGTCTGGACACCATGCTGGAAAAAGGAGTGGTATCCTTCCCGTTCACCAACTCCTGGTACCTTCCGTCCTTCTTTATCGGAAACGGCTGTACCCTGTTCGGCGAGGACGGCACCGACGAGGAGGCCGGCGTCGAATTCGGCGGCGCCAACGCGGTGGAAGTGACCGATTATCTCATCGACCTGAACGCCAACCCCAACTTCAAGATTGACGCGGACGGTTCCGGAATCGCCGGACTGCGTGACGGCAGCATCAACGCCATGTTCACCGGTTCCTGGGACGCGGCGGCCATCAAGGAGATTCTTGGCGACAACATGGGCGTGGCGGCGCTCCCGACCTATAACCTGAACGGCAAGGAGGTTCAGATGCAGGCATACGGCGGTTCCAAAGCCGTAGGTGTGAACGCCCACAGCAAATATATGGTGCAGGCGGTGGAGCTGGCCATTTATCTTGCTTCCGCCGAAGCGCAGCAGCTGCACTACGAACTGCTCAACGTTGTGCCGTGCAACACCGAGCTGCTTCAGGACGAGGCCATCGCGTCGGATCCGGTGGTGTTCGCCCAGAACGATACCTTTGACCGTACCTCCATTCTTCAGCCCATCGTCCCCCAGATGAACAACTGCTGGGTACCGGTGGAGAACCTGGGAAAAGGAATCCGCAACGGAAGCGTAACCCATGACAACGCGAAACAGATGACAGAGGATATGAATACCGCTATGAACAGCGACGGTATCTGATGTGGGGAGGGTGAAACATGTTTGGAAGGAAACGAAAAGCAAGTGAATTTGATACGCCGTACACCTGCACGGCGGCAATAACCAAAGGCGCGCCGGAGACAAAGCTCTCCATGCTTGTGATGGGGCTTGGAAGCTTTGTCCATGGACAGCGGATCAAGGGCCTGCTGTACCTGGCGGCTGAGGCGGCTTATATTGTATTTATGATCATGACCGGTCTGCACTGTCTGTACATGCTGGGTTCCCTGGGAACGGTGGAACAGCAGGAATACTGGGACGAGGCCCAGCAGGTTTACCTGTATACCCAGGGCGACCAGTCGATCACGATCCTGCTCTACGGAGTGGCCACCGTGTTCCTGACGCTTCTGATGGTCTATATCTGGAGAGGTTCCCTGAAAAGCGCCTACAAGGCCGAGTGCCTGGCGAAGCAGGGAAAACACCTGAACACTTTCATGGAGGATCTGAAAAGTCTTCTGGACGAAAACCTTCAGAAGCTTTTGATGACGCCGCCGCTGTTTTTCATCTTTGCTCTGACGGTGCTGCCGCTGGCATTTATGATCTGCATGGCGTTTACCAACTACAGTCTGATCGACAACCATCTGGTGCTGTTTGACTGGGTGGGACTGGACAACTTTAAGACACTGTTCGATTCCAGCAGCGTGCTGGGAAGTACCTTCTGGTCCGTGCTGATCTGGACCATTGTGTGGGCGTTTTTCGCGACGTTCTCCAACTACATATGCGGTATGATCCTGTCTCTGATCATCAACCGGAAAGAGACAAAGGCGAAAGGCTTCTGGCGTTTTTGCTTCGTACTTTCCTGCGCGGTACCCATGTTCGTATCATTGCTGATCATGCGTACCATGCTCCAGCCGGAGGGCGCGGTCAACGTGCTTCTGCGCAACATCGGACTGATCGCTCCGGACGCGAGCCTTCCGTTCTTTACGGATCCTACCTGGGCGAGAGTGACGGTTATCGTCATCAACATCTGGGTCGGCGTGCCGTATACCCTGCTGCAGCTGACCGGCGTTCTCCAGAACATCCCGGCGGAGCTTTACGAAGCGGCAAAGGTGGACGGAGCCAACGCGTTCCAGACGTTCTTCAAGATCACGCTTCCGTATATGCTGTATGTGACCACGCCGTACCTGATCTCGACCTTTACCGGAAACGTAAACAACTTTAACGTGATCTACCTGCTGTCCGGCGGCGACCCGGTGACAAACCTTTCCTCCACGGCGGGAAGCACCGACCTTCTGGTTACCTGGCTGTACAAGCTGACCGTAGACAAACAGTATTACAATGTGGGCGCGGTCATCGGTATTCTGACGTTCGTGATTCTTGCGATCGGAGCGCTTTTCACCTACCGGAACAGCAAATCCTATAAGGAAGAGGGAGGATTTTAAGCATGAGCCACAAAACGACGAAGAAAGTAAAAAATATAGCAGTTCACTGTCTGCTGGCAGTGCTGGCGTTCATTTGGGTGTTCCCGATCCTCTGGGTGGTGCTCACCAGCTTCCGCGCGGAGAAAGGCTCCTATGTATCCACCTTCCTGCCGCAGAGCTATACGTTTGACAACTATATCAAGCTGTTCACGGACACCTCCCTGCTGAACTTTCCGCAGATGTTCATGAATACGCTGATTATAGCGATCTTTTCCTGTATCCTGTCGGCGTTTTATGTACTGTCCGCCTCCTACTGCCTGTCCAGGCTGAAATTTAAGCTGAGAAAGCCGTACATGAATATGGCCATGATCCTGGGACTGTTTCCGTCCTTCATGTCCATGATTGCCGTATACTTTATCCTGAAAGCAGTGGGACTGACGGAAGGCTCGCTGATCCGCGTGGCGCTGATCCTTTGCTACTCCGGCGGCGCGGCCCTTGGCTTCCAGATCTCCAAGGGATTTTTCGACACGATTCCCAAAGAGATCGACGAGGCGGCGCTGATTGACGGATGCACCCGCTGGAGAATCTTTACAAGGATCACCATTCCGCTGAGCAAGCCGATCATCATTTACACGATCCTGACTTCCTTCATGGGTCCGTGGCTGGATTTCATCTTCGCGAAAGTTATCTGCCGGGCCAATGCCGACCAGTATACGGTAGCCATCGGTCTTTGGAAAATGCTCGAGAAGGAATATATCGACGGATGGTACACCAGCTTCGCGGCGGGAGCCGTACTGATCTCCATTCCCATCGCTATCCTGTTCCTCTGCCTGCAGAGATTTTATGTGGATGGACTGTCGGGAGCGGTCAAAGGCTGATGAAAAGCGAACAGCTATAAGAGGTAACAACAGTTCAGCTTGCCGGACTGGTTACATGCCCGGCCGGCAGCTGCCCGGCTGGGCAACCAATCAAAGGATATCATGTTTGAAAATTCATGCACCCAATCTGCACACCTCCACTCTGTGTGAGAGCTGCATCAAAATCAGTCGTCGTAGTCCGCTGCGTCTCCTGCTTCTGGTGCAAATTCCCGCAGACTGTGACGTGCATCTTGCAGAAAGAAATTTTCAAACACGTTATAGCGTTTCAGGCGCGTTTGAAAAAAATGTTCTGCGTACGGAAAAACTGCCGTCGGCAGAGAATGATTTTCAGACGCGCCTTTTTTGAGAATATGTAAGCGTTCAGCAGGATGAACGGTTACCGGGAATATATTATATATAGAAGAAAAGGAAATCATCATATGTTGAAAACATCAGTAAAAAACAGTTTTTACGGGGGAAATGACCTGGGCGCGGGTTTTGACGGGGAACGCACAGTGTTTAAGCTGTGGAGTCCCGGCGCGGAGGCGGTCTTTCTGAATTTGTACCGGGTGGAAGAATCGGCTCCGCTCCAGCGGGAGTCCATGACGGCCGGGCCTCATGGCGTGTGGGAAAAAAGCTTCCCCGGCGATCTTCACGGGGTATATTATGATTATGAGATTCTGCGCGGCAAAGAGATGACGCGGACGGCGGATCCCTACGCCAAGGCCTGCGGCGTCAACGGGGAGCGCAGCATGGTGCTTCGTCCTGAGCTGGTAAACCCGGAAGGCTGGGAGGCGGACCGCGCGCCGGCGAAAGGGCCGGAGACGATCGTCTATGAGCTGAATATCCGGGAATATTCCTGGGACAAAAGCGGCGGATTTTCCCCGGAGGTCCGCGGTACTTACCGGGCGTTTCCGGAGGACGACACAACACTGAACAACGACGGTATTCACCCGACGGGAATGAAATATCTGCGGGAACTGGGCGTGACTCATATTCAGCTGATGCCTTTTTATGATTTCGGCTCTGTAGACGAGACAGGAGAAAAGGAGCAGTTTAACTGGGGGTATGATCCGGTGAATTACTGGATCCCGGAAGGCTTTTATTCCAGCGATCCCTACCGGGGCGAGGTGCGTGTCCGGGAATGTAAGGAGATGATCCAAAGTCTCCACAGAAACGGCTTCCGGGTCATTATGGACGTGGTGTTCAACCATACCTTCCGTCAGGATTCCTGGCTGGAACGGACGGTGCCCGGGTATTATTACCGGAGGGAGGAGGACGGAAGCTGGTGCAATGGCTCCGACTGCGGCAACGATATTGCCAGCGAACGCCCTATGTGCGGTAAGTATATTCTGGACTGCGTGATGTACTGGGCGCGGGAATACCATGTGGACGGCTTCCGGTTTGATCTGATGGGACTTCTGGACACAGACTTGATGAATCGTATTCAGCAGGCGTTAGATTTGGAATTTGGAAAAGGAGAAAAGCTGATTTACGGAGAGCCGTGGTCCGCCCGGGCGTCGCGGATGGAGCCGGGAAGCTATCCCGCCAACAAGGACAATATCCGCAGGCTCAACCCGGAGATCGCCGTTTTCTGCGACAATACCAGGGACGCGGTGAAGGGCCATGTGTTCGAACTGGGACAGCCGGGGTTTGTCAACGGCGGCGAAGGGTTCGAGAAGGAAATCGTGCGGGCGGTCACGGCATGGTGCGGGCCGGAGGACTGTGGGGCAGTCGTGGCGTGGAGCGGGCCAAAGGACTGTGAGGCGCAGGGAGAAGGTAGCTGTCCGGCAGCGGCTTCTGGCGGATTTTACCCCCAAGCGCCGTCTCAGATCGTTACTTATGTGTCGGCTCATGATAATCTGACACTGTGGGATAAGCTTGTGGCTACGCTGGAGCCGGAAGGCGGCTGCCACACGAAGAGTCCGGAGTTTCGGAAGGTATACCGATTGGCGGCGGCGCTTTACATGACCTGCCAGGGACATCTTTTCATGCTCTCCGGGGAGGAATTCGGACGGACGAAGGAAGGGGTGGAGGACAGCTACTGTTCGCCCATTTCCATTAACCGTCTGGACTGGGCGCTGGCGTATGAGAACCAGGATCTGACGGACTATTACCGGGGACTGATCGCGCTTCGGAAACGTCTGCCGGGACTTTGCGACAAATCACCGCAGGCGGCACAGAGGCTGCTGTGGTCAGAACTCCGCCCGGGTGTCGTCTGCTTCCGGATAGATAATCGGTCGGAATGCGGGACAGGCAGCTGCGGGGAAACGGAGACAGAAAGTCATGCGAAATGCCAGGCGGACAGCTGCGCGGAAGCTTGGACGGACAGTCCTGCGGAAGATTTGGCAGACAGCCGGATGGATTTGGAAGAAACAGAGAAATCCTGGGAGCAGTTGCTGGTTGTGTATAACAGTACCGGAAAAACTGTGGACCTTCCGCTTCCCGGCGGCGCATGGGACTGGCTGGTTAAAGGAGCGGACAGTCATTGCTGGGAGCGGGAAGAGACGGCTGTGGGAACGGCTGTGCAGGTGGAACCTGTATCGGTTGCGGTGCTTGGAAAACGACAGATGGAAAGGGCAGCAAAAGTTTGAAAGCAAATTTCCAAATCTGCCGTTATTGGCGCAGCCAGTGCGCCATGAAAGGGATAAGTTTGGAAGGAAAGTCTGGAAGTATACTTCCAAATCTACCATTATTAGCACGGCCAGTGCGCCACGAAAGGGGTAAGTTTGGAAGTAAACTTCCAAATCTACCATTATTGGCGCGGCAAGCGCGCCATGAAAGGGGTAAAAATGAAATTTATCTATGGAAAGAACGACTTTAAGACACAGGAGCGCGGGGAGGAAAACTGCTGGCTTCTGACCAACGGGCTGGGCGGATTTTCTTCCTGTACGGCGGTAAATTCAGTGACCAGAAACGACCACGCGCTGCTGATGGCCAGTCTGAAAGCGCCGAATGTGCGCTGGAATCTGGTACACAGGATTTCGGAAAAACTGATCCAGGGAACCCAGGAGTTCTGGCTTTCCACCCAGAGCTTTGCGGATGGAGGTTCTGAGGACGGTTATCGGCAGCTTGGCGAATTTTCCTTTGAGGATTATCCGGTATGGCGCTACTGTGCCGGCGGCGTGGAGGTGGTGAAAACCATCGTCATGCAGCCGGGGAAAAATACGGTGGCGGTGCGCTACCAGGTGAATAATCAGAGCCGCCGGGACTGGCGGCTGGAGCTTACGCCGCGCTATCAGTTCGTCCCGAAAGGACAGGAACTGGAGGACGATGAAACGTTTTTTGTGGAAAACAGGACGGGAATTGCTGCCGGCTGTGGAAAATATGGCGTGGAAAAATCCGTTGATATAAAATGTGACGCTGAAACATCCGGCAGTACGAAGTGTGACGACGCAGAATCTATCGGCACAAAATGTAACGGCGCAAAACGCAGTGACGCAAAGTGTGACGGCGCAGCATCAGGCAGCGCGAAATCTGAGGGAGCGGTCGTTTCCGGAAACGTGCGGCTGTTCTACTGCTGCAGCGCGGAAGAGGAAAGGATTTCCCTGGAGTATGAAACCTGCTATTACGCCTATGACGTGTGCGACGGGCGCAGGGAACAGGGACGGACGGTTGCGCTGCATCGTTTCCTGGCAGCAGTCCCTGCCGGTTCCAGCCGGACGGTGGAGCTGGTTTATTCCACGGAGGAAGATTCCATGTGCTTTGACAGCATCCGGGACGCACTGTGCCAGGAGCGGCGGATGCTGGAGGAGACCGCCGGATTTTCCGACCGGACGGCGGCGATGCTGGCAAAAAGCGCCGGGCAGTTTATTTCCTACCGGGAGTCCACAAATTCGGACACAATCCTGGCCGGATTCCCGTTTTTTGAGGACTGGGGCAGAGATACGATGATTGCTCTGGCCGGATGCTGCATTTCTGTGCGGCGGTATGACACGGCGAAACGGATCCTGCGTACCTTTGCGGCCTATGAGAAGGATGGCCTGATGCCCAATCTTTTCCCGGAGGGCGGAAAAGAACCGATGTATAATACGGTGGACGCGGCGCTGCTGTTTATCAACAGCGTGTGGCTTTATGTGCAGAAAAGCGGCGACCGGGCCTTTGCGCGGGAAATGTGGCCGGTGATGGAGCGGATCGTGGAACACTACCGGAAGAGGACCGGATTTGGCATTCATATGGACGAGGACGGTCTTATTATGGCCGGACAGGGACTGGACCAGGTGACGTGGATGGACGTGCGGGTGGGAGAGATTCTTCCGACGCCCCGCCATGGAAAGCCGGTGGAGATCAACGCTTACTGGTATAACGCGCTGAAGATCATGGAGCGGTTTTCGCGGATGATGGGACAGGAAAGGGAGAGAACCGAGGCGGAAACAGTGGAAAAGAAAGCGCTGGAAATACGGAAAGGAAGCTTTGGAGAAAAGAAGTATCAGGAAAGCGCAGGAGAAAGTTTCGAAGAAGAAAAGTCGCGGGAACTATCCGAGGAGGATTTCTTTGCGGAAAACGCGCCGGAAGAACGATTGCCGATGGATTGTGCGGAGGAAAAAGCACAGGAATACCGCAGATTGGCGGAGCTTGTGAAAAAGAGCTTTGGGGAGAAATTCTGGATGGAAGAGGAAGGATATCTGAAAGATGTGATCTCCGGAACCAGGAATGACAGACAGATCCGCTGCAACCAGATCTGGGCGGTTTCCATGCCCTTTGCTATTCTGACCAGGGAACAGGAGAAGAAGGTTGTGCAGACTGTATGGGAGAAGCTGTATACGCCTTACGGACTCAGAACTCTGGCACAGGAGGATGAGGAGTTTCATCCGTTCTATGGCGGAGAGCAGCTGGAACGGGATCTGGCGTATCATCAGGGAACTGTGTGGGTGTTTCCTCTGGGCGGATATTATCTGGCCTATCTGAAAGTACACGAGTATTCCCGGCAAGCCAAAGAAACGGTGCGCGGTCAGCTGCAGGTGATGGAGAGCGCGCTGCGGGAAGGCTGCGTGGGACAGCTTCCGGAGATTTACGACGGAGAGACGCCGACGGTTTCCAAAGGATGCTTTGCGCAGGCGTGGAGCGTTGGGGAGATCCTGCGGGTGTATGAGGCGTTGGAGGAGTAGGTCCGTGTGAAAAAGTAACGGCTGTAGGCATCCGGCCCAGCGCGAAGCGATTTTTATTCCTGCGGGCAGCGAGCCAAGTAGCCATAGCCCAGGCTGCCTTCTTTTTCCGTAAGCGGCAATTCACCTTGCGATTGCATGGATATTTGGAGGTGCTGTGTGCCGATGACACACGTTAAGCACTGACCGAAGTGAAGCGTAGACTTGCCGCGAAGGGGACTGTGTGCCAGTGGCACACGGTTAGCACAGACCGGAGCGCGACGTAGACCAAATACCCTGCCGTTCTGCGGCACTGCAAGCGGATAATCCGCTGCTTGCAGCACCGCAGAACGGCAGGGTATTTTTGGTTACACTGCTTTGGTAGAAAAATTACTGAAATTTGTGGTAGATGCGAAAAAATATCCGCCATATTCTGTTGATAAACAAAATAATACATGGTAAACTTTGGGTTGAACTTATTATGGAAAGAGAAAAGGATGTGAGCGCATGGCTACAGAAGGATTTTGGACCATTGGAGGAGTGGTAGGGAAGCTTCGGACAGAGCAGGGGATCACCGTACGGCAGTTGAGCAGAGGAATCTGTTCAGTGGTGACGCTTTCACGGATAGAAATGAACAAACGGGACATGGACATGATGATGGCGGAGATGATTTTTGAGCGCCTGGGTTATACGCCGGATAAGTATGAAATCTATACCGGCCCGGAAGAGTTGGAACGATATCAGCAAAGAGAAG
>JAGHIA010000189.1 GCA_017887445.1 Fusicatenibacter sp.
CGTCGGCGTTGCATCCGGCGTTGGCGTTGGCGTTGCGTCCGGTGTTGGCGTCGCGTCCGGCGCTGGCGTCGCATCCGGAGTTGGCGTTGCGTCTGGCGTTGGGGTCGCATCCGGCGTTTCGCCTGCGTCCGGCGCCGGCGTTGCGTCCGGCGTCTCACTCGTATCCGGTGTTGGCGCTGCGTCGGGGTTCTCGCTTGTATCTGGCGCCGGCGCCGCATCCGGTGTTTCACCTGCGTCTGGGGTTGGTGCTGTGTCCGGGGCTGGCACTGCGTCCGGCGTTACCGCTGCGTCCGATGCCACATCTGTATCTGGCGCCGGTGCGGCGGCTGCCGCTGTCTGCGCATATGGAGCCGGCTGTGTCCCGTCAACCGTCGCCTCCACCGTCTGCCGGCGGACTGCCGCATCCTCCGCCTGTGTTTCCGGCGCGCCAAATACCGCTGTGGGAGCTCCCAGCATGGCAACCAGCGCGCTGACGAAGGCAAACCGTACCAGTTTGGCCCTCTTTTCTCCAAGTCTCCTCCAGTTGATCATTCTTTCTCTCCTCCGATCTACGATCCTCCTGCCCACACGGCTGTTCAAAACCATTGGCAGAAATTTCGCGGCTCCAACGAACAATTCGTAACAGTTCAGCCTGCCACTATCCCGCGAGGTGTTTTCGCACAGAATGTGCGAAAATCCCGAGGCCTGCAGCGCGAAACTGCATGAAATGCAGTTTCTGTGCATCGCGAAGCGTGTAATAGTTCAGCAAGGCTGAACTGTTACAACAATTCCTTCGTAAATGGAATCCGCTCACTCTCGACTCATGTTTTCACCAATAACGTTTCTGACTTTCAGCTGCGTTTGTTCAAAAACAGACGCACAGCGTTTTCTTCTGTAATACCCGTCACGTCTTCCGGCGACAGTCCTTTGATCTCGGCAATCTGCTGCACCACCAGCGGAAGATTCAGTGAAGAATTTCTTTTTCCCCGGAAAGGCACCGGGGCAAGATACGGACTGTCCGTCTCCAGCAGCAGCCGGTCCATGGGCGCATACGCGACCACCTCCCGCAGCTTCCGGGCATTTTTAAAGGTGAGCACGCCGCCAATGCCAAGATACAGTCCCATGTTCAGGTATTCCGCCGCCATTTCTTTGGAATAAGAAAAACAATGAAGGACTCCGCCGATCTCACCGGCCCTGCAGCTTTTCATCACCTGAAGCGTATCCGCCGCCGCGTCTCTGCTGTGGATGATCACCGGAAGCTTTTCCTGGCGGGCCAGCTCCAGCTGCCGCTCAAACCACACGCGCTGGGTCTCGTGATCCTCCTTGTCCCAGTAATAGTCCAGGCCAATCTCGCCCACCGCCACGGTTTTTTCCAGGCGGCACAGAGTCCTTATTTTCTCCAGCACCGTCTCGCTCATATCGCCGATCTCATCCGGATGCAGGCCCACAGCGCCGTAAATAAAAGGATATCGTTCCATCAGCTCTCTGGTTCTGTCCAGCGATTCCAGATTCGCGGAAACATTGATGACCGCCCCGATTCCATGCTCTTCCATGGAATTCAGAAGCTCCTCTCTGTCTGCATCAAACGCTTCATCGTCATAATGTGCATGTGTCTCAAAAATCATTGTTTTCCTTTCCGTTTTCGAAGCCTGCCAAACCCTTTTTCCGTCTGAGGAAAAAGGTTCAAGCCCGCTCTGGAGCGTGTTTGAAAATTCATTCCTGCAATTTTCAAACACACTCTGGCAGATTTTCCTACATTGTGCAACAGTTCAGTTTTCATACCGTCTGTGCTGTATCGCACAGACCAGGCTGAATCGTTACTACATTGTATCTATTATACGACGCACAGGCAGAACGCGTCAATTACAGGTTTAAAATTTCATGCTGAAAACTTTAATATTTTTTGTCTGATCGTAATACCTGGGTATTGTTTTTAAATGATCGGACCGGACGAACGGTGTTTATCCTTCTCCTACGGCATGACTGCTGCGCATTGTCTCATTAAGTTTGGCGATATTTACCCCGCCCATATGGGAAGGCTGTTCTCCCAGGCGCATCACCCGGTTCTGCCCTTTTTCCTGCGGCAGCCAGCGGGCCAGGTCCGGCCCGTTGGGGTCGCCCGTTTTCGCAAAATTGGTCAGATACCGCGTCATCTCTCTGCTCAGCTGTCTGTCTTTGCCGGTAAATGGCCTCCAGCAGTTTTCCAGCGTTCCGAACCAATACCAGAGGTCACTGCTGTGCCACGCGCCCTCCTGATCGCCCGGCAGCCTGCGGTCAAAGAACCAGGTATACGCGGCATGACATCCCTGATCCGCCTGCAGGCGGCACCAGTCCTTCGCCATCCGAAATACCACAGGGGGAGCAATGTCGTCGCTGGTACTGCCCGCCATATAAGGAATATCCAGAAATTCCCCGGCTTGCACCGCCTCCGGCCCGGATCTCACCACAAGCTGGCCGTCAATGCAGGGCGTGCAGGTCAGTCCCCGGACCTTCTGCTGTCTGTTTGCCGCTTCCCACCCGCGGAACAATTCTTCCGGCGGGATGCTGCGGAATTCTTCCAGAGACCTGCAGCCTGCCGCGCGCATCACCTCCTCCCAGTAGCCGAACATGGTATGAGAAGGAACTGTATTTCCAAACATTTCGCTGACACCGCCGCCGCTGCTCATGACAGCTTTTGCGACCAGTCCTTTGGTCAGCGGACTGAGACACAGCTGCTGAACGCTCATCGCCCCGGCGCTTTGTCCCATAATCGTGATATTGTCCGGATCTCCGCCGAACGCGCGGATATTCTCATAAATCCAGCGGATCGCGGCCAGCTGATCGTACAGGCCATAGTTTCCCGTGTGGCCCGCCTCCTGCTCCAACTCCGGCAGACAGGCAAATCCCAGCGGTCCAAGGCGGTAGTTGATGGTAACCGCGATCACGTCCATTGCCGGCCATACCGGGCCGTCAAAATGCTTCTCGTGGCCGCAGCCTCCAATGAAGGCGCCGCCGTGGATGTACAGCAGCACAGGAAGGTTCTCGCCGCCGTCCGGCGCCCAGATATTCAGAAACAGACAGTCCTCGCTGTAAGTATAGGTCTCCCCTTTGCGGAACTCGTTGTAATAAAAGGCCTTTCCCTGTATCTGGTCTTCCGGCTGGAAGGCCCTGGGCTGGTAACAGCAGTTTCCGTAGGCGGACGCGTCGTAAATGCCGTCCCAGTGGGTGACCGGCTTTGGATATTTCCACCGCCCGGCAGACGCGTAGCGGATGCCTTTGTAGGCGGTGACGCCGGGGATGCGGCTGGTGGTTCCGCGGATTTCTCCGCAGGGGGTTTTGATGATTGGGTTCATATGGTTCACTCCTAGTATAATAATGGTGTAGTCAGTAAGACTACTTAGTTAATAAGTTTCTATATTCAAGATAACAGAAGAAGGAGTTCTTCCTTCATCAGATGTTATCCTAAATAATTATCATGTCTGAC
>JAGHIA010000027.1 GCA_017887445.1 Fusicatenibacter sp.
ACGGAGGGCGATGTAAAAATTACGTTGAAAATACATGAAGTAAGCGGACAGGTATGGAAGGCGGATATCCTTATGGATGCGGACAAAATGATATATGATGCCTGTCCGGATGAGGAACTTTTGGAAACCGCATTTCCGTTCCTGAAGACGAATGAAACGGAAACCATCCAGGATCATCAGACAATCCACAAAAGGTTTCCGGAGGGGAAGGTGTTTGCAGCGTTAAAAAGATCAGAGATTAAAATAGATAAAGAACAGGAAACTGCCAGACTTATGTTATGGCTGTGTGCAGGAGACGAATAGACGGAAGGGCAAATATTTGACAGTTTTGACACATCTGTTACGAATCTTTGAGACATCTCTCTGTTATCATGGATTTATCATGATAGCAGGGAGATTTTTTATGAGAAAAAGAAGGAAAGTGTTTCTGGCATTGCTGGTGTGTATGTCATGTCTTCTCAGTGCTTGCGGGAAAGCAGGGGGAGAGACAAACATTGACCAGAATACGGAACAGAATCAGACAGACGCTTCAGAAGAAAAGGATATCCGTAATGACATACAGGAGGTGCAGGAATATGTCCAGCCTGAAATGAAAGGCGAGATTACCATATCCTGCCTTTCTGAAAATGAGTTTCTGTCAGCGGCAGCAAAGCAATTCATGGATTTATATCCGGATGTCACAATAACAATCAATGCCTCAGAAGCAGGGACAGTAGAGGAATATCAAACGTATCTGAACACCAGGATTATGAGTGGGAAAGCGGAGGATATTATATTCAATAGTTTTCTGCCCATGGCAAAGTACAGTGAAATGGGTGTTTTCGAAGATTTAAACAAATACATTTCCATGACGCCGGAATTTAATGATGAAAATTATTTTATGAATGTTTTGCAGGCAGCAAGGCAGGATGGAGGAGAGATTTATATGATTCCTTACATGGCCTCCTTTTCTGTAATCGGATTTTCGGACGGTTTGCTGGAAGGCCAGACAGATATCCGTAGCACCCTGGAAACCTGGGAGAAAGCGGGATTTTCGCAGAGTGTCAATCTGGTAAGACAGCTGGTTACAGAAACGGAAAAAAAGAATGTGTTTTTAATACATTCAAACGAATTATCTTATACAAACAGCCTGCTTGGGGATTCTTTGGAGAAATTTATTGATGTGGAAGAAAGGAAGGTTTATCTGGACAATACGGAATACATTGATCTATTAAATGCCGTAAAGGAGCTTTCTGCTCAGGACTTATTTGGTAGCAATGTAAGCTTTTACAATGAGGATTATTCTTTTGCCATATCGAAGGATTATGATGTACAGGCTGCATACTATTGCCTGGCTCAGGATTCGGATCAGACTTATTGTATGCCGCTTATGGATGCCAAAGGAAATGTTGTCATCAATGCGAATTATTGTATTGCTTTAAACAGCGCATCCGGAAATAAGGACTTGGCATGGGAGTTTATGAAATATCTGCTGTCGGAGGATGTGCAGACGCTGCCTTCTTTACACGGTCTTGCTGTGAACCGTCAGGGTTTTGAAGCATCTGTCGCACGTTATCATACTTTTTATGAAAATAACAACAGTGGCATTGAGGAAGCAGAGTATGGCGCATTGCTAGCGGGCTGGATGGAACAGGTGAATTCCTGTGACCTTGTGGATCCTGTTATTTGGGATTTGCTCAATGCGGAAAATGAAAAGTTTTTTTCAGGAATGCAGACCGCGGAACAGACCGCAAAGAATCTGCAAAAGCAGATAGATCAGTATTTCAATGAGTAAAGTGGAGACAGGTATGAGGAAGAAATGGGCTTTAAATTTACCGTGGATCATGATGATTGCGAGTCTGTTGGGCTTTAGCTTTTTTTATCTGGTGCCGTTTTTTGTATCCTTTCTTTATTCCATTGTGGATAATCCGATCAACAGGGAGTTTTGCGGATTGTCGAATTATAAGCAGCTGTTACAAAATTCATATTTTATGAGGGGACTGAAAAACACGGCATTGTTTATGGCGGTCAGTGTGCCGCTTAATATGGTGCTGTCCCTAGGTGTAGCGCTTGTGATACGGAACATAAAGAGTTATTCGAACTATTTTAGCCTGATTTTTTTGATACCACTGGCAACCCCCTCTGCCACATCCGCTTTTTTCTGGCAGAATTTCTTTGGGCTGCATGGTGTACTGAATAAGTATCTGTCTGTTTTCCATGTGGACGGAATAGACTGGCTGAACAGCAAATATGGAATGCTGGTCATGGTTATCATTTTTATCTGGAAGAATATCGGATATAATATGGCACTGTTTTTAAGTGGGTTAAGCAGTATACCGGAGGAATACTATGAATGTGCCGATGTGGAGGGGGCCGGATGGGGTTGGAAATTGAAACATATTACATTGGTGTATCTTTCGCCGACTACATTTCTGGCCCTGATCATGACCTTTGTAAATTCCTTTAAGGTATTTAAAGAAATATATATTATTACGGGAGAGTATCCACCGGACAGTCTGTATGTATTGCAGCATTACATGAACAATATGTTCCTGTCATTAAATTACTCAAAGCTTGTCAGCGCAACGTACATTTTAACGGCAACCATTGTATTGTTTGTGGTATGTATCTTCCGTGCGGAAAGAAAATTCTCGGATCATTTGCATTATTAGAGCGTTCAGCCAGGTCTGTGCATTTACTGCACAGACCGTATGAAAACGTAGTGCCTGCGGGTATCCGGCTCATTGCGAAGTGATTTTTAATGGCCGGATGCCGTAACTATTCAGCTGGCTGAATAGTTACAGTGGGAAATCTCCGGAAAGCGAGGTGCCATGAAAAATAGATTTCAGATAGCACATGTGAAGGAAAAAATAGGTTATGTACTGTTTTTCCTGATTGTGATTTTATATATGATGCCTTTGGTCATTACCTTTACGAATTCTTTTATGAGCAGCAAGGCAGTAGAGGCTAATTATAGTACAGGAAATCTGAGAGAGGATCAGTATATTGAAATGGAGATCGTGCCGGAAAAAGTAACCTTGTCACAGTATGCTGCATTACTGTTTGACAGTCCGGTGTATCTTCATATGTTTTGGAACTCTGTAAAGATTGTATTGCCCGTTGTCCTGGGGCAGATACTGGTGTCGGCGTCTGCAGCTTACGCATTTACGATTTTAAAATTCAGGGGAAAAGAAGTTGTGTTCTTTTTGTATATCATTGTGATGCTTTTGCCGCTGCAGGTAGCACTGGTGCCAAATTACATAGTGGCTGACTGGCTGAATATCACAGACAGTTATCTTGCGATTATTCTTCCAGGTATTTTTCATCCGTTAGGCGTGTTCCTTTTGCGGCAGTTTATGAAAAGTATGCCGGATGCTTACATCGAAGCTGCAAAAGTGGATGGAGCCGGCTATGGAAGAATTTTTATATGGGTGGTACTTCCCATGATAAAACATGGGATTGCGGCAGTGGCAATGCTCACTCTGCTGGACTATTGGAACCTGGTGGATCAGGCAGTCATATTTATACAAAATTCAGAGGCACAGCCGTTGTCTATTTTTTTAGCCCAGATAAACAGTGGGGAATTGGGAATGTCGTTTGCTGGTTCCTGTTTCTATGCGTTTCCGGTTTTGTTGGCGTTATTGTATGGGCAGGATTATCTGAAAAATGGAATTGCGATTACGGGACTAAAAGGGTAATGGCAACAGGAAAATATATTTTGAATGGAGAAAGATTGGGGTAAAAATGGAAAAAGAAAGAAAAAAAGGTTTTAACAAAATATTTCTGGCTTTGGCTGTGATGCTGCTGGTTTTGACATTTTTATCAAAATCCCTTTAGAATTACCGGCTTCCGGTGGTTGAGGTTACATCACCGAAACATGGGAACCTGAGTTTCACTGTGGAAGGAACAGGGGTGTTTGACTATGCTCATATTGATTCGTTTTATGGGGAAATGGATGGCAGGGTAAGAGAAATACTGGTAAATGAAGGGGACGAAGTAAGGAAAGGCCAATGCCTGATGCGGTTCCAAACAAACGGAGCTGAAGAAACATACGATATTGTTGCGGCAGAGAGTGGGATTATCGCTTCTATTGGCGTTGAACAGGGAATGTATGTTTCCTCCATGCAGAATACGGTTTTATATGAGATAGCTGAGAAATCAGAGGAATGGGCCTGTTACCTGATTATAAGTGAAGAACAGCGGGAATCTGTCGATTCGGATAGCACACCTGTATTATATATAGAGAGCAGAAATGAAACATTGGAAGGTGAAATTATATCCATTGCCGGATATGTGGGCCAAAATCAGACCGGGTATAAGGTAAAGATAAGGGTTTCCCTGGATGACGCTACACTTTACGGAGAAAAGGTGGATATAACAATTAGAAATGAGGGCATGGCATATGATGCACTGATTCCGGCGGCTGCATTGCGTAAAGACGCATCAGGATATTTTGTTCTGGTATTGCAGCGGGATAATGGTATATTGGGCAATGGCTATGAGGCTCACAGAATGTCAGTAGATTTATTGGATTCTGATGAATCCTACTGCGCAGTCCGAGGCCTTCCCTTAGATGAGAGAGTGATCATAGCATCTACGGGTGAGATAAAAGATGGAAGCGATGTGTTTTATGAGGGAGATGAGGCAGAATGAGGAGCATATGGATACAGAGGATATTGTTCGTGGTCATGTTTGCGGAAACCTTGGGAATCTGTCTGTTGTTCGGGTTAAAGGTACAGCAGACAGCATGTGATAGGACATACATTCTTTCTTTTAGGCAGGAAAACCTGTCTTTTTCAGGCACTGACTTGTCCAACATTGAGGATCAGGGAACTGATATCACTTATGCGCAGCGTATCTACCCAAACGTAACAAACGGTTTTCGTAGTGAAGACATTTCTGTCTTTTCCACAAATGAAAATTACGCATACTTTACAGACGTCTGTCTCATAAGAGGGGCTTTCTTTAACGAAATACAAATTGACCGCAAGCTGCCCTTAGCAGTGATCAATGAGACGGCAGCATATCAGCTTTTTGGCAGCCAAGAATGTATCGGAGAGTCCGTGTACCTAAATGGGGTAGCTTACGAAGTGTGTGGTATTATGAAGGAACCGGGAGAAAGTGGTGCAAGGCTTTATATTCCCTGTTCCACGGTAAGGTTGCTGGACATTTCAGAACCTCTCATAGACCAGATATGGTGTAGATTTTCAAATCTGGCAGAAGCGGCGCTGGTATTGGGAAATGCCGGATATTTGTTGGAAACATTTGAGATCTTGCAGATGGATTCTGTCAAACGTGTTTTTTGGCAGCGCTTTTTCTGCCCACTGATTTTGCTGGGGATGTATGCAGTATTTTGCATTTGCAGGTCTGTATCAAAAGAATGGAAAAAGGTTATTTGGAATTGCGGCATTGATAAAAATTGGATAAAAAAGACCGTGTTGCAGATATCGGGGATTTTTGCAGGAACTTTTCTTGTTTTTATAATGTACCAGGCGGCATGGTGTGCGCCGCCTGCCTATGAGTTATCAGGCGGTAGCTGGAAGGATGGGTTATACGGTTTCCTGAATTTCTACCTGCTTGTGGATGTGGATGTGAGAAATATGCCTTTTTTGGCACATTGGAATTTCTTTTCCGGTATGTCTTTGGTGGTGTGTCTGTATATCGTTTCTTTATTTGTTTTCTGCCGCAAAGGTAGAAATTAAAAGTGCCGATTGATTTTGCGGAAAATCCGGATTATAATTTTGTCAAGACAAACTACATATGCTGTTGTCAATGGAACTTTCTGTTGATGAAAAATTAGGGATTATAGAAAAGGAATATAGTATTGCGGTAGATGATAGAATAAGAGAGGATGTGAGCGCCATGTGTAATTTGTCGCAGGGGATCAGAGAAAAAGGCGGAGATGAAAGAGAGAAAAAAATTATACTGAATATGTATCAAAACAATTTTACATTTGAACAGATTGCGTTAGCAACAGGCAAGGACATTGAGGAAATTAAGGTTATCATCGAGAAGGCAGAGCCAGTATTGGCATGATCAAAGAAACTTAATAACAGATCCAGTAAAGCAGTGAACAAGATTTCAGAAATCGCTTCGCTGCTTTTTATTCCCGCGAGCAACGAGCCAAGTAGCCATGCTTGCATGGATATTTTGCGGCTGCCGCGAGGGTCAAAAACCCCGCTGCTCTGCAGTGCTGCAAGCTGGATACCCCGTTGCTTGCAGCGGGTTTTTTGACTTTTGCAGGATAACTGTAACAGTTCAGCTGGCTGAACCGTTACCAGCCAGGTGTCATGCCGTGCAATTCTCCTTGACAATTTCCAGTGGTTTCCTATAATAGGAATAAGCATTGTTTCTGTAACGATTCAGCTGGCTGAATCGTTACTTGTTGCACAATGCAGGGCCTGTCCAGAAACCTGGCGGTCTATTTGAAAGAGTGTTGGAAAAGTATGGGGAGTATGGCGATTATTTTCCAACACGTTTCGTATAAGCAAAAAAGAGGAGCGTGAGCAGAATGAATGAAAAAGCAATGTTTCAGCTGACCTACGGTTTATTTGTCCTTACGGCGAAAGACGGAGAAAAAGATAACGGCTGTATCATCAACACGGCAGGGCAGGTGACAGCTGTGCCAAACCGGATCAGCATTACAGTCAGCAAGGAAAACCTTACCCATGACATGATAAAGAAAAGCGGGAAATTCAATCTTTCCGTAATCAGCCAGCGGGCAGATTTTGAGCTCTTTAAACATTTCGGCTTCCAGTCCGGGAGAACGGCGGATAAATTCGCGGGGTATGACGCCTGCAGACGCAGCGGGAACGGACTTTACTATATCACAGAGGGGACCAACGCCTATATCAGCGGAAGCGTAGAGCAGACCATCGATCTGGACACTCATACAATGTTTATCGCGTCGGTGGAGGATATGGATGTTCTGACGGACGATCTGTCTGCCACCTACGCGTATTATCACTCTTCCATCAAACCGAAACCGGAAAAGCCGGCAGAACAGGGTAAGACCGTATGGCGCTGTACCATCTGCGGATATATCTATGAGGGAGAGGAGCTTCCGGAAGATTTTGTCTGCCCGGTCTGCAAGCATCCGGCGTCAGATTTCGAAAAAGTAACGGGATAAGCGGCGGAACCAATGGATATGGTAACCGCTCAGCCAGCGGAACGGTTACATCAATCATTCCGGCAGGTTCTGAAAGTATCCCTGTTTATCCAGAAGGACCTGGTATCCGCCGAGCAGTACCTGGCGGGTTCCCTCATCCAGAGGGAGCGCGATCCAGGACGGCTCCACAAGGCCGAATTCTACCTCCGGTCCGTCCTGGTACCAGACGCGGATCGAAGTGCAGGCGCCGTAATCCTCCGTCTGTTTTTTCCCGACAGTGCCAAAGGCTTCCACGAAGGTCTGAGTGCGGAGCAGTTGTGCTTTGCCAGGGGTGAGCAGGACCAGGTCTACGTCAGAGGTATCGGTGTAGCGTCCCCTGGCGTAGGAGCCGACGAGGATCACACTTTCCATCTGCGGGTCGTCTTTCGCCCAGGCAAGGACATGGGACAGCAGTTTTTGCACGTTTTCGGGAAATGTTCTTCTTTCTACCGGTTTCTGAGCCGTTTTGTATGATCTGAGTTTCTGAGGCATTTTTTTCTCCTTTCATGGCGCACTTCCATCATTTTCAGGACAGCTTTTCTGCGGAAACAGATATGGCGGATCATAAGTTTTGGTTTCTTTAGATCCGCAGCTTTATGTTATCATATCAGAGGGTGATTGTGCAAATGTTAAACACAATCCGGCTCAGTGAAAGATAAAAGTATCAGAAAATTCAGAAAAGTAAAAATGAAACAAGAGGAAGAAAGTTAATAAAAATAAAAGATAAAAAATATCAAAAAACATATTGACATATTTGGAAGTGCCTGCTATAATAAAATCATCAAAAGAAAGAACGGAATCAAAAAAATAAGACACAAGGAGGCGAGACCACCGAAAACATAAGGATTTACCTCATAATCTAAGAAAGGCAGGTACGGACCACCAGCAACGTAAAGGTTTCATCTTAAAATTACAACTGAATAAAAAAATAAAGAAAGCAGAGGTATTGTCCAATGCACAAGGAAGAACAGTAAAAGCCATCCGGTAGATGGGAGAAGAGAAAACCGGATGGCTTTTATTATGTATAAAAATCCCGTTTCCTCAGATACTAAACGTAACATAAGAAACTGGAGGTTAAGAATATGTTACGTTATTTACCTGTTAGGAAAATTAACGCAAGAGAAGTTCTGGATTCCAGAGGAAATCCCACTGTGGAAGTGGAAGTCACCGTGGGCGAAGGAGTCATCGGATTAAAAGGATATACAGGCAGAGCCATGGTGCCGTCGGGCGCGTCAACGGGAAAATTTGAGGCGGTAGAGCTGAGGGACTGTGAAAAGCGTTACGGAGGCATGGGAGTGCAGCGTGCGGTAGAGAATGTAAATACGATCCTGGCGGACGCGGTCGTTGGAGAGAACGCGCTGGACCAGATGCGTATCGACCGTCTGCTCCTTGAGGCGGACGGAACGGAAAACAAGGAGAAACTGGGAGCCAACGCCATTCTCGGCGTTTCCCTGGCGGTGGCGAGAGCTGCCGCAAAGGCGCTGGGGATTCCATTGTATCAGTACCTGGGCGGCTGCGGCGCCGGCTGCCTGCCGGTCCCGATGATGAATATCCTCAACGGAGGGCGTCATGCGGACAATACGGTGGATTTTCAGGAATTTATGATCATGCCTGTGGGCGCGTGCTGTTTCCGGGAGGGTCTGCAGATCTGTACGGAAACGTACCATGTGCTGAAAGGAATCCTGAAGGAGAGAGGCCTGTCCACAGCGGTGGGCGACGAAGGCGGGTTTGCGCCGGATCTGAAGGATACCAAAGAAGCGCTGGCCCTTCTGGTGGAGGCGGTGGAAAAAGCAGGATACCGGCCCGGCGAACAGATCAGCATTGCCATGGACGCGGCGTCCAGCGAGCTCTATCAGGAGGAACGCCATGTTTACTATTTCCCGGGTGAGAGTCAGCAGGCGGGAAAGCGCATCGAGAGAGATACGGCGGAGATGATCGATCTCTACCGTGAACTGATCGGGGAATTTCCCATTGTCTCCATCGAGGATGGATTGTACGAGGACGATTTTGAGGGATGGAAGCAGCTGACGGACGCGATTGGGAAAAAGGTCCAGCTGGTGGGCGACGATCTGTTTGTGACCAATACCAAAAGACTCCGGTGCGGAATCCGCCTGGGCGTTGCCAATGCGATCCTGGTCAAGGTCAATCAGATTGGTACGCTGACCGAGGCGCTGGAGGCAACCCAGACGGCGCTCCACGCAGGGTACCACGCGGTAATCTCCCACCGCTCAGGAGAGACAGAGGACTGTTTCCTGGCCGATCTGGCGGTGGCATGCAACGCAGGACAGATCAAAACAGGCGCTCCCTGCCGTTCCGACCGAAACGCAAAATACAATCAGCTCCTGCGTATCGAGGAATATCTGGGAAAGAACGCCTGGTATCAGTCGCCGTTCGGGCAGCAGCAGTAGCTGCAGCTACTGTTGCACGAAGAAAACACCTCGCGGGATAGTGGCAGGCCGAACGGTTACCCGAAAATGGATAAATTTGAAAAAACCAGTTGAAATTCTGCCGGTCCTATGGTAAACTGATGAAAGTTAGCCTAGGAGGTGCAGTTTTGGAGATTTTAAGAATTGTTTTAACGGTAATATATGTCATTGACTGTATTGCATTGACAGTCGTTGTATTGATGCAGGAAGGAAAACAGCAGGGGCTGGGAGCCATCGCCGGTATCGCGGATACTTACTGGGGCAAAAACAAAGGACGTTCCGCCGAGGGAACCCTGATCCGCGCCACTAAGATTATGGCAATCCTGTTTATTGTATTGTCAATGGTTTTAAACATGAACTTTTAAGACACGGGAGCTGTGCAAACGGCTCCCGGTTTTGCGTTATACGGAAATTTTCAGGAAGATAAGGAGAGAAAAAAGTAACAGCGAAATGAGCAGAAAAAGCAAAAAAGAGTATGAAAAAAAGAGAAGAGAGATACAGGCGCAGAGGAAAAAACCCCGGCGGAGAGACGGCCAGCTGTTCAAAAACCGCAAGAAGATGATCATGGACCTTCTCTCGTCAAAAAATTATGTGCCTATGCGCGCCAAGGATATGGCCATGCTGCTACAGATCCCGAGAACACAGCGGGAGGAGCTGGCGGAGGTGCTGGAGGCTCTGGTGGCAGACGGAAAGGCAGATATCCTCGCCGGTGGCAGATACCAGAAGGCCCGCCGGGAGGAGTCCGGCCAGGGATATGGCGCGGAAGCAGTCCGCCAGGGCAGAGGCGGATATGGCGCGGAAGCAGTCCGCCAGAACAGAGGCGGATATGGCACGGAAGCAGTCCGCCAGGGCAGAGGCGGATATGGCATGGAAGCAGGCCGCCAGGGCAGACGCGGTTATGGAGCGGAAGCAGGCCGCTATAGCGCGGAAGCTGGATACCGCAGAAATGGCTACGGCTCCCCGGCGGGCCGCAGGAGCGACCGTTATTATGACCGTGAGAGCGCACGTTTTGGCGGACCAAAAGCCGGAGCGGCCAGAGAAGCGCTTCCGGAGAAAAAGCCCCGCCTGCAGACCATGAGCATTCAGGACATCGTCGAGGCGTACCAGCTTCCGGAGGAGTTTCCGCCCAAGGTGCAGCAGATGGCCTGGCGCTGTCCTCAGGAAGTGATTCCCAACGATTTCGACGGCCGGCTGGATCTGCGGGACTGGCAGATGGTGACCATCGACGGGGAGGATGCGAAGGACCTGGACGACGCGGTATCCCTGACCATGGAATGTGGAAGCTATCTTCTGGGCGTTCACATTGCCGATGTCAGCAACTATGTGCAGGCGGGCTCGGCGTTGGACCGGGAGGCGCTGAAGCGGGGGACCAGTGTTTACCTGCCGGACCGGGTGATCCCTATGCTGCCCCGGGAGCTGTCCAACGGTATCTGTTCCCTGAACCAGGGAGAAGACCGGCTGGCCCTCAGCTGTCTCATGCGGGTAAATCCCGACGGAAGAGTAGCGGAGCATAAGATTGCCGAGACGGTGATCCATGTGGACCGCCGGATGACCTACACGGCGGTGAACAGAATCCTCACGGAGCCGGAGACCTGTCCGGAGCTGATGGAGGAATATCGGGAACTGGTGCCCATGTTCCGGAAGATGGGAGAACTGTCGGCGCTGCTGCGAAGTTCCCGGGCAGAGCGCGGCGCCATCGAGTTTGAGTTTCCGGAGAGCAAGGTGATCCTGGATGAGGAGGGAACTCCCACGGAGATCCGGCCCCATGAATCCAACACAGCGACACGTTTGATCGAGGATTTTATGCTGCTTGCCAATGAGACGGTGGCGCGGGAATATTGTACAAGAAATATTCCGTTCCTTTATCGGACCCACGAAAAGCCGGACCGGGAGAAGATGGAAGGCGCGCTGCAGCTGATCCGGGAGCTGGGCATCCCGGTCAGCAAGAAAGGCCATGACATTACGCCGGCGGAGGTGCAGAAGATCCTTCAGGGACTGGCCGGTACAGAGAAGGAACCTTTGGTCAGCCGTCTGCTGCTCCGCTCCATGTCCAGGGCCGTTTATACGACGGACTGTGTGGGACATTTCGGACTGGCGGCGGATTATTACTGCCATTTCACATCGCCGATCCGCCGGTATCCGGATCTGCAGATCCACAGGATCATCAAGGACGACCTGAGAAACCGTCTGGACAAAGGCGGAAGGATCGCCGGTTACAGCCAGCGGCTGCCGGAAGTTGCCATGCAGTCCAGCGCCACGGAACAGAGGGCCCAGGAGACCGAGCGGGAAGCGGTGAAGCTGAAAAAGGCAGAATATATGCTGGAGCATCTGGGCGAGGAATATGAGGGTGTCATCTCCGGTGTTACCGGCTGGGGATTTTATGTGGAGCTTCCAAATACTGTGGAAGGTCTGGTGCATATCATGTCCCTCCGGGATGATTATTATCAGTTCGACGAGAAAAATTACTGTCTGGCCGGCGAGGTGACGGGAAGAACCTTCTCCATGGGGCAGAAGGTGACCATCCGCGTAAAGGACGCGGCGCCGGTGAACCGGACCATCGATTTTGTTCTGGCCGAGGGGAAAGCGTGAGAAACAGAATTCGGAGATAAACGCAGGAAGACGTAATGGTCCGGAGCAATAGCTATTCGGCCAGGTCTGCGCATTTACTGCGCAGACCGTATGAAAACGTAGCGCATGCGGGCATCCGGTCCATCGCGAAGCGATTTTTAATGACCGGATGCAGTAACTATTCAGCTGGCTGAATCGTTACCCGGAGCAGCAATCCAGCTGTGCCGGACTGTTACGGTGAGACGGAAATGACCGGTTTTGGCCGGAGAAGGAGAGGATATAATGGCGAAGGAAAAGGGAAGCCGCCTGATAGCCAACAACAAGAAGGCCTATCACGACTATTTTATTGAGGATAAGTATGAAGCCGGGATCGCGCTGGCGGGAACAGAGGTGAAATCCCTGCGCATGGGAAAGTGCAGCATTAAGGAGTCGTTCCTGCGGATCGAGAACGGGGAGGTCTATATTTACGGTATGCACATCAGTCCCTATGAGAAAGGGAATATTTTTAATAAAGACCCTCTGAGGATCCGCAAGCTGCTGCTCCACGATTATGAGATCCGCAAGCTGCAGAACCAGATTAAGGAAAAAGGCTACACACTGGTTCCGCTGCAGGTGTATTTTAAAAACAGCCTGGTGAAGGTGGAGATTGGCCTGGCCCGCGGTAAAAAGCTTTACGACAAACGGCAGGATATCGCGAAGAAAGACCAGCGCAGAGAGGCGCAGAGAGACTTTAAAGTAAGGAATATCTGAGAAAAATTCCTTGTTGACAATGAGCAGTCTGTGAGGTATAGTAAGGATGCACGAAACTTCATCTGCGTTGCCAGTAAAGAAGGTGTGGTTATGGTCTACAGTAACTGCAAACACCTGTGAACAGTGACAATGCGTGCTGATCCTGTCTTGATTTAAGGATTGGCGTGTTTGTCGGAATGTCTCGGGCTTGTACTGGTTTCGACGGGGGTTTTGAAGTTTGGGAAGCCATCCGCGGACTCCGGGACCGCGTATCAACCTGGAACTTAAAATTAAACGCAGATAATAACGAATTAGCGTACGCTGCCTAATGGCAGCTGTCGGGGCATAAGCTTCCCGCAGCTTATGGTCCGGCATCAAAAATCAGCGGGGCACTTCGCCGCCAAAGCTTTGCGGTGACGAAAGATTTTATGAAGCTACCGACGCGTTAAGCCTGTCATCCGGCGTGACGCGGAGGGAATTTTAAAAGAATGACTGTGATGGGAGATGCCTGGATGGATAGGCTTTCGGACGCGGGTTCGATTCCCGCCAGGTCCACTGCTCTTAAACCGTGAAAGTCCTTTAGAATCAAGGGTTTCACGGTTTTTTGATTATCAAATATTTTGATTACCTATGATTACCTCATACAGAAAAGTAATCATAATCCAAAAGAATACATAAAGGAAAATACTGGCGAGTATTAAATGGCAGATAAAAGGAGCGGCACTTCAAAGAGGTGCCGCTTTTGCGCGCGTTTAAAAATCTATTTCTGTAAACTGCGCCACAAAATCATCAGAGCTTAGTTTATCCTGCAGCTTTTCTTCCCAGAGATCTTCCGTTAAAAGCGCGGAAAGAGGCGTTCCCAGGATAAGTTCCATTTGTTCTCTGGTGTAGGAATACTGCTTTCCGGAGAATTCATAGGTGACAGCCGCTAAGTTATCAACAGCGGCCATGGCTGCGGCGGTATTGTAGATCAGATCTCGGAGTACCTTTTGTTCACCAATGTTCCATACGGTTTCGAGATAGTAGACCGTCAGCGTACAGTTTTCCGAATCGATTTCAAACTTCATTGGAATATCATTGAGCGGCAATGCATAAAAAAGCTGAGAAATATTTGCCGCGTCGCCAATGTAGGGACTTTTATAGTTTTTGATGACTGTGTGGTCGTGAGTTTGCGAATCTGTTTGACGGATCGCATAGTCGTTCTGCTTCTTTTCGTTTGCGGGCAGGATTACAAACTGTATCACAAGAAACAGTACAGCCGCAGCTGAAATGAGAATGACGATTAGTTTGTCCTTTTTATTCATTTTCTTTCCTCTTTTCGTTTTTGATCAGTAAGGTTGTAAATTTTCCCACTGTAACAGGAATGACAATCGTAAGCAGTGGAAGATAAAAACGGGACGCGATAACGGCAAATTGGTACGGGCCGGAAAGCTGCAGCGGCCGTCCAAACCAAAGGCTGCTCCCAAAAGTCAATGCAGCTATGGTCAGCGTGCATACGAGAAAGAACATACACCAAAGGATCCATACAAGTTTTTTCCGGTTTCGGCTGGCGGATATGGACAGGAAGGAAGCGGCTTCTGGTTCCGCCTTTCGCTTTACCATGTAAAGAACCGCAGAAACAGCGGTTGCTAGAAGTCCCAGATCGCTCATAAGCATGTGGCCGGTGAACATGAGCGGGAGGGAAAAAATCCAGAAAATTACACTGTTGAGAAGTATGGTCTGAATACATTCCAGACGGTACTGGTATACGTCCGTGAATTGGCAGTCCTCAATCAATTCTCCCACGGAACATAAGCTTTCTTTTGTTTTCTTTACTGCGGTCTGTTCGTCGAAACCTTGTGACAGCAGGTCGCTTTTTCTGGCCATCATGTTACTCAATATTTCTTCTTTCAGATCCTCTGTTTCAGCGGTTTTCTTCTGATGCCGAAACAGCTGCTCCACATATTCCTGCAGTTCATTCATGTTCCTCGCCTCCCAGCAATAATTGATCGATGATTTTTTTTGCAAAAAGCCACTCTTTGATTGACTTTTGAAGGGAAAGCTTTCCCTGTTCTGTGATCCGATAATATTTTCTGCGGCCTCCCTGCGATTCATTTCCCCAGTAGCTTTGTATCTCTCCCTGTTTTTCCAATCGCTTCAAACTGGTGTAGAGGGACGGTTCTTTGAGTTCGTAATTTCCGCCGCTGTTGGCAGAGACGGCTTTCATGATCTCATATCCGTAATTGTCATTATCCAAAAGGAGTTTCAAAATGATCGTGTCAATGTGTCCGCGGATCAGATCGCTGTTTATGGTTTTCTCTGACATATGGATCCTCACCTTTTCTAAAGCGTGTTTGAAAATTCATTCCTGCAATCTGCACGCCTCACTTCGCGGTGAAGTTGCACAGACCTGGCTGAACTGTTATAAGTATATCTTAAATTACTATGTATGTCAATGTACTATGCCATACATTTATTCCTGCAATCTCCACGCCCCGTTGCTTGCAGCAGGGTTTTTGACTGCCGGATAAAAAAACGGCAGGAAATCCTGCCGCTGTTTTGCGATGGATAAGGAGCAATTCGCAAACGCACTCTGAAAAGCAAAAATCCGAACCGGTTTCCCGGTTCGGATTTCATTTATAAGTGGAGCATATGGGATTCGAACCCACGGCCTCAACAATGCGAATGTTGCGCGCTCCCAACTGCGCTAATGCCCCATGGCTTGTAGTATAGCACTTTTTCAAAAAAAATCAATATGTTTTTTAATAAAATTCCGCGAAATTGTAACAGTTCAGCGTTGCCGAACGATTACACGCTTCGCGATGCACAGAAACTGCATTTCATGCAGTTTCGCGCTGCAGGCCTCGGGATTTTCGCACATTCTGTGCGAAAACACCTCGCGGGATAATGAAAGGCTGAACTGTTACCGAAATTTTACCCAACCTTATTTTTGGTTTAGAAAATCTCTGTACCATTTTCCATCTTTTCGAATAACCTGTTACAAACAAAGCAAGGAGGTACCGATGGAGGAATTGATGAATTATATCCGTCCGGAGCTTTTGGCTGTGTCTGTGGCGTTGTATCTGGTGGGAATTGCCCTGAAAAAGACGGATAAGATCAAAGACCGTCTGATTCCACTGATCCTGGGCGGGATGGGAATTCTTTTGTGCAGTGTCTGGGTGTTCGCCACTTCAGAGCTGACCAGTCTGCGCTGTGTGGCTATGGCGGTGTTTACATCCATTGTCCAGGGAATCCTGGTGGCAGGTCTGTCGACCTATATCCATCAGATGGGAAAGCAGATGAAAAAGGCTGAGTGAAAATGAAAAAAGAATGAAAGATGAGGAGAAAACTTATGGGAAGAGATATCAGCAGACTGCATCCGCGCCTTCAGACTGCGGTCTCCAGGCTTCAGGACGTATGCAGGGAGGAAAATCTGCCGCTGGGTATTGGGGAATGTTTCCGCAGTGTGGCGGAGCAGGATGAGCTGTACGCGCAGGGGAGAACAAAGCCTGGCGCCATTGTCACCAATGCGCCGGGAAGTTCTTACAGTTCCCAGCATCAATGGGGGATCGCCTTTGATTTTTATAAGGATGTCAGCGGCCATGCCTATGATGACGATTCTTTTTTTGCGCGGGTTGGCGCTTTTGGGAAAGGTCTTGGACTGGGTTGGGGCGGAGACTGGTCCAGCATAGAGGACCGTCCCCATCTGTATCTGCCGGACTGGGGAAGCACGCCGGCGAAGCTGAAAGAGCAGTATGGTACCTTTGAAAACTTCCGCCGGACCTGGGACGATACCGGCACGGCAGGTTCCGCAGGCGGGACGGGTTCGGGAAACATTTCCGCTTCCGGCAGTGTGATTGTGCGAAACGGACAGATCCATGCGAACAATTTCTGCGGAGCAGGTCTTGCTGCCGACGGGATCCGGGGCAGCCGTACCAGAAAAGCCGGTGTGATGGCGCTGCAGCAGGCGATGAACCTGGATTACCGGGCGGGTCTTGCCGTGGATGGAATCTGGGGCGCAAATTCCCGCCGGGCTCTGGGAAATCATTATGTGAGAAAAGGAGAAAAACAGTATCTGGTAACGGCGGCGGAAATTTTACTGATGCTGAAAAACTATGCGGTGGGCGGCGTGGAGTCTCCGGGGATTTTCGGCAGCGGCCTGGACCAGGCGGTGCGCCTTTACCAGGGGGAACATGGACTGAAGGCCGACGGCTATGCGGGACCGGATACGTTTCTGTCGCTGATCGGATGACATGTGCAGCTATTCGGCTGGCGGAACAGTTACTGGCATGTTACACTGGCTGAAGTAACAGTTCAGCTGGCGGAAGGATTACTGGCTGAATGCTGCCTTCAAACTGCTTCTTGCCGGAGCAAAGAACAGGAAGTATAATAACAGAGAGGTGTTTCACAAAATAAACATAAATGTCTGCTAAAATGAAAAAATGAGAAAACTCCAGAGGTAACAGTTCAGCCTGCAACTATTCCGCAAGGTGTTCCGCACAGAATGTGCGAAAATCCCAATACCTGCAGCGCGAAACTGCAGGAAAAGCAGTTTCTGTGCATGGCGAAGCGTGTAACCGTTCCACTGTGCTGAACTGTTACAAAAGGAGAAAACAGGACCGCAGGGTCCTTTGGCAGCGGACGCTGCGAGAGAGGATGTGAAGAAATGGATAAGATAAAGATTCTGGTAGTAGATGATGAGAGCAGGATGCGCAAGCTGGTGAAGGATTTCCTCACAAAGAGCGGCTACGATGTGCTGGAGGCTCAGGACGGGGAGGAGGCGCTGGACTTGTTTTTCAGGGATAAGGAGATTGCGCTTCTGATTCTGGACGTTATGATGCCAAAGATGGACGGGTGGCAGGTGTGCCGGGAAATCCGCCAGTATTCCAAAGTGCCGATCATCATGCTGACGGCAAAAAGCGACGAGAGGGACGAGCTGCTTGGCTTTGACCTTGGTGTGGACGAATATATCTCCAAGCCGTTTTCACCGAAGATCCTGGTGGCGCGGGTGGAGGCAATCCTGCGCAGAACCGGCCAGACGGACGCGGAGAGTATTCTGGAGGCAGGCGGAATCCGTATCGACAAGGCCGCCCATCAGGCGACGCTGGACGGGGAGGCCATGGAGCTGAGCTACAAGGAATTCGAGCTGCTGACGTATTTCCTGGAGAACCAGGGGATCGCCCTGTCCCGGGAAAAAATCCTGAACAATGTGTGGAATTACGATTATTTCGGCGACGCCCGCACCATTGACACCCATGTGAAGAAGCTGAGAAGCAAGATGGGTGAAAAAGGCGAGTATATCAAGACCATCTGGGGTATGGGATACAAATTTGAGGTGGACAGATGAAACATTCGGTGAAGAGAAAGATCGCGGTCACGTTTATTGCGGTGATGACGGCGGCTCTTCTGGCCATTGCCCTGCTGAATTACGCGTTTCTGGGAACTTACTATACCTATCAGAAAATGGATAAGCTGAAGCAGGCGTGGAAAATCTTAAGCCAGCTGAACATCCAGCGCGGAGAGGATGTTCCGGCGGAGTTCACCCAGTTCTGCGCCACCAACAATCTGAAAGTGCTTGTGGTCGATTCCTATCTGAACGGAAGGATCTATCAGAACACCATCGACAGCGAGGTGATGCAGATCCGGCTGGCAGGAATCGAGCTGGGCCTGGAGCGGAGGAATATAACGGTTCTGGATCAGGTGGCAGGCGAAGACTACAGCTACGAGATCCAGAATTTCCACGAAAGCACCATGAACACCGATTACCTGCAGCTGGTAGGGCAGCTTGGCAGCGGCAATTACTGTATGATCCAGTGTCCTGTGGACAGCATTCAGGACGCGGCGTCGATCTCCAACCAGTTTTATACTTATGTGGGAATCGTCACCATCTTAGCCGGCGCGCTGGTTATCTGGCTGGTGGCCAGCAGGATTGTAAAGCCGGTCAAGGAGCTGACGGAGATTTCCAAGCGGATGGCCGCGCTGGATTTTGACGCCAGGTATGTCAGCGGAGGCGAGGATGAGATCGGAGAGCTGGGCAATAATTTCAACTCCATGTCCGACAGGCTGGAGCTGGCCATTGCGGAGCTGAAAAGCGCCAACGCGGAATTGCAGAAGGATATTGAGCGGAAGACTCAGCTAGACGAGATGCGCCGGGAATTTCTCTCCAATGTGACTCATGAACTGAAGACGCCGCTGGCGCTGATCCAGGGATACGCGGAAGGGTTGAAGGACAATATCAACGAGGACCAGGAAAGCCGGGAGTTCTACTGTGACGTGATTGTGGACGAGGCTTCCAAGATGAATGAGATGGTTAAGAAGCTATTGAATCTGAATCAGCTGGAGTTTGGAAATGACCAGGTGACCATGGAGCGGTTCGACCTGGCGGAGGTCATCCGCGGCGTACTCCAGTCGTCGGCCATCCTCATCGAGCAGAAAGGGGCCAAGGTGGTCTTCCATCAGGAGGAGCCTGTGCCGGTCTGGGGCGATGAATTCAAGGTGGAGGAGGTCATCACCAACTACCTGACCAACGCCCTGAATCATCTGGATTACGATCATGTGATTGAGATCAGCTGCAAAACAGAGGATCATGTGGTGACGACCACTGTCTTCAACACCGGCGACCCGGTTCCGGAGGAAGACATCGACAAAATCTGGATCAAGTTTTATAAAGTGGATAAGGCGCGGACCAGAGCCTACGGCGGCAGCGGGATCGGGCTGTCGATCGTGAAGGCGATCATGGATTCCATGAACCAGAAGTGCGGCGCCGAGAATTACGACAATGGCGTGGCCTTCTGGTTCACACTGGAGCGTGTTTGAAAATGTAACGATTCAGCCAGCTGAATCGTTACGGCATCCGTCCATTGAAAACCGTTTCGCGATGGGCCGGATGCCTGCAGGCACTACGTTTTCATACGGTTTTTGCGCCGGGGAGCAGCGTGCCGAAGGAGATTCCTTCCGGGAGCGTCGGGCGCTTGTACTGTTCCGAGAGCTCCCGGAGCAGTTCCATGGCCGGTGTGAAGGTTTTGTTTTTATGGGTCACCAGAAAGAAGTTCCGGTTCCAGTCCTCTGTACTGTTCTGGATCACATGGATCTTTCCTGTGCGCACCTCCTCGTCGATGAGACGGATGGAGATGACGGTCAGATAATTGTCGTACATGACCATATTGCGGATTGCCTGCGGGGTGTTGGCCTCGCAGGCAATTTTTATCTGGACGCCGCTGTTCTGGAGGGTGTGGGCGAACAGCTCCCGCGTGCCGCTGCCCAGTTCCCGCAGCGCGAAAGGCTGGTTGTTCAGTTCCTGAAAATAGATGGTCTTCCGGGAGGCGAACGGATGGGAGGGGGAGCAGGCCAGTACCAGGAAATCGTCCACCACAGGGACGGTCACCAGGTCCTGATGGGTGATCATGCCCTCCACCAGGGCGATGTCCAGGGTGGAGTTCAGAAGATTCTCCTGGATCTCCCTTGTGTTTCCCACCTGTGTGTACAGATCCAGTCCCGGCTTCCGGGACTGAAGCTGGGAGACGATGTTGGAGAGCAGACAGTTTCCCACGGTGATGCTGGCGCCGATGCGCAGGCGGTCCACCATCCGGTCCTTGCGCATGGCTTCCTCCAGAAGCTCGAAGGAGCGGACCGTATCTCTGGCGTAGGTCAGGAGCTTTTTTCCGCTCTCGGTAATGTAAAGCCGCCGGGACAGCCGCTCGAACAGGGGAACGCCGTAGTATACCTCCAGCTCATGGATGGCCTGGCTGACGGTCGGCTGGGACAGGTAGCAGTTTTTGGCTGCCGTACTCATTTTCCCCGTCTCCGCCACCTGGATAAAGATTTTTAAATGTCGGATTGTCATATGTAGGTCCCTCGAAATGGAATATATTGGTTTTACCTATTAATATGATTAGATAATATCATTTTCAAAATGAAACAACAAGTAGTAAAATAAAAGACAGGTTAAAACAAAGTAAAACTTCGGTAACAGATGCAAAGGAGAACAGATCGTGAAAGTATTGATCATCGGCGGTGTGGCAGCCGGAACCAAAGTGGCCGCGAAACTGAAACGGGAGAACAGAGACTGTCAGGTGACGATCCTCACCAGTGGAAAGGACATTTCCTATGCGGGATGCGGACTTCCCTATTATGTGGGAGAAGTGATCCAGGAAAAGAGCGCGCTGATCGTCAACACACCGGAGAGCTTTTCGAAGCTGACGGGAGCAGAGGTCCTGACAGAGATGGAAGCCACCGCTGTGGACCGGGAGCGTAAGACGGTGAAGGCGCGCAGCCTGAAGGGCGGACAGGAGCAGGAGTTTTCTTATGACAAGCTGGTGCTTGCCACAGGAGCGTCCCCCATCCATCCGAATCTTCCGGGCATGGATCTGAAACATATTTTCTATATGCGCACGCCGGAGGATGCCTTCGCCCTTCGCGACGCCCTGAAGGAGATTCCGGCCAAACGTGCGGTGGTTGTGGGCGGCGGATTTATCGGCCTGGAGGTGGCGGAGAATCTGGCGGCGGAAGGTGTGCGGGTGTCTGTGATCGATATGGCGGAGCACACTCTGCCGGGCTTTGATCCGGAGATTGCCGAGTATGTGGAAAACCGTCTGGCGGACGAAGGAATCATGGTATTTCCGGGAACGAAGCTGGAGGGCGTTGAGGGAGACGGAAAGGTAGAGAAGGTGCTGACCAGCCGCCGGGCCATGAAAGCCGACCTGGCAGTGATGTCCATCGGTATCCGTCCCAACACGGCGTTTCTGGAGGGCAGCGGTATTGCGCTGAATCCCAACCGTACCGTGGCGGTCAACCGTCAGATGCAGACCAACGACCCGGATATCTACGCGGTAGGAGACTGTGCCGGCGTTACCAACCGCATCACAGGAAACACCGTGTGGTCGCCCATGGGTTCCACCGCGAACATCGCGGGACGCAGAACGGCGAAAAATATGGCCGGAGACAACCGTCCGTATCCGGGTGTTCTGGGAACCGGCGTCTGCAGGCTGCCAGGCATGAATGTGGGACGCACCGGTCTATCTGAGACACAGGCCAGGGAGGCAGGCTTCCATCCGATCAGCGCCGTCTGCGTGGTGGACGACAAGGCGCACTATTATCCGGGAGCAGACAGCTTTGTGATCAAGATGACGGCAGACGCGGACAGTGGAAAATTCCTGGGCGTACAGGTTGTGGGAGCAGGCGCGGTGGACAAGATCGTGGACATCGCGGTCACGGCGCTGACGCTGAACGCGGACCTGTCCATGCTGGAGGATATGGACCTGGCCTATGCGCCGCCGTTCTCCACGGCCATTCATCCGTTCTCTCAGGCCCTGAACATTCTGGAGAACAAGATGGCAGGCCAGCTGGAAAGCTTCGGACCCCAGGAGTATCTGGACGGAGCGGCCGAAGATTACCGGGTGATCGACTGCGGTATGACGCCGTCCATCGAGGGCGCCGAGTATCTGGACGTGACGAAGATCGACGGAGAGGTTCCGGGGCTTGGAAAGGACGAGAAGCTGCTGCTGGTATGCGCCAAAGGCAAACGGGCGTACCTGACACAGAACCGCCTGAAATATTACGGCTATACCAACACCAGGGTGCTGGAAGGCGGTTTGAGCGTCAATGAGGTGGAGGTCTGATCCCTTTTGAGACTGTTGACGCATACATAAGGAATTGATTTGCAGTAATCCAATGGCGCGTAAGCGCTATATGTGCCGTGTCTCCGGCGCAACGCATAGAAACTGTATTTCGTGCGGTTTTACGCTGCGGGCAAAACGGCGCAGGATTGTTCATCAGACAGTGATGAGATATATATAGTTACTGAGAACGATTGTGAACAGTAACCTATAAATAAAAAGATGCCAGTTTTCGAACTCCGGTATCATAAAAACAGAAAAGGAGAAAATACTATGGCAACATTAACAGTCAGTGCAGCAGATGAAAAGAGAGTAAAGGGCATGGGATTCCTGAGCAACAAGGGAACCGACAATTTTTCCGCCCGGGTAATCACCATCAATGGAAAGGTGACGGCAGAGCAGATGCGGGCCATCACCGACGCGGCGGAGAAATACGGAAACGGGACCATCCTGTTTACCACCCGTCTTACCGTTGAGGTGCAGGGAATTCCCTATGAAAAGATCGACGACTTCAAGGCAGCTATTGAGGCGGCAGGCATGAGCTGCGGCGGAACAGGTTCAAAAGTGCGTCCGGTTGTCTCCTGCAAGGGAACCACCTGCCAGTATGGTCTGATCGATACCTTTGCCCTGTCCGAGGAAATTCATCACCGTTTCTATGAAGGATACCGCGGGGTGAAGCTTCCCCACAAATTTAAAATCGCTGTGGGCGGATGTCCCAACAACTGTGTGAAGCCGGACCTGAACGACCTGGGGATCATCGGACAGAGGATTCCCAACTTTGACGAGGACAGCTGCAATGGATGTAAGAAATGTTCCGTGGAAGCTGTCTGTCCGATGAAGGCCGCAAAAGTTGTGGACGGACTGCTGGAGATTGACAAAGAGGTCTGCAACAACTGCGGACGCTGCGTAGGTCAGTGCCGGTTTGACGCCATCGAGGACGGTCAGACCGGATATAAGATCTACATCGGCGGACGTTGGGGCAAACAGGTGGCCAAAGGCCATACGTTGTCCAAGATCTTTACTGATAAAGAGGAAGCGCTGCTGGTTATCGAGAAGGCGCTTCTGCTGTACCGTGAGCAGGGCAAGACAGGCGAGCGTTTTGCGGCCACCATCGAGCGTATTGGATTTGAGAACGTGGAAAAACAGCTTCTCTCCGATGAGATCCTTGAGAGAAAACAGGAGATCCTCGACGCGAAGCTGCACGAGACAGGAGGAGCAACCTGCTAAATGGAGCATGTACCGTATTTTCCGATGTTTTTCCGTATGAAAGGAAGGAAAGTCCTTGTGGCGGGCGGTGGGACCATCGCCTGCCGCAGGGTGCGGGTGCTGTTGGAGTTTCAGCCGGAGATTCTTGTGGTGTCGCCGGAGCTTTGTAAGGAACTGGAGCAGCTGGAGCGGCAGGGGGAGATCGCTGTGCGGCGGACCACTGCCGATGAGGCCTGCTTTGACGGAGTGTTTCTGCTTCTGGCCTGCACCGACGACCCAAAGGAAAATCACAGACTGTGCGAGAAAGCCAGGGCCAAAGGGGCGCTGGCTAATAACTGTTCCGAGAAGGAGGACTGTGATTTCTTTTTCCCGTCGGTTGTCCGCAAGGAGGAGACGGTGATCGGGATCAACGGGGGCGGAATGGATCACCGGAAGGTGAAGGAACTGCGGCAGCGGCTGGAGAGCGTCCTTGAGGCCCCGGGGAATTATGAGGAGTGAGAAGCCAATGGCGGACGAAAGAAGGCCGGGGCCGGCGGCATATTCGTATGCTGTTTGCGGCGTGAGAACATGATTCAGGTGTGAGCGGGGCTCCTTTTGCGGAGCAAAACTTTAAATGAGCCCGCGAATGTTACTGTTTGCGAGGCACGAGTGAACAGTAACAACTGTTACGCAAAAAGCGTATGTTTAAAGAAAAATACTGGAAGAACGTGGCGGAAAGTATTATAATAGTCCGGAAGGCGGCCAGAGCGTGTTTGAAAATGGTACGGACGAGCGTCTTGCAAGGCTCAGGGAAGTGATTGCCTCTCTGTGATCCGTTTGAAATTGCACGGATGAGTGTCCTGCCGCCGGAATCTATCGCAGGAAAGAAGGAAGAATATCATATGGATATGACAGTCAGACCGCGGCGTCTCCGCGGAAATGAGGTTTTGAGAAAAATGGTGCGGGAGACCCGCATGGATAAATCGTCCCTGATCTACCCTCTGTTTGTGCGGGAGGGACAGGGCATCAAAGAGCCGATCCCGTCCATGCCGGGACAGTACCGTTATACGCTGGATCAGCTGCCGTATTGTCTGGAGGAACTGGCGAAGGCGGGCGTGGGAAGCGTGCTGCTTTTCGGAATCCCGGATGTGAAGGATGAGGTTGGCTCCGGCGCTTACGCGGAGGATGGAATTATCCAGAAAGCGCTGCGCCAGGCCAAGAAGGAGTTTCCGGACCTGTATTATATCACCGATGTGTGCATGTGCGAGTATACGTCCCACGGTCACTGCGGCGTGCTGTGCGGCCATGAGGTGGAGAACGACGCGACGCTGGAGCTGCTGGCAAAAACAGCTCTGTCCCATGCGCAGGCGGGGGCAGACATGGTGGCGCCTTCCGATATGATGGACGGCCATACGCGGGCCATCCGCGGACTGCTGGATGCCAACGGCTACAAGGGAACGCCGATCATGTCCTACGCGGTGAAATATGCGTCCTCCTTCTACGGACCTTTCCGTGACGCGGCGGGAAGCGCGCCGTCTTTTGGCGACCGGAAAAGTTATCAGATGGATTTCCACAACAGCCGCGAGGGTGTCAAGGAGGCGCTGCTGGACGTGGAGGAAGGCGCGGATCTTCTGATCGTCAAGCCGTCGCTGGCGTATCAGGATATGATCGCCCGGGTGGCCGGCTGCACGAACCTTCCGGTGGCGGCTTACAGCGTCAGCGGCGAGTATTCCATGGTCAAGGCGGCTGCGGCCAACGGCTGGATCGATGAGGAAAAGATCATGTGCGAGATGGCTGTGGGCGCGTACCGCGCGGGAGCGCAGCTGTACATTACATATTTCGCCAAAGAGCTGGCTGCATGTATGGATAAGGGGATCATCGGCTGAAGACAGGAAATGGAATAATTGGAAGAAAGTGTGGGAATACTCCTGAATAGGCAAACCGCTGGAAATACAGAAAAAGGAGTAAAGACACATGAATGAGAATGCCAGACTGTTAAATTTTGTCTACCAGAATGCGCAGATGGGCGTGGATTCTATCCGGCAGCTGATGGGAATTGTGGAAAACAAGGAGCTGCGGGAGCATCTGAAGGCACAGTTTCAGGGGTACGAGGAGTTTCAGGAGACTGCCGGGAGACTGCTGAAGGAGAATGGGTACGACGAGAAGGAAATCAGCACGTTTTCCAAGATCAGCACGTATCTGATGATCAACATGCAGCTTCTGACAGACAAATCCACGTCGCATATTGCGGAGATGATGATCCAGGGCAGCAATATGGGCGTGATCGACGCCATCAAAAACCTGAACGAATGTGAAGGCGCGGAGCAGGAAATACGAAATCTGATGGAAAAGCTTCAGAAGTTTGAAGAACATAACATGGAAAAGCTGAAAGAGTTTCTGTAAAGATGCAGGAACGCTGTGCAGACATAACCATTCCTTCGGCTGAATCGTTATGTGCAGACAGGTTCCGGCAAAGTACAGCCTCCAGCAGAACCCGGTCCGGGGCAGACGGCGTGTAAAGACGTCGGATTTCTGCCCCGGACTGTTTTATGGCCTTGAAACTTTTCAGAAATGTGGTAAAGTAGTAACAGTTCGGTTGCGCTGACTGATTGTAACAGTTCAGCATTGCTGAACGATTACACGCTTCGCGATGCACAGAAACTGCATTTCATGCAGTTTCGCGCTGCAGGCCTCGGGATTTTCGCACATTCTTTGCGAAAACACCTCGCGGAATAACGGCAGGCTGAACTGTTGCGATTGATTTTCAGAAAAGTTGTGAAAGGAATACATATGAAGAAAAGAATAAGAAGAAATGATCCCTGCTGGTGCGGCAGCGGAAAAAAATATGCGGACTGTCATCTGGAGATGGACGAGAAGATAAAGAATTATAAGCTGAGAGGATACCGGATCCCTTCCCGGAAAATGATCAAAAACAAGGCCCAGATCGACGGCATCCGTACCAGCGGAAAAGTAAACATTGCGGTGCTGGACTATGTGGCGGAAAATATCCGTGCCGGCATGAGCACAGAGGAGATCAACCAGCTGGTGGAGCAGAAAACCCGGGAGCTTGGAGGAATCCCCGCGCCGCTGAATTACGAGGGATTTCCAAAGAGTGTCTGCACGTCCATCAACGATGTGGTCTGCCACGGGATCCCGTCCGAAGAGGAGATCCTTCAGGACGGCGATATCATCAACGTGGATGTTTCCACAATCTACGGCGGATATTTTTCCGATTCCTCCCGCATGTTCTGCGTGGGAAATGTGTCGGAGGAAAAGAAACAGCTGGTGAAGGGTACGCTGGAGGCCGTGCAGGCAGGTCTTGCGCAGGTGCGTCCGTTCAACCGCCTGGGCAATGTGGGAGCGGCCGTCCACGAGTTTGCTCTTAGCAGAGGGTACCAGGTGGTACAGGAAATCGGCGGCCACGGGGTTGGCCTGGAGTTTCATGAGGATCCGTTTGTCAGCTATGTGAGCCGGAGAGACACGGGTGTGCTTCTGGTCCCGGGCATGGTGTTCACCATTGAGCCGATGATCAACATGGGAACCGACGAGATTTTTGTGGATGAGGACAACGACTGGACTGTGTACACAGAAGATGGCGCGCCTTCCGCCCAGTGGGAGGTCACGGTGGCTGTGACCGACGACGGATATGAGATCCTCGCTTATTGACGGCGGCTGCCGTCTCTGTCCGAGAGGCTGCGGCGCAAACCGGGAGCAGGGGAACACAGGATTCTGTAAGGTTCCGGCAAAGCTTTATGCCGCCCGGGCGGCGCTGCATTTCTGGGAGGAACCGTGTATTTCCGGAACGAGAGGCTCCGGGACGGTATTTTTCTCCGGCTGTGTGCTGCGCTGTATTTACTGCCAGAACCGGCCGGTGGCCCGGGCGGAAGCGGGGCAGGAGATTTCCGTAGAGCGGCTGACAGAGATTTTTCTGGAACTGCAGGACCAAGGCGCCCACAACATCAATCTGGTGACGCCGACCCACTACGCGCCATGGATCGCCCTGGCGCTTGAGGACGCAAAGGCGCAGGGACTCAGGCTTCCCGTGGTATATAATTGCGGCGGCTATGAAGGAGAGGAATCCCTGCGGCGGATGGACGGCCTGGTGGATATTTATCTTACTGATTTTAAATATATGGACAGCGGTCTGGCCAGCCGGTATTCTCATGCCCCGGATTATCCCAAGGAGGCCAGGCGGGCGCTGGAGATCATGTACCGTCAGGTGGGGACGCCGGTGTTTGACGGGGATGGAATGATGCGCCGGGGGATCCTTGTCCGTCATCTGCTGCTGCCGGGGGCGCTTCAAAACGGGAAGGCTGTGGTGGAGTATGTTTACCGGACTTATGGGGACGGGGTGTATATCAGCCTGATGAACCAGTACACGCCCCTTGCGGGGGAGGAGGGCGCGGCCCTGCCGCCGCCGTTGAACCGGAAGGTTACGCGGCGGGAGTATGAACGGCTGGTGGACTATGCCCTGGAGCTGGGAGTAACTAACGGGTTTATCCAGGAGGGGGACACGGCGAAGGAAAGCTTTATCCCTCCGTTTGAGGGAACCGGACTGTGAAAAAGAATAAGAGTGGAAAACGGTGTAACGATTCTGCCGGCTGAATCGTTACAAAGCGGCAACAGAGAGGAGAGATGGAATGAACCAAGCGGTTGTAACGCTGAAAAAAGGCGAGGGAAGAATGCTGAAATCCGGAGGACTCTGGATTTTTGACAATGAGATTGCCACAGTGCTGGGGAGTTTTGAGAACGGGGATGTGGTCCTTGTGCGGGATTTTGACGGATATCCGCTGGGACGGGGATTTATCAATACAAAATCCAAGATCCGTGTCCGTATGATGACCAGGAACAAGGACCAGCAGGTGGACGAGGCGTTTCTGGAGATGCGGGTGCGCAGCGCCTGGGAATACCGGAAGAAAACCGTGGATGTCTCCAGCTGCCGGCTGATCTTCGGAGAGGCGGATTTTCTGCCGGGACTGGTGGTGGACAAATTTTCCGACGTGCTGGTGGTGCAGTCTCTGGCCCTTGGCATCGACCGGATGAAGGAGACCATCGTGGCTCTGCTGAAAAAGGTGCTTGGGGAGGACGGAATCGCTGTGCGCGGTGTCTACGAGCGCAGCGACGCCAAGGTCCGGGAGCAGGAGGGCATGGAGCGGACGAAAGGATTTCTCGGGGAGCCGTTTGACACGGAGGTTGAGATTGTGGAGAACGGCGTCCGTTATCTGGTGGATGTGAAGGACGGACAGAAAACGGGATTTTTCCTGGATCAGAAGTACAACCGTCTGGCAATCCAGCGGCTGTGCCAGGACGCCCGGGTGCTGGACTGCTTTACCCACACCGGTTCTTTTGCGCTGAACGCGGGCATCGCGGGAGCGCGGGAGGTGACAGGCGTGGACGCCTCGGAGCTTGGCGTGGAGCAGGCGCGAAAAAACGCGGCCCTGAACCGTCTGGAGGACCGGGTGAAATTCCTCTGCGCGGACGTGTTCGAGCTTCTGCCCCAGCTGGAGGCGAAGGGAGAGGAGTACGATGTGATCATTCTGGATCCGCCGGCATTTACCAAGTCGAGAAATTCAGTGAAAAACGCGATCAAGGGTTATCGAGAGATCAATCTGAGGGCCATGAAGCTGGTGAAGGACGGCGGCTATCTGGCTACCTGTTCCTGTTCCCATTTTATGACCTACGAGCTGTTTACGAAGACCATTCATCAGGCCGCCCAGAACGTACATAAACGGCTGCGTCAGGTGGAATACCGCACCCAGGCACCGGATCATCCGATCCTCTGGGCCGCCGAGGAATCCTATTACCTGAAATTTTATATTTTCCAGGTGTGCGACGAGAAATAAGAAACGTGAGGGAACTGTAACGGATGAAAAAGAAAACGGCAGGGCGGCAGACCAGCTGCGACTCCTGCGCCAATTATGTGTATGACGAGGAATATGAGTGCTATACTTGCGAGGTGGATTTGGACGAGGATGAGATGGCGCATTTTATGGCGGATACCTTTTACGACTGCCCGTATTACCGCCTCGGCGACGAGTACGCGATCGCGAGAAAGCAGTGATAAGTTCATGTTACTGTTCACGGGTCAGCCGCAAACACTTGCTGTTTGCGGCGTGAGAACAAGATTCAGGTGTGAGCGGGGCTCCTTTTGTGTAGCAAAACTTTAAATGAGCCTGCGAATGTTACTGTTTGCGAGGCACGAGTGAACAGTGACAAGTTCATAGTTATTTTAGAAGATTTAGAAAAAGAATATTAGGTATTGGATGATTTCTGTTATATAATGAACGTGTAACCCAAGCGAATGTTTACAGCCGCAGCGGCGAAAGGAATGAAACGTATGAAAATAACAGAAATGATAACAGAAATGATTCGTCAGGATATAGAAGTGATCCAGGAGCTGCGCACTCGGATTCTGGTGCGTCTCGGAGTATTGAAGCCGGTAAAAGTGACGGCAAGACGATAGTGAGTAGTGAGAAAAATTGAGAGAAAACGAGTGATCGTTTGTAACGGTCCGGCTGTGCTGGATCGCTGTGAAATCTGAACATCTTATGCGAAAAGACCGTGTCCACGAGAGTGTGGATACGGTCTTTTCGCGGTGTGTCCGGAAATATTTGGTAACAGTTCAGCGTTGCTGAACTGTTACAATATTTGTTCTTTTGGCGTTTGGTCAGCTTTGCGAAATATGTATGTTTTTTTCATCTATTTCCTGATCCTGTGGAACGATTCCTACAAGATCGTTCAGGAGCGCCAGCTTATCGACTGTGGGGATGGTAAGGCGGGAAGTGTTTTTTCCGTTCTTGGTAATGAGAATATCCTGAGACATTGCCATTTCCAAATATTTTTCCGGATCGGATTTAAATTCAGTTACGGTTACAGTAATGATCATAGAAAACACTCCTTGATTGTGGGCGCATTTGATGTATCTCCTGTAAATTTTTACTGTTCAAGCTGAACCAGGTCTAAAGTTATCGCATCGATTCGTCTGCTTAATTCCAGAGCCGTGCCGGGTGTTGTTTTGCTGTCCCAGCGATAAGCAGTCCTCTGATCTTCCTCGCTGCTCAGCTCGGTATAAGTATCACCATATTGACTGCTCAGTTCCTGAAGCAGACAAGAAAATGCGGTTTCCACATCCTCTGTCTTTACTTCGAATGTCAGCTGCGTCAGGCCTTCGGTGTGGTATTCGGCTCTTACCTCCGCCGGATATCCCAGGATCATCGCCAGATCTCTGGATGGATAGATGGTCAGCGTGTCATTTTCCGCCAGTGGAATATCATGAAAGCGAATCCCCAGCGCCTGTGCAGTTTCCGCTTTTCCACTTCCCCAGGGAACATTGGAAATCTCGTACTCACCGGAATTTTCAAGATCTGCCGCGGTGAGGCTCGAGGGATTGATGTTGACAGTATCAAGATCTGTACCCATGGTGATCTTCAGTTCGCTTCCGGTATATGCAAGCGTAAAGCTGGTGGAACTCTGTTCCCAGACGATAATTTTTGCCGGAGCAGCTGCGGTGGATTCTCTTGCCGGTTCGCCGCACAGATCTTCTATGGAGGTTTTCAAAGCAGTGAAGACCGCATCCGGTTTCTCCATATAGTCCATAAGAAATGTCAGGGAATTTACCTGATCCTGAGAAACCTCCGCCTGTACTCTTGCCTCATATCCGAAAACCTCGGTGTAGCCGACTGATTGACAGGCAAAGCTGTCTGAGCCTGCCAGGACAGGCGTACTGTCAAAGGTTACGTCCAATGCTGCGGACATTTGCTCTATGGAGCATCCCCATCCTGCATTCGGAAAGGAAAATCCCTGTTCTTCAGAATAAATTTCGCTTTCTTCAAGGGCGTTTTGAATCAATTCGGAAAGATCAAGCGTGTCTGAGGGGGTGCTGTCCTGTGAAGCGTTGACTGTATTTGCTTCCGGACTTTTTTCTTTTGTCGGGTCCGCCTGGTCCTGACATCCGCAGGTTAAACTAAGGAGAATGATAAGTAAGCCAACGGCTGAAGTTTTTTTGAAATCCATACGGCACCTCCTACCAATAATGACCTTCGCTGCATCTTGATACAGAGCCTTTGCCACATGAGGAATGAATTTCATGACATAAATGAAATCCTGACATGTTCAAGGATAACATTGACTGAACATGACCACAGAACTCACATTTCATACCTGTATATACACAGGCATATACACGAACGGAACAATTTCCAAAATTATGTGTATAACTATTGTCAGAATTATAAATCCAATCGTGCCTGCACACATAATAGCATAAACCACCGCATGCTAAATCACAGGTGACTTCATTCACTTCTATGTCTGTTACGGGTTTGTCAAGATATGCACCAGAAGTCGAAACTGGCATACTAAGAGAAAACAACACTAAAACAAATGCAATCATTTTTTCCCATTTTCTTTTTTTTGACATAAGCATCTCCTTTCTGAATCAGACGATTCCTTGGAAAATTCAGATATATAGTTCTGATTTGTTATTGTATATATAATGTTAGCACATATATGCCAAAAAGCAATATATTTCAAAAAAATAAAGCAAAAGCAAGAAAAATATAAGTAGTAAACGGGGAATGAGATTTAAAATATCAATAAAATTGCACCAAAATTAATATATATTTAAAATAATTTCTGCAAAACAAAAGTTTTCCGCCTATTTCCATGGCTCTAGAGTGTGTTTGAAAATTCATTCCTGCAATCTGCACGCCCCACTTTGCGTGGAATTTACCCCGAATTCAGTCAGCATAGCCCGCTAGGTCTCCTGATTTCGGGGCAAATTCCCCACAAACTGTGACGCGCATCTTGCAGAAAGCAATTTTCAAACACGCTCTGGGACAGCGTTCGCCGGTCATATACGCTCCCCAGCGGCGCATATGCTGATAAAAAGAACAATCGCGCCTGCTGGAAATCCAATCTGCCGAAGGAATTTCCGCAGGTCAGGAGAACAACATGGCTTATGAAGAGTATCAGATGATCACCGGAACCATTATGGCGATCCAGGACGTGGACAGCGACTGCTGTTCAAAGATCATCAGCATCAACAACCAGGGGCAGGAGGTACAGTTTGTCGTCTCCGGGCGCACGCTGGTGGTTGGCAGCACGATGCTCCGCCGGGGAATGCGAGTCGCGGCATTTTATGACACGAACCTGCCTGTGCCTGCGATCTATCCGCCCCGTTATCAGGCGGAGATTGTCACCATGCTCTGGAGGAATCAGAGTGTGAAGCTGTCTTACTTTGACGAAAGCCTGCTGGCCACCGACCGTTCCCTGCAGCTGAATCTCAACAGCCAGGTGAAGATTACGACGGCCAACGGGCAAAGTTACAGCTGCAGTCCCGGAAACGCGTATCTTCTCGTCTATTATACCATCACGACCCGGAGCCTGCCGCCGGTCACCACGCCCCAGAGGATCGTAGTCCTGTGTCCCGGCTGATCGTGTCCCGGCCAATAGACCTGCGTATTGACGAAAAGCCGGGAAAAGAGTAGGATATTCAGAAAAAGCATTGGGAGGAACAGAAGTTGAAAGGTGAAAAGTACGAAATCGATATGTGCAACGGCACGATCATGGATAAACTGATCTCATTTTCCCTTCCTCTGATGATTTCCAGCATTCTGCAGCTGATGTTCAACGCCGTGGACATCATTGTAGTGGGAAAATTCAGCGGAAGCCAGGCGCTGGCGGCGGTAGGCTCCACCACCGCGCTGATCAACATCTTTACGAATCTTTTTATCGGCATCTCTCTGGGCGCCAACGTGCTGGCGGCCCGCTACCATGCGGCAAAACGTGAAAAAGAGATGTCGGAGGCGGTGCATACGGCGGTGGCCTTCGCCCTGGTCAGCGGCGTCCTTATGGCATTTGTGGGCGCCGCGTTTTCCCGGCCGGCGCTGGAGCTGATGGGAACGCCAGAGGATGTGATCGGCCAGTCGGTGGTCTACATGAGAATCTATTTTCTGGGGATGCCCTTTTTTATGCTGTATAACTACGGCGCGTCTATTCTCCGGGCAGTGGGAGACACAAAACGTCCGCTGATGTTTCTGATGGCGGCGGGTCTGGCCAATGTGGCGCTGGATCTGCTGCTGGTGGCGGTGATCCCGCTGGGCGTGGCCGGCGTGGCGGTGGGAACAGTGGCCTCCCAGATGGTTTCCTGCATCCTGGTCCTGTGGTGTCTGTGCAGGACCGAGGCAGGGTATCAGCTGCGGTTTTCCAGTCTCAGGATCAGGAAGGCATATCTGGTCCGTATCTTCCAGGTGGGGATCCCCGCCGGCATCCAAAGCACTGTGATCAGCTTTTCCAACGCGCTGCTCCAGTCGTCGGTCAATTCCTTTGGCTCTACGGCTATGGCGGGGTACACGGCGGCCAACAATGTGCTCGGTTTTCTGTATGTGGCTGTCAACGCGGTCACGCAGGCGTGTATGAGCTTTACCAGTCAGAATTACAGCGTAAAGAAGACGAAGCGCATGGACCGGGTGCTGGTGGACTGCCTGATCCTGTCGGTGGGGGTTTCCGCGGTTCTGGGCGTCGGGGCGTATGTGTTCGGTACCCAGGTGCTGGGTATTTATACCTCGGAACCGGAGGTGATCCGCTGCGGCCTGGAAATCCTTTCCATCACCACCGTCCCCTATTTTCTCTGCGGAATCATGGACCTGATTCCCGGCGCACTGCGGGGGATGGGGCGTTCGGCGGTGCCAATGATCCTTTCGGTGATCGGCACGGTGGGGACCAGGGTTCTGTGGATCTATGTGTTTTTCCCCCGTCACAGGTCACTGTATTTTCTTTTTATCTCTTATCCCGGCTCCTGGATTGCGACCATCCTTATGCAGGTGGCATGCTATTATTTTGTGAGAAAACAGTGCGGAAGAGAGCTGAAAACAGCGGAGTAGGTTCTAAGGGATCTTTTGCCAAGTGAGTGACCGTTCAGCCAGGTCTGCGCATTTACTGCGCAGACCGTATGATCATGTTCTTACGCCGCAAACAGCGCGTGTTGGCGGCTGAGCCATGAACAGTAACGAACGGTTACAAATTAAGGTAACAGTTCAGCCTGTCACTATCCCGCGAGGTGTTTTCGCACAGAATGTGCGAAAATCCCGAGGCCTGCAGCGCGGGGCTGCATGAAATGCAGTTTCTGTGCATCGCGAAGCGTGTAATAGTTCAGCAAGGCTAAACTATTACAAATTAAGAAAGTTACAAGAAAGTATGTAGTGAAAATTATTTTTTGCTGTGCTATTATAAAATAAACAGAAAAAACGGATGATTTCGGCGAGATGACGGCCTGCCAAATGGGACATGCAGATTGCAGGAAGGAATGTTCAAACACACGCTGATACATGTCTGGCTATGGCCTGCCGGAATCCATTCACAGAAAAGGAGGAATACTATAATGGAAAATACCGTTTTGACAGCGATCAAAGAAAGAAGAAGCGTCCGCAAATATAAAAAAGAACAGATCAGCGACGAGCAGCTGCAGGCGATCCTGGAGGCGGCGACCTACGCGCCGACAGGTATGGGCATGCAGTCGCCGGTGATGGTGGTGGTCCAGAAGCCGGAGATGGTTCAGAAGCTCTCACGGCTGAACGCCGCTGTGATGGGTTCGGACGGCGATCCGTTTTACGGCGCGCCGACAGTGGTTGTGGTTCTGGCGGATTCCTCCCGCGGGACCTGTGTGGAGGACGGTTCTCTGGTGATGGGAACCCTGCTTCTGGCGGCCCATGCGGTGGGCGTGGATTCCTGCTGGATCCATCGGGCGAGAGAGGTGTTCGACAGTCCGGAAGGAAAAGCACTTCTGAAAGAATGGGGACTGCCGGAGCATTATATCGGCGTGGGAAACTGCATCCTCGGTTATCGTGACTGTGAGTATCCGGCGCCTAAGGAGAGAAAGAAAGACTATATTATCTATGCGTAAAGGAAAAACGAAACCATGTATCGGATCCTTTTGATTGAAGACGATCCCGTGATCGCAAAGGCAGTGAAGGAGACGTTGGCCTCCTGGGGAATGGAGGTGCAGTGCGCGGAGGATTTCCAGCATGTGATGACGGAGTTCGCCGCCTTTTCTCCGCAGCTGGTGCTGCTGGATATCTCGCTTCCGTTTTTTAATGGCTATCACTGGTGCCAGGAAATCCGCCAGGTTTCCAAGGTACCGGTGATCTTTCTGTCCTCCGCGGCAGACAAGATGAATATTATCATGGCCATGAACCTGGGAGCCGACGATTTTATCGCAAAGCCTTTTGATCTGAACATCCTCACGGCGAAGGTACAGGCGCTTCTGAGAAGAACCTACGATTTCGGAAAAGAGACGAATCTTCTGGAACACCAGGGCGCGATGCTGGACACCAGCAGCGGGATCCTGAATTATCAGGGACAGAGGATCGAGCTGACAAAAAATGAGTGGCGGATTCTCCAGGTGCTGCTGGAAAACAAGGGAAAAGCCGTGAGCCGCGATACGCTGATGGCAAGACTGTGGGAGTCGGACAGCTTTATCGACGATAACACATTGACCGTGAATGTGACGAGACTTCGCAGAAAGCTGGAGGAAGCGGGACTGGAAAATTTCATACGCACGAAAAAGGGCGTAGGGTATCTTGTGGAGTGAAAGATGAAGCTGTTGATCGATTATCTGAAAAAAACAATGCCGGTGATCCTCTGGACGGCAGGCTTTCTTGGCATGTTCGCGCTGGTCTGTTATCTGTACGATGTTCCGGTGCAGCCGGCGGTTTACGCGGCACAGGTTTCGCTGGTGTTTGGGATCGCCGTGTTTGCGGCGGGATTTTTCCGGTTCCGGAGAAAAATACAAGGACTTGAAAAGCTTCGGGAAGATATCCTGATCCTGACGGATCTTCCGGAGGCAGGAGACGCCCTGGAGCGGGAATATCAGGAGATGATCCTGAGCCTGAAGGAGCAGATGGCCAAGCTGGAGGAAAACGACCGGACCACCTATCGGGAGATGGTGGAATATTATACCATGTGGGCCCATCAGATCAAGACGCCTATCGCGGCCATGCGTTTGCTTCTGCAGCAGGAGGAAAGCGATAAGAACCGGGAGCTTTTGACGGAGCTTTTCAAGATTGAGCAGTATGTGCTGATGGTACTCCAGTATCTGCGTCTGGACAGCGATTCCAGCGATCTGGTACTGCGGCAGCAGAGTCTGGACGATATCATCCGCCAGGCGGTGAAAAAATACGCGCCGCTGTTTATCCGCAAAAAGCTGACGTTGGTGTATGAGCCGGTAAACTGCCAGGTGCTGACCGATGAAAAATGGCTGGAGTTTGTCGTGGAGCAGATTCTGTCCAACGCCATCAAATACACCAAGCGTGGCAGCGTTGCCATCTATATGGACGACAGGGAGGAGAAAACCCTGGTCATCGCCGACACAGGCATCGGGATCGCGCCGGAGGACATCCCGAGAGTATTTGAAAAGGGATACACCGGCTACAATGGAAGGTACGACAAGCGTTCCACAGGCATCGGCCTGTATCTGTGCCAGCGGGTGCTGAAACGGCTGTCCCACACCATACGCATCGCGTCGGAGCCGGGGCAGGGGACGCAGGTATATATTGGACTGGACACGGTAAAGGTAGAGCCGTGAAGTAACGGTCCGGCCTGTTGAACCGTTATGGCGTGAGAACTTACGGAAGGTGAAAGTTTGGAAGTAAACTTCCGGATCTGCCATTATCGGCGCAGCCAGTGTGCCATGAAAGAGGTAAGTATGGATATTAAAAAATGGAAAGCGTCAGACTGGTACACGATCCCCAATCTCATGGGATATTTTCGGATCCTTCTGGTTCCGGTGTTCGTCTGGCTGTATCTGAACGCAGAGTCTTCGAAGGATTATCTTACAGCGGCGCTTGTGGTCGGTGTGTCGGGACTGACCGATCTGTTTGACGGAAAGATTGCGAGAAATTTCCATCAGGTGACAGAGTTGGGAAAGCTGCTGGACCCGGTGGCGGACAAGCTGACCCTGGGGGCGATCATTCTCTGTCTGGCGGTCCGTTACCCGGAGATCTGGATTCTCACGGGACTGTTTGTGGTGAAGGAAGGATTTATGGCGGTGATGGGGCTTCTTCTGCTGAGAAGAAACGGCCGGAAGCTGGACGGCGCGAAATGGTACGGAAAGGTCTGCACAGCCGTCTCTTATGCGGCGGTATTTCTGCTGCTTCTGCTGCCGGACCTGCCGCTGCCGGCGGTGCGGACGCTGGCCGGACTTTGCGCCGTGGTGATGGTCTGCGCCCTCTGTCTTTACGTTCCGGTATTCCGGGAAATGTGGAAGACTGAGAAGGGTTGAAACGAGGGAGGAAAAGTCATGGAAACAAAACTGCTGCTGGTGGAGGACGACGAGGGGATCGTCCGCTCACTGACAGAATTTCTTGGGAAGGAAGGGTTTCGCGTAACTGCGGTATCCGGTCAGCGAAGGGCGCTGGAGCTGGCGGAGGAGCAGAACTTTGACCTGGCCCTTCTGGACATCTCCCTGGCGGACGGCAACGGCTTTGTGGTATGTTCCGCCTTGAAACAGCTGCGGGACATACCGGTGATTTTTCTGACCGCTTCCGGCGACGAACACAGCATCGTCACGGGACTGGACATGGGCGCCGACGATTATGTGTCGAAACCTTTCCGGCCAAGAGAACTTGTGTCGCGGATCCGTTCTGTTCTGCGCCGCACCGGAAAATCCGGCGGGAAACTCAGTCTGGGTCCGGTGACGGTGGACACGGAGAAAGGTATTGTAAGCCGCGGCGGAAAAGAGCTTGGTCTTTCCGCGCTGGAATACCGGCTGCTGCTGATTTTTCTCAACAACCGTGGGAGGATCCTCACCCGCAGCCAGCTGTTGGAGGAACTGTGGGACATTGCGGGAGATTTCGTCAACGACAACACCCTGACCGTTTACATCAAAAGGATCCGGGAAAAGATTGAGGAGGATCCGCAGAAACCAAGGCTGATCCTGACGGTGCGGGGTCTCGGCTACCGGACAGGGGAAGAATGAGAGAGCAGCAGTTCCGCAGGCTGAACTGCTGCATGGGAGCGGACCGGTCTGTGAAGTCAAGGGTACGATGGTTCAACCCGTTCAGTCATGCCTGACGGGTACGGAATGAGGGAAAAAATCTATGTGGAACACACAACAAGCAAAAGACATCCTTTTGATCCTGCTGGCCGTATGCCTGGCAGGGATGATCGCCGGAAACCTCCTGTGCCATATCCGGCGAAAACGGCACATCCGGGAATTTATCCGGGAAACCGACCGTTTGCTGCACGGGGAAGAAACCTTTCGTCTGGCCTGTTACCGGGAAGACGATCTAAGCCAGCTGGAAAACCAGGTACAGAAACTGACGGTCCGTCTGCGGGAGCAGGCGGATTTACTTCAGAAAGACAAAAAATACCTGGCGGACTCCATGGCAGACATCTCCCATCAGATCCGCACACCACTGACCTCCGCGTACATCGCCTGCGCCTCACTGGTGAACGCGGACCTGTCAGAGCAGGAAAAAAACAGCGTCTGGGAGATCAAACGCCAGCTGGGACGGATGGAATGGCTGCTCAACGCCCTGCTGAAGATCGCCCGCCTGGACGCAGGGACCGTCACCTTTTCCCGGGAAACACACAGCCTGCAGGAACTGGCCAGCCAGGCCCTGCTGCCCTTGGAGATTCAAATAGAACTGAAGAACCAGAACATCCGGCAGGAGCTGAACGGAACCTTCTGCGGCGACCTGTCCTGGACCGCGGAAGCGCTGGGAAACATCCTGAAAAACTGCTCCGAACACACGCCAGAAGGCGGCACCATCCGTCTGAAAGGCCAGGAAAACCCCATCTACACCGAACTCACCGTCCAGGACGACGGCCCCGGGATCGCACCCGAAGACCTGCCCCATCTGTTCGAACGCTTCTACCGCGGAAAAGACACCAAAACCCAAAGCACCGGCATCGGCCTTGCCCTCAGCCGCACCATCCTCGCCCGCCAGAACGCCACCCTCCAGGCCCGCAACCGCCCCCAAACCGGCGCCGAATTCATCCTCCGCTTCTACAAAACCACGCCCCCCGCATAAATCCCCCGCGCCCTCACAAACCAGGCGGCGAAGCGCGCGCAGGGGCCGGCGGCAGGAAATGCAGAATTCACTTCTTGCGACTGCAGGCGGACAGGGGGCGGGATTTGTCCGCCGCTTCAAAACCAACCGTCCGGCAGCAACGGGCAAAAAGCGGCGAACAAATCCCGCCCCCTGTCCGAATGCCGGAGTGAGAAGCGAATCTGCATTTCCCGCCGCCGGCCCCTGCGCGCGCTTCGCCGCCGTCCCCAAAATGACAATATCGTCACGGAAAAGTCATGGGAGCGTCATCCTGCCCTGCTATACTGACCCCAGAAACCCAAAAAGGAGAATACCATGGAACTATTACGAGCAGAGCATCTGAAAAAAATATACGGAACCGGCAGCAGCCAGGTCTGCGCCCTGGACGACGTTTCCTTCACTGTGGAAAAAGGAGAATTCATTTCCATCATCGGCCCCTCCGGTTCCGGAAAATCCACCCTGCTGCACATTCTTGGCGGGGTAGACCGCCCCACCAGCGGCAGCGTGTACCTGCAGGGACAGGATATCTACCGGAAGAGCGAGGAACAGCTTGCCGTTTTCCGCAGACGGGAAGTGGGACTGATCTATCAGTTTTACAACCTGATCCCTGTGCTGGACGTGGAGGAGAACATCACCCTTCCCGTACTCATGGATGGCAGGAAGGTGGACCGGAAATGGCTGGAGGAGCTGATCCGCATTCTGGGACTCGATGGCAGGGAACGTCATCTTCCCAACCAGCTGTCCGGCGGCCAGCAGCAGAGGGTGTCCATCGGGCGGGCGCTGATGAATGTTCCGGCGGTGGTTTTGGCTGACGAGCCCACAGGAAACCTGGATTCTCACAACAGTCAGGAGATTGTGGAGCTTCTGAAAATGTCCAACCGGAAGTATGGGCAGACACTGATCGTCATCACCCACGACGAGAACATTGCCCTGCAGGCGGACAGGATCCTTGCCATCGAGGACGGGAAGATCGTCAGAGACGAGGTGATCCGCGGATGAATATTTTCTGGAAACTGACAAGGAAAACCATGAGGGAGAACCGGGTGCGGACGGCGGCCACCATTGTGGGCGTGATCCTCTCAGCGGCAATGTTTACCGCAGTGACCACCCTCTGCGTCAGTATGGTGGCGTATCTTCGGGAAGCGTTTATCTGGAGCTACGGCAATTACCATGTGTGCCGCTATCAGCTGACTGACGAGGAGTACGCAGCCATGACCGGCGACCAACGGACCGAAGCGAGCTTTACCTCTCGGACCATAGGATACGCGCCCATGGAAAACGAAAGCGCTGACATGCCGTATCTGCTCATCGACGCAGTGGACGACGGGTTCCTGGAGTCCATGCCGGTACACCTGACCCAGGGGCGCATGCCGGAAAACAGCCGGGAGCTTTTGCTTCCGGACCACCTGTATACCAGGGGAAACGTGCAGATAAAGCCTGGACAGGTTCTGGAACTGAAGGTGGGACAGCGGTATTCCGACGGAGAGCTTCTGAACGAACAGTTGGACTTTGAGGAAAATGAGACACTGGAGGATCTGACGGATTACCGGTTCACGGTTGTGGGAACGTACGAAGAACCCACATTTGAATCCTATAAGTCGCCTGGCTACATGGCGCTGACCCTGGACGACGGCCAGATCGCGCAGCGGGGGATCCTGAATGTCTATCTGCGGCTGGATCATCCGGCCAGGAACCTGCAGTCGTTTCTGGAAGACTATGATTCCTTTGGCGTAGTGGGAAGCATCAACAATTCTCTGCTGGCGGCGGAAGGCGCCAACGTATACCGGAACTACAGTTCAATCTTGTACGGTATGGGCGGTGTGCTAATCCTTCTGATCATGACCGGCTCTGTGTCCATGATCTACAGTGCGTTTTCCATTTCGGTCAGCGACAGGACCCGGCAGTTCGGCCTGCTCTCCTCTGTGGGCGCCAGCAGAAAGCAGCTGAGAAAATGCATCCGTCAGGAGGCGCTTCTGGTTGGAGCGGTGGGAATCCCTGTGGGGATCGGCTGCGGCCTTCTGGGCATCTGGATCACCATCTGGGCGCTGCAGGATCAGTTCCGCAGTCTGATGGCGGCGAAGATCGTCATGGAGATGAAGGTGGAGCCGCTGTCCATTGCCGTGGCAGCCGCGGTGGCATTTCTGACCATCTGGATCTCCGCGTGGATCCCCTCCAGGCGGGCCATGCGGGTGACTGCCATCGAGGCCATCCGTCAGAATCAGGACATTTATCAGCGGCAGCGCCCGGTGCGCATGTCCGGTCCCATGCTCCGGCTGTTTGGCATCGAGGGCCTGCTGGCGAAAAAATATTTTCACAGAAGCCGGAAAAGCTACCGGGGCACAATCGTGTCTCTGGCTTTCAGCGTGATGATCTTCATCGCGTCCGCCGCTTACGGACAGACCCTGTTCCAGGCGGTGGGCAGGGAAATCTACCTTCCCGTGGCCGATCTGATCTATCAGTACGGCAGCGCAGAGGAAAAGGAGCAGATGAACGCCTGGCTTTCGCAGGAAGAAACGGTGGAGGACAGCGTATGGGTACGGAGCGATACGGTCTACATCGGAAAAGACGAAAACTATGTGGAGGAACAGTATTACCTGGACAATCACATGGAGATTGCCGATGACGGAAGCAACTGCTGGGCGGCACAGCGGTGCTTTGTGGACGACGAGGCGTACCGCAGGATCCTGGAAACCTACCGTCTGGATGAGGCGCAGTTTCTTGGAAAGGACAACCCGCCGGCAATCCTGGTCAATCAGGGAAAGATCATTCGCTACGGAGATGGCAGCACGCGCAGCGTGGTGGAATACCGTTATGTGAAAGAAGAGACCCGCCGGCTGACTGTGGTGGAACGGCAGGACTATCCCTCCGGCATTCCGAAACAGGAGCAGTCCCGGTGGTATTCCCTCCTCACCTGGGAGGAAGACACAGGCAGTTGGATCCTTTCCTACGAAAATGCCGACGGCGGGCAGAGACAGGAGAAAGCCGGCACTCATCAGATCCCGGTGGGCGCGAAGATCTACGATTCGCCCCTGGGGACCTACGAAGGCACCCTGATCTATCCCATGAGCGCCTGTCCCGAAAGCCTGAAAGAAGCCACCACGGGAGAAATTTACATGAAAACAAAGGATCATGACACAGCGCTGGAGAAACTGGAACAATATCTGGAAGAACACCAACTGGGCCGGGGAGACGCCTACCTCATTGACCTGTACGAGAGAGAAAAAGACAACCGCAACATCGTGATACTGGTAGAGGTACTGTCCATCGGCTTTACGGTACTGATGATCCTGATCACAGCCGCCAACGTTTTCCACACCATCAGCACCAGCATAAACCTGCGCCGCCGGGACTTCGCGATGCTTGGCTCCGCCGGGATGAGTCCCAGAGAGATGAACCGCATGCTGAACTACGAATGCCTGATCTACGGGATCAAATCCCTGATCTACGGCATCCCCATGGGCATCCTCATGAACCTGGCGATCCAACACGTCCTGATGAACGCAGAACTGCAGACAATCACCGTCGCCTGGCAGATCTATCCGGCCGCCATCCTGCTCGTCTGGATCCTGGTCTGGATCACAACCCGCTACGCCCGCACCCGCCTGCGCCGCCATTCCCTGCTGGATGACCTGAAAAACGATAACATTTAAACCAAGCCCAAAACCCGGATTTCACCAGAATCCCAGAGCATATTTAAAAATTCATTCCAGGGTTACAGAACAAACTCCCCACAAACTGTGACGCACACCTTTCACAAAGCAATTTTCAAAAACACTCGAAAGGCGAGCCGCCCCGGCTCCGCAATACCAGGCAAAAAGCCGCCCCGTGGGCGCTGCAGCCGTCGGCGGGTGAGGCGCGCGCGGAGGAGGGCGGGAAATATGGAGATGCGTGCTTGCGACTACAGACGGACAGGACCGCCAGGGATGTCCGCCGAAGGCAGAACGGACAAAACAAAGCCGGAGAAAACCTCCTCCGGCACCGTTCAGGCTACGGCGAACATCCCTGGCAGTCCTGTCCGTCTGTCGGAGTGAGCACACATCCCATATTTCCCGCCCTCCTCCGCGCGCGCCTCACTCGCCGACGCTGCAGCGCCCACGGGGCGGCTTTTTGCCGTCCCCCCTTACAAGAATGTAAGGTTGCGGAAAAAAATGTAAGAGAAAACTAAGGTGACAATTCCGGAATCCTGATATAATAATCCCATCAAAACCAAGGAGGCACAAAAAAATGGCAATTCTGGAAGTCAGTCATCTGAAAAAAGTATACACCACCCGCCTGGGCAGCAGCCATGTACAGGCGCTTCGGGACGTGAATTTCACAGTAGAGAAAGGCGAGTTCACCGCGATCATGGGCGAATCCGGCAGCGGAAAAACAACTCTTCTGAATATTATGGCCACCCTCGACAAACCCACCGGCGGAGAAGTAAAGCTTGGCGGCCGTTCCCTGAACACACTGAAATCCAAAGAAGTGACCGCGTTCCGGCGGGAAAACCTGGGATTTGTGTTCCAGGACTTCAACCTTCTGGACACCTTTACCCTGGAGGACAACATCTACCTTCCGCTGGTGCTGGAAGGAAAATCCTACGGGGAAATGAAAAAGAAAGCGGAGCCGCTGGTCAGGAAACTGGGCATCGCCGACATTCTTTCCAAGTACCCTTACGAGGTGTCCGGAGGGCAGAAGCAGAGGACCGCGGTGGCCCGCGCATTGATCACCGATCCTCAGATCATTCTGGCAGACGAGCCCACAGGCGCTCTGGATTCCCGGGCGTCCGACAATCTTCTTGGGTTGTTCGAGGAGATCAACGCCGACGGCCAGACCATCCTGATGGTCACTCACAGTGTCCGCGCGGCCTGCCACGCGGGGAGAGTGCTGTTTATCAAGGACGGCGAGGTGTTCCATCAGCTGTACCGGGGGTCTCTGTCCAACGAGGAACTGTACCAGAAGATCTCGGATACGCTGACAATTATTGCGACAGGTGGTGAGCGGCATGAGTAAATTTCTGTACGCCAGACTGGCGGCAAGCAATCTGAAGAAAAACCGGCAGAATATCGTTCCATATCTGCTTTCCTGTATCGGTACGGTGATGATGTTTTTCATTATGGTGTCCATCTCGGCCAACAAAGGACTGAATGATATCTACGGTGCAAGTTATATCACGACGGTCACGGGCTTCGGCGTGTTTATCATCGGCGTGTTTTCGGTAGTCTTTCTGATTTACAGCAACAGTTTTCTGGTGAAGCGCAGGAAAAAGGAATTCGGTCTGTTCCATATCCTTGGAATGGAAAAGAAACATATCGCCTTTATTCTGTTGTTTGAGACGCTTTATCTCGGCGTGATAGCGCTGGCAGCGGGTGTGGGACTGGGAATTTTGCTTTACCGGCTGATGTTTCTGGTGCTGATGAAGCTGACGGGCCTGGAAGGAACCTTTGGGTTCCGGTTTTACGGCTCGGCGCTTGCCACAACGGCGCTGCTTCTGGGAGTGATCTTTCTGATCAACTTTCTGTCCGGACTGCGCCAGCTCCGGAAGTCGGAACCTATCGAGCTTCTCAAAGGCGATCAGGTGGGAGAGAAAGAACCGAAGGCCAAGGTGGTCAGTGTGCTGGCAGGTCTGATCACCATGGGCGGAGGCTATTATCTGGCTATCACTTGCGAAAGCTCGCTGGAAGCATTTTCTACCTTCTTTGTGGCGGTGCTGCTGGTGGGCGTGGGAACACAGCTGTTGTTTTCCGCCGGAAGCATTGCGTTTCTGAAGCTCCTGAAGAAAAACAAGCGTTATTATTATAAATTGAATCACTTTACCGGGATCTCCGGCATGCTTTACCGCATGAAGCAAAATGCCGCCGGACTGGCAAACATCTGTATTCTCTCCACGGGAGTGCTGCTGGTGGTTTCCATAACGGTCTGCCTGTGGACAGGCGTGGACATTTCCCTGCAGACCCGCTACCCGGCGCAGGTAACCTTCCACGGCAACGACATGAAAGATGAGGAGATCGAAGAGACGATCCGGCTCATCCAGGAGTCTGTTTCCGAGCAGGATCTCCCGCTGCAGAAAACGGTGGATGCCCGGGAACTGTCCGCGGCAGTATCAAGGGACGGAAACAGGTTTTATTATTCCGACGAATCGGCAAACCTGTTGCAGATCCGGGGATATGAGGGTATTTATCTGATGACAGAGGAGGATTATACCCGCCGGACCGGGGAAACGCTGGAACTTCCCAAGGGAGCGGTGGCCGTGATCCCGGAAAGCAGATCGGACTCCTTTTCCTATGATACTGTGAAAGTAGGCGGCAAATCCTGGGAAGCTGTGCAGATGACCAGCGATCAGCTGCAGATCGATGGATCTGACGTTATTAAAAGCACTTATCTGATTTTCAGAGACGATGAGGAGATCCAGGAGGCAATGGCACAGCTGGGCGGAAGCGAGTATCTGGGAAAAAGCTGGAGCTATTATATGGATTTTGATCTGTCCGAAGAAGAACAGATAGAAGCAGGAAAAAGGATCCGGGAAGCGCTTTCCGCGGCCGATGCAAGAGGATGGCTCGAAATCCGGGAGGAATCCCGTCCGGAGTTGCAGGCGCTGTATGGGGCAGTGCTGTTTTTCGGGATCTTTGTGGGACTTCTGTTTTTGATGGCCACTGTGATGATCATTTATTACAAGCAGGTCTCGGAAGGCTACGACGACAGAAAACGATTCCAGATCATGCAGAAGGTTGGTATGAGCAAACGGGAAGTCAAGAAATGCATCCATTCTCAGGTGCTGACCGTCTTTTTCCTTCCGCTGATCACAGCGGTTATCCATACGGTGGTGGCGTTCCCGTTTATGTTCAAGATCATGATCATGCTGAATTTTGCCAACGAATCTCTTTTCCTGGCAACGACAGGGATTACCATTGTCATTTTCGCGATCGTGTATGTGGCCGTGTACGGGATCACCGCAAGGTCTTACTATAAGATTGTGGAAGAATAAGCAACAGTTCAGCTGGCTGAACGGTTACAAGAATAATAGGATCTGGGCAGCAAAGGCACAGATCTGATGAAACGGTTGCGGATAGTTTTCAAGGTTAGAGCGTGTTTGAAAATTGTTTTCTGCAAAATGTGCGTCTCAGTTTGTGGGGAACTTGTTCTGAAATCGGGCGGCGCAGCGGACTGCGCCGCCTGATTTTGGGATAAATTCCACGCAAAGCGGGGCATACGGATTGCAGGAATGGATGTTCAGACACGCTTTTGTGATTTTTTCCAGGTTTTTTTGCGGTGTGTCTGGAGCAGGTGGGTTTACAGGAAAAGAAAATTTTTTTATAATAAGGAAAGACGTACAATGGTTCGAACCATTGTAACCATTCGGTCTATGACACAAGAACAGTAAGCTTTGAGATGTTATGGCAACAGGAGGTAGCTATGAATTATAAACTGGTGCTGCAGTATGACGGAACAAAATACGATGGCTGGCAAAAACAGGGCAATACCAGCCGGACGATACAGGGAAAACTGGAACAGGTGCTGTCCAGGCTGACCGGAGAGCAGGTGGAGGTTCACGGGGCGGGAAGGACAGACGCAGGCGTCCACGCCAAAGGACAGACCGCAAGCGTCCGGCTGTCCGGGGCATATCACCCAGAGGAACTGAAAGCACAGATGAACCGGTATCTTCCGGAGGACATAGAAGTCCTGGAGGTAAACGCAGTGCCGGAACGGTTCCACAGCCGCCTGAACGCGGTAGGTAAAACCTACGCTTACCGTCTGACGGTGGACGGAGGAAAGCATGTGTTTGAACGGCGGTTTCTCTATCTCTACGGAAAACCGCTGGATACACGGGCCATGAAACGGGCGGCGGAATATTTTGCCGGTTCCCATGATTTCAAGAGCTTCTGTTCCAACAAGCGGATGAAAAAATCCACGGTCCGCACGGTGGAGAGTATCCGGTTCCAGGAGGAGGACGGAATTCTCACGATCACCTTTACCGGAGACGGTTTTCTGTACCATATGATCCGCATCATGGTGGGAACGCTGCTGGAGGTAGGCGAAGGAAAACGCAGACCGGAATCCATGCAGGCCATACTGGACGCCAAGGACCGACAGGCCGCGGGGCCGCTGGCGCCGGCGGAAGGGCTGACTCTTGAGGAAGTGTTTTATGAAAGGACGTAGATAGCGGACGAGGCAGCCGGGGCAGGCGGCATGGTGAGACGGCGGGCGGCTGTGGGGACGGGGAAAATCTAAACGTGCCCAGGTCTTGCTGGCCGGGTACCGGCGCAATTCGACAGGAATGCCTGATGCATTCCCGTCTCAGTGCGCCTCAGACTCCGGACTTGCAGTCCTTCGTCTGCCCCGGCCGGCAAGACCTGGGCGCGTTAAGATTTTTCCCCGTCCCCACAGATGCCCGCCGTCTCACCATGCCGCCTGCCCCGGCTGCCTCTGCTTTTTGGCGACGCCGGTGGCATGATTTTATCTATATACATAGGTCTGTTGATTATGTTGACCACCTCCATTTGTATATATAATACCGCAACTCTGAACGAATCTTAAGGGGGTTTGCGATTATAAACCGCAAAACTTTTGTTCGTCCCCTTATCAGCCACCGCCCCCTCCGGCTGGCTTGACGGATATTTTTTTCAATGCTAAACTGTAAGAAGAGAATGCCAGGGTCAAAATCCGGCGCCCGCGGATGGGTTCTGAAAGTTCACACATTTGCAGGAACCCTAAACCTCTTAGTTTTCAGAAATTTGCGTTGTGTCCTCAAAGAAAGCTGTTTGAGCCTGCGAGTTCTTTCTTTGAGGACACGGTTTTAGCAAATTTTTGAAAGCTTAGAGGTTCTTGGGTTCCGAAACCGTGTGAATTTTCAGAACCCATCCGCGGGCGCCGGATTTTGACCCTGGCATCACAAAATGTCAAAGTCAAAAGCAGTAGAAAGGCAGGGTGAGACAGTTATGACAATGGACGAACTGATCAAAGTGATCGAGATGCAGGAAGAAATCCTGCAGTTTTCTCATTTTACCAATCAAGACGCGTGGGAGCTGGGCAGCCTGATCGTTCTGGAGGCCAGGAGAAGGGGCGTCGCGGCGGCGGTGAGTATCCGCCTGAACAATGGCCTTATCGTGTTCCAGCACTGCGGCGACGGCATGACGCGGTACAATCAGGAACTGATGCGCAAGAAATGCAATATCGTGCAGCTGACGGAGCACAGTTCGCTGCACCTGTATATGCTCGGGACGCAGAGCCAAGAGAGCCTGCGGCAGATGGCGCTGGATCCGGCGGACTATGTGGCCCTTGGCGGCGCGTTTCCCATCCGCATCGAGGAAGTCGGCGTGATCGGCGCGGTGGTCGTTTCCGGTCTTGGACAGGTTGCCGACCATGACCTCCTGGTAAAATGTATCGGAAAATATCTCCATGTGGATGAGGTTCCAAGAATCCGGCAGGTATAAAAGAGAAGTTGGCATGGTTACGTTCATCCAGGTCTGGGCATTTACGGCACAGACCCTGTGAAAACGTAACGTATGCGGGCATCCGGCCCATCGCGAAGCGATTTTCAATGAACGGATGCCGTAACCGTTCAGCTGGCTGAACGGTTACCTGGCATGAAAACCGGCTCTGTCGTACAGCAGGCGTTTTGTCTGCTGCCGGGCAGAGCCGGTTTTTTCAAGGACATTCCAGAAGTCCGCGCATATCATCGGGAAGCGGCGCGAGAAAACGCAGAGGCAGTCCGGTGACCGGATGACAAAACTCCAGAGCGGCAGAGTGAAGCGCCTGCCGTCCGATGGGATGCAGGCGGCCGGGGGCGTAAAGGGTGTCGCCGAGAAGCGGATGGCCGATGGACGTCATGTGGACCCGGATCTGGTGGGTGCGTCCTGTCTCCAGCTTCAGGCGTACATGGGAAAAGCTGCCGCACTGGTGAAGGGTCTCAAAATGTGTGACGGCGGGCTCGCCATGGACAGGGTCCGGGATACGCTCAATGGTGGAGCCTTCCTTTCGCCCGATGGGTGTGCGTATGGTACCGGAAGAAGGCAGAGCGCCGAACACCAGCGCTTCGTAGGTGCGGGAGATTTCCCGTTCCCGCATCTGGGCGGAGAGAACGGCGGCGCTCAGTCCATGTTTGGCTATGATCAGAAGGCCTGTGGTGTCCCGGTCCAGACGGTTGATGCACCGGTAGGTGAACGGCAGGCCTTTTTGCTGGAAATACCAGGCCATACCGTTGGCCAGGGTATTGTCGTAATTGTTCTGGGAGGGATGGATCGGTGTGTCCGCCGGTTTATTGACCACCACAAGGTCCTCGTCTTCATAGATGATGGAAAACGGCACTGGCGCCGGGACAATGCCGCCGGAACCTTGCTCCGTCAGGCGGATGGTGAGCAGATCGCCTGCCGCCGGCTTCTGGTTGGCATAGGCCCAGACATGATTCAGGCAGATTCCCTCCCGCGTCCGTTTCAGCTGCGTCAGCAGATGATGGGAATATCCCCGGCTGCGCAGAAATTGCTCAATCGTCATCCCTTCCTCTCCCGAGGAAAACGTATATTCAAATATCCGCTCCAGCGGCCGGAGGTTGGCGCGGCCGTTCAAAGAACAGCGGCCGTTGTCTTCGCTTCGTGTGTTTTTTTCTGTAATAAAAAAAGGATCGTTCATGCAGCAGTTCAGCCTTTCCCTCGTAACGTGTTTTTACACGGATTTTTCACATTATAGCATATGTTTCCATAGTTTCACAGTGTGAGTTGTCATGGCGGGGGCCTGCCGGTAACCGTTTGGCCAGGTCTGCAAACACGCGCTAGCCTTTATCCGGACGATCGTGTGACAGAATATAAAATTATAAAAAGTATTAAAGTTTCATGAATTGTCTGATAGTTATTGATTTTGGAAAAAAACAACGTATAATAAAAATTAAGCGAGGCAGTCTGCGTGAAAAGAGCGTTCCGGTCAATGGTTTCAGATGGCTGGACCACTGCCGTTTGGGCGCTTTTCATAGTCACGGACCGCCGGAATGGAGGAACCAACAAATGAAAGAGGTAAAAAAACCAAAAAAATTTATGATATCCTACTATGCGATCGCACTGCTCGTATTGCTGGTTCTGAATTTTGTCCTTTTTCCACGCCTGATGTCCCCGCAGGTCACAGAGGTAGACTACGGAGAATTTCTTCAGATGGTTGAGAAAGGAGAAGTCAAGGAAGTCCAGATCGAGAGCAACCAGATCACCTTTGGCGACTATTCAAAGCCGGAGCGGTATTATAAGACTGGTATCATGAACGATTACAAGCTGATCGACCGGCTGTACGACGCGGGGATCACCGAATTCGGCAGTCCGATTATCGAGCAGATGTCGCCGATCCTGAGTATGCTTATCAGCGTGGTGCTGCCGGTCATCCTGATCGTCGTCGCCGGCCAGCTGCTGATGAATTACATGGCGAAGAAAATGGGCGGCGGCATGGGAAATGCCATGAGCTTCGGAAAGAGCAACGCTAAGGTATACGTCCAGTCAGAGACAGGGATCAAATTTTCCGACGTGGCCGGCGAGGATGAGGCGAAAGAAATTCTTTCCGAGATTGTGGATTTTCTTCACAATCCGCAGAAATACACAGAGATCGGCGCGAAAATGCCCAAGGGCGCGCTTCTGGTAGGACCTCCGGGAACCGGAAAAACCCTTCTGGCCAAAGCCGTGGCGGGAGAGGCGGACGTACCGTTCTTCTCTATCTCCGGCTCTGAGTTTGTGGAAATGTTCGTCGGCATGGGTGCGGCGAAAGTCCGCGACCTGTTCCAGCAGGCCAACGAAAAAGCTCCGTGTATTGTGTTCATCGACGAGATCGATACCGTTGGAAAGAAACGTGACGGGGGAGGATTCTCCGGAAACGATGAGCGAGAGCAGACCCTCAACCAGCTTCTCTCTGAGATGGACGGATTCGACGGACGAAAAGGCGTGGTGATTCTGGCGGCGACCAACCGTCCGGATTCCCTGGATCCGGCGCTTTTAAGACCCGGCCGTTTTGACCGCCGGGTGCCGGTAGAACTTCCGGACCTGAAAGGCCGCGAGGCGATCCTGAAGGTGCACGCAAAGAACATCCGCGTAGGAGAAAACGTCGACTACAACGCCATTGCCCGCATGGCCTCCGGAGCGTCCGGCGCGGAGCTGGCGAATATGATCAACGAAGCCGCCCTGCGCGCTGTCCGTGACGGAAGAAAATATGTGACCCAGGAAGATCTGGAGGAAAGCGTGGAGGTAGTCATTGCCGGATACCAGAAGAAAAACAAAATCATGTCCGACAAAGAAAAACTCATTGTATCCTACCACGAAGTGGGACACGCCCTGGTGGCGGCGCTCCAGAGCCATTCCGCTCCTGTGACAAAGATCACCATCATCCCCCGCACCTCAGGCGCGCTGGGCTACACTATGCAGGTAGACGAGGATGAGCATAATCTGATGAGCAAAGAAGAACTCCAGAATAAGATCGCCACCCTCACCGGAGGGCGTGTCGCCGAAGACCTGGTTTTCCACTCCATCACCACCGGAGCTTCCAACGATATTGAGCAGGCAACCCGGCTGGCCCGGGCAATGGTCACCCGGTTCGGAATGAACGAAGAATTTGGAATGGTAGCTTTCGAGACTGTGACCAACCAATATCTGGGCGGAGACACCTCCCTTATGTGTTCCGACGAGACCTCCGCGTCCATCGACGGAAAGATCGTAGCCATCGTAAAACAACAGTACCAGAAAGCTGAGGATCTGCTCCGCAGCAACATCCAGAAACTCCACGAGCTGGCCAAATATCTCTACGAACGCGAAACCATCACCGGAGAAGAATTCATGGAGAT
>JAGHIA010000028.1 GCA_017887445.1 Fusicatenibacter sp.
GGAGATGACTGGTACTACTTAAGAAGCTGGGGCGGCCGGATGTACAGCCAGTGGGGCAAGGTTGGAATCGACTGGTACCGCTTCGACGCCAACGGAAAGATGCTTAGCAATGAATGGTATAAGGAAGGGAATGACTGGTACTATCTGAGAAGCTGGGGTGGCCGGATGTATAGCCAGTGGGGCAAGGTCGGGATCGACTGGTACCGCTTCGATGCCAACGGAAAGATGCTCAGCAATGAATGGTATCAGGAAGGAGATAACTGGTACTATCTGAGGAGCTGGGGCGGCCGCTGTTATAACCAGAAGATGACAATCGACGGTAAGGTCTATGTCTTTGACGGAAACGGTCATGCAACGCCAAAACCCACAGCAACCCCAGACCCGACGCCGACAGTAACACCTACGCCAAAGCCGACGGAAACACCAGATCCGACCCCAACAGAAACTCCGGATCCGACACCGACAGAGACTCCGGAAGTCGTAAAAGTAGAGAGCATTACAATCAGCGGCAATAAGGACATGACGGCAGGTGATAGTCAGAAATTGACAGCAGCTGTTAAACCGGAAAATGCCGCTAATAAAAAATTGTCATGGAAATCCAGCGATGAAGCAGTTGCATCTGTATCGGATGGCACTGTGACTGCAAAAAAGGCTGGTACAGCGACGATCACGGCGACAGCAGCGGATGGTTCTGGTGTGTCCGGAAGCATCAAGATCACAGTAAAAGAAGCAGCCGTGGAAGCAACGGAATTATACGTTGTCAGTGCAGACGGCGAACTGGGAGGAAAAACAACGCTTACGGAGATTGGACAGACCGCGCAACTGACTGCAAAGATCCTTCCGGAGAATACAACGGATAAGAGTGTAACCTGGCAGTCAAGTGACACAAGCGTTGTCACAGTCGATAAAAATGGCGTGGTAACTGCAGTTGGCGAAGGCTGGACATATGTGGGAGTGAAAACTGCAAATGGACTGTCAAACTCAGCGATTGTGGAAGTAACACTTCCCAAAACGGACGAAGATTATCTGAATCGGATCGTGTATGATGAAGAAATGTCCAGACAGGTGTTTGACCTGGTGAACCAGCAAAGAGTGCTGGAAGGACACCTGGAGATGGAATGGTCGGATGGATTTGACAAGGATCAAGCTATAGCAGTAGCTGGTAATAACCTGTTAAATGCTTTGAATGGTAATGTAACAGGCACTGAGGAGATTCTTGATTCTCTTTCAGACCATAACGGCTCACAGAACGGAGCTGGCGGACAGAAGAAGAATTTAGCGGCAGAGGATATCTTTGAAATTTGGATGAACTCGCCTGCGCATAAATCAAACCAGATGGCGGATGGGGTGAAAAGTTCAGCATATGTTGTCATGTATGTTCCATATGATGATGGTTCAAAACTTTTTTCTGCTATCGCAACGTTAAGCTATACAGATTACGATCCAGAAGCTGAAAAAGATTATGTTTGGAATGGCGATCCTTATATGAATGATTTCATGACGGAAGATACTTACAATATGATTCTCGACCACTTCAAAAAGTAATCTGGTGTCAGACTCTGACATGGAAGGATTAAACGTCCTGTAAAAGTGCAGACCAGGCGGTTCAGAAATGCTACTCTGAACCGCCTGATCTAATAGGTGAAGAAAATCGTGTGCTATTCAGTCTTCAAAAAGTAACTTGGTGTCAAAGTTTGACACGGAAGGGAGATTGTATTTTTCACTCTCTTTATGTATAATATTTATAGAGGTACAGATAGATGATAAATAGAACTGATTGGGAAAGTATCGGCCTTTCAAATGACTTTCTTTTTGGAAAGGTCATGAGCGATCCGGTACTGTGTAAAGAACTTTTGGAGATGATACTTCCGGAACTGGATATTGAACGTATCGAATACCCGGAATTGCAGAAACCCATCCGGCCGGATGTAGATGCAAGGAGTGTAAGACTGGATGTCTATGTGAGAGATGGAAAAGGAACCGTCTATGACATTGAGATGCAGACGACTGACACGGGGGAACTTCCCAAGAGAAGCCGTTATTACCAGGGGATGATTGACCTACAGCTGATTGACTCTGGACAGTCTTACAAAAAGTTGAACCGTAGCTATGTTATTTTTATCTGTCTGAGCGATGTATTTGGGAAAGGCTTACACAAATATACCTTCGAGAATGTATGTCTGGAGGATGGTGAAGTAAGGCTTCAGGATGGAGCCGTTAAGATTTTTCTAAATGCAGCAAGCAACAGGCAAGATGTCAGTCAAAAGCTCTGCGCGTTTTTGGACTATCTTGCAGGTAAAAAGACAGACAATACTTATGTTGAGAAACTGGAAGACGCGGTGCGAAAAGCGAAAATGAATCGGGAATGGAGGCATGAGTATATGACTTTGTTAATGAGAGATTTGGAAAATCGGGAAAAAGGGCGCGAAGAAGGACTCGAAGAAGGAATCCAAGGAATGGTTGAGGCACTGAAAGAGCTTAATATTTCTGCCCAGGTAATCATCAATAAGCTTCAGGAAATATTTCATCTTAGCTATGAGGATGCTCAAAAATATGTATAACCATGAAATTGGTGTTTTTTACCCTCATAACCGGTAAAAGTATAAAGATACAAGGCAAACATAGCACGATTATCGGGAATGGAGGCATGAGTATATGACTTTGTTAATGAGAGATTTGGAAAATCAGGAAAAAGGGCGTGAAGAAGGACTTGCGAAAGGGCGCGAAGAAGGAATCCAAGGAATGGTTGCTGCATTGAAAGAGCTTAATATTTCTACCCAGATAATCATCAATAAGCTTCAGGAAATATTTCATCTTAGCTCTGAGGATGCACAAAAATATGTATAACCACATAAATATATCTATCTCATTTCAGGCCGCTTCCGGGAACATCTCAGAAGCGGCCTGATTAAGTATTGACAATTTGCGTGTCAAACTTTGATACAAAAATCTATCAGACCTCAGCTGGCCTCGATGATTCCGTACTCAATCAGGATATTCTTGTCCGCATGAGGAGGTGAGACAATCCCGACGCTGTAATAATCATAACGGTGACTGCGGCGAAAGTCCTCAACGGGTTCCGGTGCGAATGCGGAAACTTCGGCGTGTTTGTATTCTTCAGTTTCCTGCAGATCATCCACGACTGCGCGGATGATATCGTCGGCGGCAGAATAGATATCTTCTCCGTACTCGATTCCAATGAGTTCATGGGTTCTGATATTTCTGTCAATGCGCCCTGGGGTTTTGAAAATCTGGTATTTCATGCCTGTCCCTCCTTTTTTTCTTTATCATAACGGTTATCTGGAAAAAAAGCAAGGATTTATCATCGACATGGGACATTGCAGGTTAAGGGTTTAAGTTGCAAAAATTGCGAAAAGTGGAAATAAAATGGCAAAAATGAAAATGATTTGGCAAAAATGAAAGTGAATGCAAGTTAAACGGCAAAAATGAAAATAAAACGGCAAAAATGAAAATAAAACGCCAAAAATGGAAATGGACGAAAGTCTTTACATGTGATATGATAGAATCACCGGAAGTGGATAGGAAAGGACTTCTATTCACGGACGGAATATGGGAAATATGAGAGAAGCACCATACGGCGCTGTTGAAAATGACAGTGTGTGTATCGGTGCTTTTTTTATGCCCAGCGGAAAGGAGCGGATGCGTATGGGGGTATAAGGCAGGAACCTGAAGCGGTGTCAGACTTTGACACAGAAAGAATGGAGAGGAGACAATGAAAAAAAGAAAAAGATGGAAGGCCGCAGCGATACTCGTGATCCTTGCGGTATTTTTATTTTCTGCCCGGGACTTGCGGCTATATGTGGTCCTGTCCGGCTCCATGGAGCCGGTACTGCCGGTGGGGGCCGTGGCAGTCATTGACCAGTCAGATATCCAGGTGCAGGCAGGAGATATTGCCGCATTTTCAAGAGAGGAACAAACAGTAACCCACCGGATCATAAAAAGTACGGACGAAGGATATGTGACAAAAGGCGATGCGAACAAAGAGGTGGATACAGGGACAGTAGCGCCAGAGGACATTCTTGGCACTGTAGTGTTCTGTATCCCTTATGCCGGATACGGTGTCATGTGGCTGCAGGAATACAGGGTCCTTGTGATCGCGGTGATCATACTGATGCTCTTCCTGACATTGCTCTTCTCGCCATCAGAAAAAGGGCAGGAGAAAAAAACAAAGCGCCCGGAGAAAAAAGAAAAGAATAAAGGAGAACTAAAACTATGAAGAGAAAGAAAATCGCAGCATTCGTAATCGCAGGAGCATTATGTGCAGCTATGGCAGCTGGAAGTACCGTGGCATATCTGACGGATAAAGATGATGTGACCAATCAGTTCACGGTCGGTAAAGTGGACATCGAAGGAGAGGAGCCGAACTATACACCGGACCCGAGTGGAAAGACAGACGATATCGTTCCGACGGAAGAGATCAAGAAAGACCCGCAGATCAAGAATGTCGGAAAGAATGACGCTTATGTCTACATGGATGTGTCAATCCCGATCGCGAAAGTGATCACTGCAGACGCAGACGGCAATCGTCTGAACGGTGGAGTTGCTAAGGAAACAGAGCTGTTTACAATGAATAACGTGTCGAAGAAATGGACGCTGATGTATTCCAGACGTTCTGGCAGCAACATGGTATATGTATACAGCTACAACGAGATCCTGGTACCGGATAAAACCACAGATCCACTGTTCACTTCCGTAACGTTTGCAAATGTTATCGAGGGACAGATCGATGAAAAGCAGTTCGACGTACCTGTAAACTTCTACGCAATCCAGTCCCTGAACACTGGCGAGGGCGGCAGTGTCGTTGAACAGGCAGCGGATGCCTGGGAAAAATATGTGAACCAGAACGAAGGCCAGGCCGGTGATGTGGTGATCCAGTCCGATGAGGCAGAAACGGAGGAACCCGGACTTGCAGACGATGTGGATACAGAGGCTCCGTCCGCCGGAGACACATCTGACACCAATTCATCCGGAGATGAGCCAAATGGAGCTGAAGTGACGGAAGGCAATACAGACGAAGCAGGTCTGGCATAAGGTGTTCGATGATATTCTGCCGGATCCAGGAAGCTTTCTTGTATCCGGCAGAAAAAAGAAAGGCAGGACAGCATGAAAAACAAGAAAATAATACTTACAGCTGCAGGATTTCTATGTTGTAGCTTGATTGCTGTGATCAGTGCTGTGTCCGGGACTACAACTGCATATCTGTCTGACCATGTTCAGGTAAACAATCAGTTCACGATTGGAAATAACACGACGACCGTGGAAGAAGAGTTTCCGACTCCTACGCCGGTACCTCCCGGGGAAAGCGTTGTCAAAAAAGTGTGCATTGAAAATCAGGGAGAAGTACCTTGTTATATCAGGGTAGCATTGTCTTACAGTGAAGATATCATATCGCTGGAAGGACTTGACACTGTAAATTGGGTAGACGGGAACGATGGATATTACTATTACAAAAAAGTAGTAGAAGTAGGAGAGACTACAACGAAGCTTTTCACTGGAGTATCCATAGATCAAGAAGCGGAAAACACGAACATAAACGTCAACGTGTTCGCAGAATCTGTTCAGGCAGCAGATGGTTCTATTCCTTATAAGGATTACAAAGACGCCTGGGCGCACTATGAAGGGGGTGAATGATGATGAAGAAAAGAATCATTGTTGCATCAGGTGCGCTCATTACGGCGTGTCTTGGCGTTGGGGGAGCTTACGCCTATTATCAGGACTCTGTAACCGTGCAGAATCATATCAGCACCGGTGACGTCAACATTGGAATCCAGGAATACCAGAGGATCAATGGAGAAGAAGCAGTTTATGATACAACGGAGAATCGTATTGTGCTTCCTTCGGAAGAAATCTCTAAAATCCCGCGGATCACTAATTATGCCCAGCCTTGTTATATCCGAGCCAAGGTAACTCACAGCACGGATCCTGCGGTGTCAGATTTTGACACGGAAGCCAACATGGAAACCGGAAGCGAGAAAGAAACCTATGCCCTGACGGACAACGACATCAGCGGGATCTCAGAGCAATGGATCAGGAAAGGGGAGTATTATTACTATACAGAGCCATTGGAGTATGGGGAGTCTGTGGATCTGTTTTCCGGCGTGACGATCCCGGCAGAGTGGACGGAAGCTTCATCAGGAGCCTCCCTTGCACTGACAGTAACAGCAGAAGCGATTCAGGCAGCGAATTTCACACCGGACTTCCAATCAGAAAGTCCTTGGGGCGATGAAGAGATTGAGCTTTGTGTCCATGAACAGAACAACGCTATAACAGAAGTCAGCCGGGAATATCAGAGTATGTCTGTGGTCTATGAAGGAGCGGCAAGAAACCTGGTGGCCGTGCCGGAGGACTTTTTTTCCAATCTTGGAACGGCAATGCCGGGCGATACGATCAGCGACACATTCACAATCTCAAACACAACGGAAACGGCTGCGGAGTTTTTCTTCCGGACAGAAACACCTGGAGGGATATCAGAGGAAGAGTTAGATCTTCTGCGGCAGTTCCAACTTACAATCACCCAGGACGGACAGACGGTCTATTCCGGAGATTTAGAAGCAGCCTCTTTAAACAGCAAGATCAGCCTTGGCACTTATCAGCCGGGAGAATCCGGAAGCTTGAGGTTTACTCTTTCTCTGCCGCCAGAATTGAAAAACGCTTATGCGCAGAGAGAAACGTTTGTCAACTGGATCTTCTCTGTACAGGGAGAGGAACCCATACCGGAAACAGACGGTCCTGCGCTCGACCAGCTTGCTGCGCCCAAAACAGGTCTGGAAAATCCCAAGGTGGCAGTGCCGCTGCTGTTGTCTTTGATCGCTGGCTGCGGGATCTTGATCACTAAAAGGAAGGAGGAAAAAGGCAGGCATGAAATGGAAAAGTAAGATAAGTGCATTTCTTGCGGCGGTATGTGTGATGTCTGCAGGCTTTGTTTCGGCAAAGCCTGCGGAGGCTGCCGCAGGATATGCAGATATCGGGAACGCTCCGAATACTTATGTTGTTCAAAAGGGACACGAGGTAGACGGAGACTACATTTTCACGCCCAGGGTGACCAGCAAAACGCAGATGGTATTCCATGGAGCGTGGGACAATACCTGGTGTTCCAGAGGACAGGCCAACGTAGGCGTTGTCACTAACTATTGGCCAGAGGCAGATGTTTCTAACTGGAGTAACACAAAAAGCGCCATACTGACAGACGAAAAAAAGGGACAGTTATATATTGACTTCCTCAACGTTGGAGAATATGTCGGCGAGCAGATCAATATGAGATTAACGCTGAAAGACTGGTCTTATTATGATAATCTGCCATACCAGGACTATGCCAATGTGATCGTAACTACAGGATATGGCGATGGCTACCCAGCCGTTGACACTGTATGCCTGCAATACATCACGGTAGAATGGAGCTACTACAAAACAAATGGAGAAAAGATATCCATCAAAGGCCATTACACAATGAATGACCTTGACTGGGGGCAGGGATTTCAGGTCATTGAAAACGGAAATACCGTAGGACTTTATTGCACGCCGGATGCAGCGGCAAGGATGGGATATGATGCGTCAAGCGGGATTATATGGTCCGAAGATACAGGGACTACGCCGGACAATACAAACGGATGGGTTACTTACCTGTTTGATGGAGAGCGTGTGTCTATGCGGTTCTGGGATGGATCGTCCAACCCCAAAACGCGTCCTGGTCAATATGGAGCCAATGACGTGTCAAAATGGTCTACGCTGCCGGAAGACTTAAAAACAAACATGTTCCGGTATTATCAGGGAGCAAGCCGTACCTGGGTATCGCAATCATTGCTTACTACATGGAATTGTGCAGAATTTGGGTATTTTGCAGATGCGGCGATTACATTTACTAAAAAAGCAAATGTAATCGTCGAAAAGAAGGACTCGGACACGAAAGAATCCCTCGCAGGCGCTGCTTTTACTTGTTATGAATGGACAGGAAGCGGCTGGAAAAATAGTGGAAACCTGGTTTGGGATCAGAATAAGGAATATTACATGATAAAGGGCCTGGAACGCAATGCAACAAATCAGGGCAAATTCAAGGTGGTCGAGACAAAGAATCCCTCCGGTTATACCGGCACATGGGAAAAAGAGTTTACCGTCACAGAGGAAGGTACAGTTACTTTAAAATATGATGCTACAAACACCCGTAAAAAAGGAACGATCACCATCCAGAAAACCGATGCCCAGAGCGGAACTGCTATCAATGGAGCAACCTTCCAGGTGATCGCTAAAAATAATATCACAACAGCCGGAGGCACCGTGCTGGTAAAAGCCGGGACCGTAGTGGATACCGTTACAGTAAGCAATGGGACAGCCAAGACCAAAGAGCTGGAGCTTGGAACTTACACAGTAAAAGAGGCAGCAGCTGCCCCGGGATATGTCCTTAGCGGTCAGAGCCAGGAGGTAACTCTCAGTGACGCACAGACAGCAGTGACGGTAGCGTTTAAAAATACGCCAAATGAAGTCGTCCTGCAGAAGACCAGCAAAAACGATGGAACCGTTTTGGAAGGTGTAGAATTTAAGATCTGGCTGAAATCTGACGGGGAAGGAAAAGCAAAAACCTATGCAACCGATAAAAATGGAAAGATCACGGTACAGAGACTTGCACCGGGAACCTATTGTTATCGTGAGAGCAAGACACTGGACGGCTATCTCCTTGATAACACTGTCCGGGAATTTACCGTAGCTGCAGATGGAAAAATCAACGGGAAAGCATCCGCAACGTTTACCGTAGAGAACGATTACATCAAACTGGATCTTGCAAAAGTGGACGCTTCTACCGGAGCATATGTGTCCGGAGCAAAGATGGCGTTATATAGCGGCAATAAAAAAGTTGCTTCCTGGACCTCCGGAAACTCGCCATACCGGGTGGAAAAAATTGCTCCCGGTGAATACAAACTGGTGGAAGAACAGGCGCCGAGCGGTTATCAGCTGGCAGAGCCAATCACGTTTAAGGTTGAAAGTAAATCGGAAGTACAGACCATTTCCATGAAAGATCTGAGATACACGGACCTGACTGTGGTGAAGAAGATCAAAACGGACGAGATCACCTGGGCGCATGGAAACCCCACGTTTATCTTTACTGTTGAGGGGGACGATCTGTACGGCGTGCATCATAAGTACCAGAACTTTGTAAGATTCACCGAGGAATATGTAGAAAAGCATACCGATGGCAAGGGATATGTTGAGGCATCAGTTGTTTTCAAGAATATCCCTATGGGAACAGATTACAAGGTGTCGGAATTGAAGGTTTTACGGTACGGCCTCGTTGCAGTGACTGGCACAGATAACGTGACTATTCAGCAGCTTGCTGAACCGGAGTATGGACTGACGCCAGATGAAATCTTCCGCGTATCCGCAAACCTGGAGAAAAAGCCGACAGGTACAACGGTGACATTTGAGAACAAGAAATACCGTTGGGATGATTATAGCCATAATGATTTGGTAGTAAATGTCATCCCGGTAGAAAAATAAGCGTGTCAAAGTCTGACACGAAACTCTGCTGTGCCAGGACGGGATAATTATCCCTGATCGCTGGCACAGCCAGGAGGTGAGAGTTTGAAAAAAGCGGCGACCTGTTTGCTGGCAGGCATTTTGTTGTTGCTTGTAAGTTTTTATTTGCCGGACATCTATCAAAATTATCAGATACACCAGGAGCAAGCAGACCTGATCAGCGGGTATGTAAAGGAGCCTGAGCAGCCTTCTGAGGACAGCGGCGATGATCCGGTGTCAGATTCTGACACGGATGCAGAAAAAGGAAATACGCCAATGTACCGAGTCATCGATTTTGAAGGGTTGCAGGAGATAAATCCGGACATTGTCGGGTGGATCTTTGTGCCGGGGACACAGATCGACTATCCAATCTGCAAAGGATCGGACAACAGCTTCTATCTGACCCACAGTTTCCGAAGAAGCAGCAATGCCCTGGGAGCGATATTTGTCCCTGCGGAGACTTCGGATACGTTGGAGGATGCGCATACGATCATCTACGGCCATAATATGCGTTCCGGCCGGATGTTCGGGGAACTGTCCAATTACGCTGAAAAAAGCTTCCGTGACCAATACCCCTTTGTTTACATTTACACCCCGGAAAGATCGTTTACTTGCACCGTCTATGCGGCATATCGCACGAAGTACAACAGTGATGTGTATACCATCGGTTATCAGACAGATACGGACAGTTACCGGCAATGGATCGGTACATCCTCGTCCCATGCGCTTTACGACTGCGGGATTATGCCGTCTGGCACAGAGCAGGTCTTTACGTTATCTACCTGTGTAGACTCGGGATCTGCCCAAGACCGGTTTGTTGTTCAGTGTGTTGTTACAGATCAGTGGATGCCAGAGGAGGAAAGCAATGAGTAAAAAGCTGTTTTTAATCGCAGGTATTTGTACTTTGCTTTCTCTGGGTGTGATCTTATTGGGACAGCAGATACAGCAGAACCACATGCGGAAGGAGCCTGCAGCTGGATCGGTGTCGGAATCCCTTCAAGATTTTACAGAAGGATTGGAAGAAGAGGAAGAAGTTCCTGAAAGTCGAGAGGAAGAAGAGGATATGCCCGAGAACGTGGTGTCGGAATCTGACACAGAACAGGCGGAATCGGGAGAAAAGACAGCCGTACAGCCGGTACAGACCGGTGATGACAGGTCTGTCTTATTTTTTACGATCTTAGTCCTGGGCAGTGGTATGGTAGTTGCATTTATTATTAAAGAGAGGATTTTTACAACATGAAAGAAGAACCGAACAATATGTTTTTGACTTCGGAGTTACTGCAGCGTATGAACCAGATCTATGAAGACCGCGAAAAAGAATATGATCAGCTGAACACTCAGTACCAGCAGCGGGAAGAAAGTCTGGAAAAAGCGATGAGATCTCTGGAGGGACAGAAACAGCGTCAGGAAGCAAAGGAAGCACAGCTGAATGAATTGGACGAAAAGCTGAAGCAGATCAAGGAAAGTCTGACGGTACAGACAGAGGATTTAAAGCGACAGGAACAGGATCTTGCAAAAAGAGAGGAAGAACACAAGACAAAGATAGCGGAGGAATATCAGAAGCTACAGGAAAACATCGCGGCAGCAGAAGCGAAAAAGCAGATCGAATTGAACGAGATGCGGAATCAGAAACTGGCGTTGGACCGGGAACGGGGAGAAGTCCGTGCCATGAAGATGGCTTTATCCTTTGGCGTGTCAGAAACTGACACGGCGCAGCTGGAAGAAGAGCTGGCAAAAAGAAAAGAACAGCTGGAACAGACTTTAGCTGAAAATCAGACGCTGAGACAGCAGCTGGAACAAGCGGGAGAACCACAGGATGAAGAAGCCAGGAAAGCACATCAGGCGGCCATAGAAGCCATGGAGGAAGAAGTAAAAAAACTCCGGAATGAAAAGGGCGAGCAGCTGAAGAAGATCCTTTTCCTGACCAGTGAACTCAAAAAAACCCAAGAAAGTCAGTCGGTACAGTCCGAGAAAACAGACGAAGTATTGGTCCCGGAAAGGATGGAAAACTATCTGAAGACGCAGGGAGACTTTTCCAATGTCTATATCCTGCATGCGGATGACGGTGATATTGTTACATCCCTGCGCGGGGATGTCCATTTCCGTTTTGTTTTTAAGAAAGTACCATTTTTCGACCTTTGCGTGGCAAGAGAAGAAACAGAACAATTAAAGAACACTATTTACCGGTTGAATATGCGTTACAATTACAAATTTTGCTACGACAGTGACCGGTCAGAAGCGGTGTTGAGCTGTCCGTTTTTGCCGCAGACCACTTGTGTTGAACTGCTGCAAGAGGCTATGGAAGCCGCGCAGTGTATCGCGGCGGAATAGGAGGCAGGGATGGATATGATCGCACAGAATCCTTATTATCTTGTCTCGTTGATCGCCGGGATTGCGGCCGTAGGTTTTATCGTTGCTGCTATCGTTTTTCTTGTGAAAGAGCGGACTGGGAAGAAAGGAACGGAACAAAAAAGCAGGAAAGACACAGACAAAATGGTCAAAGAAAAGAAGTTTGTTTTCCGACGTAAAAAGAAAGAGGAAGCAGCAGAACTGGATGAACCCCAAAAAACTTTTCTGCATCCTGCGGCCAATAGACGGCTGCGTGTTGGGGTAGGGGCAGCATCGGAATTAGACTGTGAGGCGTACAAACAAAGGATCATAGAAGCCTATCAGCAGTGTACGGGATTAAAAGATACGATATGGCTGCTGCAGGAGACGTGGCAGGGAGGCTGGCAAGAAAACATAGACCGCGCAAAACAGTATCTGACGCAGAGCAGATATAAAGATGTTGAGACTGCTCTGGATTACCTGCTGGAAGGGATGGAAGCAGACAAATTAAAGCAGGATCTGATACAGATGGAAGTGGTCAGATACCGCAGGATTGAGACGAAACGATGATAGAAGGGAAAAAGCAAAGGATGGAATGCAGGAATGTCTGTACCTTTGACGGCAGGGTCGTCCGGATTGGTAAAGTACGACAGTTTAGAGACCGTAGATGCAAACTGACATCGATCTGCCGGTATGTGCTGGAAGTACCAAGACCGCAGCATGGATATGATCATATCCTTTGTACGGCCTTTGGCAACCGTGCATGGTACGCCAAACACCATATCACAAAAGGGATGTGGCTCACAGTTGTGGGCCATTTGTATTCGGAGGTCAGTCTGGAAAATTCTTATATGACTAGTCTGACCGTTCATTATCAGAAAATAAAGAAAGGGGACAAGAGCAATGAAAAAATGGAAACAGAAACTTAAATTTATGACTGGAGCAGCGGCAGGGACAGCCGCTTTTTCTATCGGGTGCATCCCCGCAGCCGCGGCGACGCCATCCATGCTGATCGGGGAAGTTGGCTTTGTGAATATCGCGATCCCTGTGGCGGCGATCATCGTCTGCATTATCGCGTTCTTGATTGGGAAATTTCATAAACGCAACGATGATTGAGATAGATTACGAAGGGAGACGGAAGCAATGAAAAGATGGAAACAGAAACTTAAATACATGACTGGAGCAGCGGCAAAAGCAGCTGCTTTTTTTGTGGGTAAATCCCATGCAAAAAGAAAAACAAGTATTTCCCAGATCGCAAAAAAGAGTTTTGGAATGGCGATGATGGCCTGGACAATGTTCTTGTATACCTGTCCCGTGTTTGCTACCGATGCGACAGCCGCCATCACAGGAAAATTTGATGTCTTTTATGATCTGGTGGCGGCAGTCATTCAGGCGATTGGCGCGGTTATCCTTGTATGGGGCGCGTTTGAATTCGGCAATTCGATGCAACAGCAGGAGGGCGGAGCAACAACCCGTGCACTGCAGCGTGTGGGCGGCGGACTGGTCATGCTTGTAGCGCCGACCATCGCGACAGCGATGATCGGATAAATGTTGATGAAAAGGGAGAGTTATGTTTGATGCTATTGTTGATTTTATTTTAGATCTGCTGAATGGCTCACTGCTGTTTCAGTGGGGTCTTTTTATCTGGAATGCCCTGATCGGATTTGCCTGGGATATCTTACAGACGAACCCGCAGATCCTTGCTGGCGGTACTTTATGGGATACTGCAGATGGTGTTTTCCAGCTGTTTGAGATTGTGGGAGCCGCACTTATGACGATCCTTTTTATGATCAACTTCGTCAAAGAGACTGCAGATATCAGACACAATACAACGCTTGAAAGTGCATTTGTGATGATCCTTAAGCTGGTCATCGGAAATGTTGTCATGCTGAACCTGAAATCCATCCTGGTGCTGATCATCGGGATGGAACAGGACTTATTGGGGATCGTCGCTCCTTCTGGAAGCGCGAGCCTGCAGCTGACGATTCCAGGTCTCGAAGATTGGGAGATCACGGTGCAGGGAGGTTTTCTTGGGTTTGCAATGGGATTTTTATTTATCATTGTCGCGATTGGCGGAGTCATTGTGATCCTGTGGACGGCCTATGGTGTTTTTTTCAAGATTTTTTTCTATATTGCGACATCGCCGCTGGCAATGTCTACGATATTAGGTACGCAGGGGATGAGCCATAGCGCTTATGCGTGGATAAAAACTTTTCTGTGCGCTCTGGGCGAACTGGCTGGTATGGTGCTGATGCTCCGGTTGGGTACCGCTCTGATCAACGCGCAGGGATTTTTCCCTGAGCTTCCGGAGGGCGGAATCTGGGACCTGTTAGGTCCTCAGGTATGGGGCGGCCTGCAATGTACGTTAAGCATACTTGTGGTAGTAGGAGGAGTAAAATCGGTCGATGCAATGATCCGTCGGGCGTTTGGTTTTTAAGGAGGACAGACATTGATACAGATTAACGAGGATTTTGAAAAAGCATACAAGGACAGCATGGCAAAAGGCTTTTCCATGAAAGAGCTGCTTGCATTAGGAGGAGCGGTAGCTCTGCTGTCTGTGTTCTGCTTTTGCGGTTATTTTCTTCTGCATTTTAATCTTTATCTCTCTTTTCTGGCAGGAATGGTACCAGCCGGAGGGATTGTTTTTTTCGGGTTCTGGAGATCGTCCAGTGATCTGAATGTTATGGAGTATTATCAGGCGGTCCGCAAAAGAAAAGATACGGAACTGCTCTTATGGGAATGCCGGGAATACGATGAAGAAAAAGCGCTTTATGAGGAAGTATTTGCAGCATTGGAGGATAGGAAAGAATGAGTTTTTTGACCAGCAATGAGGAATTTGTCAGGTGTAAGAAATTAACGGAGCCGGTATATCAAACACCCAGGAGTGTACAGGAGGCGCTTGATATAGCGTCGGTTCACCAGAATGGAACTTTTGAGGTTGAGAAAAACAGCGATAAAGGCGACAGACCAAGAAAGTTTGACCGTGTTTACGAATTTGCAGACGTTAATTTTGTGGATCAGGACAAGAAAAAACAGAATGAGGTCTGCCGGTTATGGTGTAAATTTTTAAACTCCATGACAGTAGACTTTAAGCTCACAATAGTATCAGAACCAAGGGATGCAGAAAAATACGAAGAAAGCTTTCTGCAGATGGCAAAGAGCAGCAGATATCCGGAACTGGCAAAAGACAATAACCGGCTTATCAAGGAAGGACTTAAAAAGAGCAGGGAGAATATCCGGAAGAGATATTTCCTGACTGTCACCTGTACACGAAAAAGCTACGAGGAGGCGGAAAACTGGTTCCGGATCCTTGAGGCGTCCATCTTTCAGATCTTTGAGTCGATGGGTACACAGCTGGAGCCGCTGCAGGCGGTGGAACGGTTTCAGTGTCTCAGGAGTTTTTTCTATACGGATGATGACTGGAAGTACAACTGGGAAGAAATGGAGCGTACAAGGAGAAACTGGAAAAATGATATTCTACCGGTATCTATCCACAACCATAAAAGCTATCTGGAATTTCCGGAAGAATATATGCGGATCTTGTATGCGTCTTATCTTCCAAGTTCGCTGAATGAGGAGAAGACTGTCCATGAGCTGACAGATTTTCCTTTTTATACTTGTGTAACATTTGATAATGCCTGTATTCCCCGGCGAGTATTAAAGCAAAAGCTTACAAACTCCAACACCAATAACGATATGCAGATCAGCCAGGAATTAGAAGCGAATTCGCGAAATGGTAATTTTTCTGCGATGCCATCATTTCTAAAGCGAAAAAAGAAAAAGGAGATCGAATCGTACCTGGAACAAATCGACGAGAACGATGAAAATGGATTTTACGTTGGTATCTTGATTATGGTCCGCGCGAATAGCCGGGAAGAACTGAAGGCGAACACAGAGGAAGTCAGGATCCGGTGCGCGGGTCTTGGTATCCAGCTGACGACATATTACGATCAGCAGCTGCAGGCGCTCAATACCTTGCTGCCCATAGGTGCAAGGCGGGTAAAGCAGATGCGTCCGCTTCTGACAACATCCTATGCTGCGTTCCAGCCGTTCTACGCCTGGGATCTGATCCAGCCAGGGGGAAAATACTATGGCATCAATAAAAAATCGGGGAATCCGATCATGGGCGACCGGAAGACGCTGAAAAACGGAAACGGGGTGATCTTTGGACATTCCGGCAGCGGGAAAAGTATGCTGCTGAAGCTGACAGAGATAGGACAGACTCTGATCTGTTCAGACGATGATATTTTTATCATTGATCCGCAGAATGAGATGCAGAGCATTACCAAACAATTCGGCGGAAATTTTTACGATCTGTTTGCCTCTGATTTTTGTCTGAACCCTCTGGAAATACCGGAAAAGCTGCTGAAGTCAGACAACGCACAGGAACGCCAGTTGTTTGTAAGTGAACAAATGGAATTTCTGGAAGCGTTCTTCTATTCGATCATGATCGGACTTGTACCAAACTCTTTTCATAAGTCTTTGATCTACCGCTGTGTAGACAAGGTTTATAAAGATGCGTTTGGCAAACGTCATCCGGTGTCGCCGGTTCTGGAGGATCTGGCAGATTGTCTGAAGCAGCAGCCGGAGCCGGAAACCCGCGATCTGTACGGTGCTTTGGAAGCACATATCAGCCATGGATATCGTACATTGTCTGGTCAAAGTACCATTACAGAGGACAACCGATTAAAAGTGTATGGAATGAAAAACGTACCGGAGCCAATGTTGGAAACGATCATGATCACGGTCATGCACATCCTGTCGCAGCGTATCAACTATAACGTAGAGCTGCAGCGGGCAACTCATGTGATCGTTGATGAGGCGCAGTACATATGCAAGCACGAAAGTTCTTGCAATGAGCTAAACAAGGCGTATCTCACCTATCGAAAATTCGGTGGCATCTGTACGATCTGCCTGCAGAATGTATCTGCAGCGATGGCCAATGACAAGATCCTGGAGATCGTGTCAAACTCTGATTTTAAGGTTTTTCTGGATCAGGGAGGAGACGACAGAAATCAGCTGTCCGAAATCCTGGAAATGTCGGATCAGGAGTTCCACGCGTTGGCGGACCCGGAGCCTGGTCAGTGTCTGATCGTCTGGGGAGATAAGATTCTGCAATGTGATTCCAAGATCAGTAAGGACAATCCACTGTATAAATTCTATACAACAAATTTCCACGAAGAAGCGCAGCGGCGAACTTCGTATGAGCTTCCGGAACATACAGCTATTCCGGAAGTTGTTCCGGAGGCTCCCAAACAGTCACAAGACACACAAAGTACAGGAGAAGAAGAGATACTGTCAGATGAGGAACAGAGACTGCTGCAGTGTGTGGAGGATGCTGAATCCTGCGAGGAAGAGCTGCATGCTTATGAGGCTGCCGTGTTGACTGGTCTGGATTTAAAGACGGTGGAGATCTTGCTGGAACAGCTGTGCCGGATGGGACTGCTTGAGGAAGATGAGAATAAGAGTTACAGGAGAAAATGATGGCAAACAAAGAAGACTTGGATCAGGACTTTCAGGATACTGCGCAGGCACAAAGAGCTGCGCAGTATTTTGCGTCAAAAAGGGACCCTGGCAAGCCAAAAGGCAAAGAGGGACGCCAGGGTGGGAGGGGATGGGGAGAGAAACTGTGGAAGACGGCGGGGACTATCCAGACGATGGGAAATGCTGCCAGGGAATTATCGTCAGAAGAGGAAGACGCTAAAAATCCGTATTTGGATGAAAGTGTTTTCGAAATGCTTGCGTATGTTTCAAGGGCAAAGTCAGAAGCGAAAAAGAATCCGGAAAAGACAACTGCAGGCAGAGAAGTAACAAAAGTTGATACGGTTAATGATGGGCAGAACAGAAAGAGAAGCACAGTCGGCGGTACTCGCCAACAGGATCCGTCAGGAGCTAAAGAGACGTATGCAGAAAGATCAAATGCAGAAGGTGTGCGTGTGCAGGAAACAAGGAGTCCGGGAGTAAGTGCAGAGCAGTATCTTCGACACAGCAAAGAAAGATGGATGTCTGGCGGGGATACAAGAAAATCATACGGGCGAAAGACAGCGAACACTCTTGTGAGAAATGAGTCAGAAGAACGTCCGGAAATGAGGAATCCATCCGAGCATTTGTCAAACGAGAGAGTGGTGTCAAATTCTGACACAGGACACAAAGAAAACGTGGGAAGAAACGTAGGAACAGAAGAAGTCCATCAGATTCCGCCATCCAGAGCAGCACAGGTGTATCAGGAAACAGGAAAGAGCACGACGGATCACCCCCGCAGTACAACAGCAAAGAATGCAGGAAAAAAGACGGCGAACAGCAGGATAAAAGGAACAGGTACTTCTTCAGCAGCTAAGAGGACGGCAGAAACTGCGGCAAAAACCGGAAAATCAGCGAGAAATGTGGCATCTGAGCGGCCGGGAGCATTGTCTTTTGTCCAAGCTGTATATCAAGTAGGGCAAAAGATAAAAGAGGAAGGATTTGGAAAGAAAAACCAGGAACGGCAATTTCAGGCGAACGAGAAAGAAATCCTAGCATATGCACAAAACGAAGTCCAGGAAACTTCGAAGAAAGCAGGAAATCTGTTTATCACACTTCTTTTTGCGCTTCCTATCTTTCCTATCCTACTGTTAATCATCATCCTTTGTGTCTTCTTATCAGGCAGCAGTACATCGCAGGGAACTGGCTTATCCGCGCAATATGACGCGGCATGTTATCTTGCGGCTAAATATGAGTCGGGCGGAAATCCGGATCAGACTGGCGGAGATGGAGGCAACGCCTGTGGTGAGTTCCAGTTTGATAACCGTTATGAGCTGGGGCCGTTTGTGTCCTGGTGTTATGCAAGGGACGCAACCTTTTATGCACCGTTCCAGCCTTTTCTTGGTATGACAACAGAGTTAAAGTCTAATGATGACTTTTACCAGGCATGGCATACCGTCTGTGCAACGGATATGGAAGTCTTTGAGGCTGCCCAATGTGAGTATGTATATACTCAGACATTGATGCCGCTGCTGCAGGCAATGACGGATCATTACGGTTATGATTTCGTCAACTGTTCGGACGCATTGAAGGGATGTATCCTGAGCTTCGGAAACCGGGACGGGAAATATGTTGCCAGTCTGAGACGGTATTTTGACGGCACAACGGCAACATCTACAGAAAGAGAGATCATCGAGAGAGCTTATAATGCCATGATAGCGCGCCGTCCGCATATCCAGCGGTGGCGCCTGGAAAAACTGGATTGTCTTGCGCTATTGGATGGTGTTCTCGACGTTTATGAGCCATCCTCCAATGCGGCAGGATCGATCGACTGGTCCTGGAAGCGGATCGCAGGAGGCAGCGAGGTTGGAAACCTGGTAGCGCAGATCGCTGTCTCAAAAGTTGGCTGCGGGTATTCCCAGGCACATAGGGATGACGAGGGATGGTATGATTGTTCCTCGCTGGTATATCGATGCTATGCAGAGGCGGGTATCACCTACCTGAATGGAAAAACGGCAGCGGACGAGGCTCAATATCTGGTAGAGCACGGCATGACTGTAACCCGGGAGGAACTGCAGCCGGGAGACATTATATTTTACAGCTATGGCACAAACGGAAGATACCGTAATATCAGCCATGTTGCGATTTACATTGGCAACGATGAAATGGTACATGCCGCAAACGAATCCAGGGGTGTTGTGAGAGATCCGTTCCGTCCGTCAAACCTCACAGAGCCGCTTTACGCAAGACCGCAATAATTGACAGGAAAAGAGGAGGATATGACATATGAGAAAAAAGATTATAATCTTGCTTTGTATTGTCATTGGCGTTTCAGGCAGTATCATTGCCGTCTATCTGTGCAAAAATCGCAAATCGGAACCTGTGAGCAGCACAGTATCATCCAGCATCGATCTCACAGAACAAAAAGACGAAGCCTTGCAGGAGATCCAGAGCGCATATGATAGATTATCTGAAGATGCTCAAGGGGAATGCGAAAATTATATTGAGCAGGCGAAGGAGAACATTGAGAATGCCACAACAGAGCGTGCGATTCAGGCAGCATTGCATCAGACACTTGAATATTTGGATAACGTTGGAAAAGAACAGGAGGAAACAGCTGAGACCGTGTCAAAGTCTGACACGGTAAAAAACGATCTGGAAAACGAAGAGCTATATCCATTGGGAAAGGAAAAGGATGGACGAAGCTATGTTCCGATATCTAACCCGGCAAACTGGCCTTACCTGTCAGAGGAAAAGCAGAAGAAGGTCACGGAGAAAAGCATCCCGGTTCTGAAGGACGAAAACAATACGATCGACGTTATCTGCCAGGATATATTGAGCAGCACACAGACATACTCGTATACCTTACCGCAGGAACTTGGTCTTTGGTGCGAGGATCAGGGTATCGAAGCGCATCAGGGCGAATACCTTGCGTATGGCACTTACCAGGATAATCACGAAAGTTTCTATCTTGTACTGGATGATGAAGAGGAAACAGTTGTACTTGCAACATATTATAAGCGGACCATCAGCTGGATGTTTGAAAAGACCGATATGACCCGGGCAGAGGTTATACAAGACACAGAAGAAGGAGACGCAGGGATACCAGAATAAGAGGTTAAGCATGGGAAAGCAAGGGGAGCATAAATCTCCTGTGCTGCACGTTTTTATTTGTAATGCGGATGCTTATGCGCAGGAGGAGTTGATAGGAGGTTGGCTGACGCTTCCGGCATCTGTGGAGGTGATAAAAAATTGTGTATTTACTATCGGAGAGTATCTGATCACAGATTACAGTCTGGAGGGGAGCTGTATAGACGGAGACTGGGTGCAGGAAGTGATCTTGGACTACCGACAAGATATCGAAGGATTAAACGGCTATATTGCCGAGAAAGGAGAGACGTATGGTAAAAATTTCTATGGATCAGAGAACTCTTAAAAGATTTCTCAGCTATCAGGAGAAAATAGTAAAAAGAAGGAAGGAGAAAGAAAAGTATGGAATCGAGCTTCACAAAAGATGCGTTTTATGAGATGGTTGCAGGAAAAATAAAAGAATACCTTCCCGAAACATTTCAGAAAGCACGGATTACGGTTGATAAGATCTATAAGCCGGGAAATGTCCGGACAGGAATCACAGTTATGCTGCCGGGAGAAAGCATTGCGCCCGTTGTGTATCTGGATGATGCTTTTCAGAAATACAAGAGTGGACAATGGACAGGAAGCCATGTTTTATGGAGTGCTGCAGATGATATTGTTCGTCTGCATCAGCAGATGGATCGGCCGATAAAAAATCTAATGTTATTCAAGGATTACGGGGGATGTGCAGCAATGATCCAGCCTGAACTTTTGAGCAAGGACCAGGATCCTACGTTTTTGAAGAAGTATGTGTATACTTATGAACAACCTGACTGCATTGCTTCCTATACCATGCAGTTGAACGATCACATGAAAATGCGTATCACCAACGAAATATTGGTTGCTTGGGGAATTTCAAAAGAGACGCTGCGGGAAAACGCAATCAAAAATATTCCGGATCCAATTTTTCAGCCGTTTTGGCGGGTATTAGAAGAGAAATTTGGCATTCCGAGTGGCATGCCAGAAAACGCAGGAATCGACTTATATCTGCTCACCAATCAGACATATCTCAACGGTGCAGCAGAATTGATGCGGCCAGAAGTGCTGGAAATGGTCGGTAAGAGGTTTAATGGTGATTATTTTGTTTTGCCCTCATCAGTCCATGAAGTGTTATGTCTTCAGAATGATGGAAATATATCCGTAGAGGATCTGCGGAACATCGTGTGCGAAATCAATGGAACTCAGGTAGAGCCAGAAGAAAGATTATCGGATGCGATAGGATACTATGATCGATCCAGTAAGAAGTTATATGACGTCCGCACAGAGAAAGAATTGAAGGAATTTTTGGTGAATCCTGCCGTAAAGAAAGAGCAGAGAAAAAGAAATTATCGTTGAGTGTGTAATTTGAGAAAGAGGCAGCCTATATGGAAGAATTATTACAGGAAATGAGAGAAAATATCCTGATATTGATGGAAACGGCAGAAGTGCTGGAAAAGCAGATACAGCGGCTGAAGGATATCAATCCGGGAGAAGCACAGGAATTTGTCGAACAGTACCAGGAACAGTTAAAAGAACGTAATGTAGCTATTGAGTCCGAGAGAAATGAGAAGATCGAACAGCCTGATTCAGAGGCGCCTGTAGAGCATTCTCCGTACAAGCGGAAGAAATCAATCATGTCAAAAATTTAAATGGTTGGAAAAAGGGATAAACTATGATACCATGGTGGCAGGAAGATATTGAGGAAGATGGTAACGATTTTAGACCACTGTGCAATACCGGAATCATGTTGAACATGGAAAACTTTTGTATGCGAGGTAAAATAAGTCATGGAAAATACAAAGAAAGAAAGCCATCACAAACAGGCGTTGCGCTGGGCGATGGAAATGATCAGCGTTTCTTTGCTGGCACCGTATGTTAATGAACTTATCCTGTACGGAAGTTTTGCCCGGGGAACACAGAAGTGGGATAGTGATATAGATCTGCTGCTTACTTTGGACGATGATGCCCCTGATCTTAAAAAAGAGATCATACGCCTGAAAGCGGAGGTATCACAGAAGAATATAGACTTAAAGGTCCTGCATGGGAACGCCTGGAGAGAGAGTAATATCCCATATTATCAGAACATACGAAGGGAGGGAAAAAAGCTATGGTAAACCACTTGGAAACATATTTTGACTTTGCAGAAAATGATTATGAGTTTTTTTCTGCAGCGTATAACAATGGAATGGTTGCCAATCAAATGGCGGCTATTGCTCAGGGTATATGCGAAAAATACTTGAAGCATGTCATAACAGAATATGCCGATGTAAACAGTGAGCAGGAGTTACAGGAGAAAAGCAGCATTTTGCGAACACACAGTCTTGCAAAACTGATAAAATATGCGAAGAACCATTTGGAAGATTTCGCTATTAATAAAGGTCAGGTACAGCTGATTGATGGATACTATTTCTCAACACGATATCCAGGAGAAGAAAGCATTGTTATTGACCAGGAAGATATTGAAGATTGTAAAGCGGCAGTAGAATCCTGTCGGGAGAGTGTTTTGCAATACATGAACAAAGCCAAGGTTCAGAAAATAGAGGATTTGGAAGATCTGCCGCCAAAGCCGAAACCGAGAAAGCCAAGATTATAAAAGTAGATGAAAGAAGACAGCGTGAGACATCATACTGTCTTCTTTTTTTGAATATTTGTTTGAAAGTTAGGAGGGATAACTATGGCTTATGAAGATGGTACAGGAGACTTAGGCATCATCATCAATACGGAAATGATGATCCTTAAAGGTGCAATCCATGCTGGAGCTGCTTTGGGAAAAAAGCTTGCTGGATCGAAAATGAACCCTTTAGTGCTTCTTCAATACCTGACCAAATTAAAGCTGGATAAGCGGATCAGTGAGTCGGATTTCCGGTCGTTTAAGGAATTTTTTCAGGCGAGTGAGGGAAATTATACAATCGCTAATTTGCCAACGCAGGACAGTGAAAAGATCAATGAGTTCTGTACCCGTTTATACGAAGCTGGCGTTACCTACTATGTTTTGCCGGATCTTGATATGAGTGACGGTATGCGGCAGATCGCCGTCATTGACAAAGATATCGGAAAATGGCAGGGGATCTACGAAAGTTTTGTGTCCGCAGAGCTGATGCAGGGAGGCGTTATGGATTTCACGGAGCTGCGTGCGGTAACATCCGGCCAGTATCAGATCAAAGGAATATCCATTGGCGAGTATCGCTCGGATCCGGAAAAGCTAACAACACTTTTGGGTATTCTGGAAGAGCGGCATGTAAATTTTGCCGTCCTTCCGGATCTGAAATATGGCGACTATAATCTGCAGCTTGCGGTTGCCAATGTAGATCTGCAGAAGTTTAACAATAGTATCAGAGTGTTCCTTGAAGTTTATGAGGACGAAAAGGAAAAGAATCCATCCCTGGGAGATATCACGACAATCTCAGAAGATGAATATTTTCAGAGTGGAAAGCTGACGGAACAGGAATATATCAATACGGCGGAACCAGGATTAAAAAAGGAAATGGAAAGTCCCAAATGGCAGGCTGCTGCTGATATGAAGACGGAGACTTTTGAAGAGGCCCTGGCTACGGAAGAAGAGCTGCAGCCAGGGCAGCACATGGTTACGATTAATGAAAGTCTGATCCAGGACAAGCAGGAAGACATGATTTTTACGCGTGTGCCTGGAACGGATGATTATATTTTCCTGCATGATACTAAAACTGCAGATGCAGGAAAAACTTTTGTCGCCGCTATCAGTGACGATAAAGAATATCCGCTTTATCAAATGAACCGTCAAGGATTACCGGAAAGAAAGGAAACGATGACAGGAAGAGAGTTATCGGAACATTATGCTCCAGTCAGTAGAGATCTGTCGAAAAATATCCGGCTGGGAAAAGAATCTAAGAAACCCAGTCTGAAGCTATGATCACGAAAAAGAAACCGCCGGTGAAAATGTTTATCATTTTGCTGGTGGTTTCTTTGACTCTGGGGTATTACCTTGCTGGATTGTTTGGATATCCCAACCTGTCTGCGCAGAACTATCAGTATTTGTTATTAGATATTTTTTCGCATCCTTTGAAAAATTATTGGAACGAAAATACGGTGACGGTCCTGGGGGTTGTGCTGATCGGCTGGGTGTTTTTTGTTGCCTGGTATCTGCAGCACAACAGGAATACACATTCAGATGTAGAGCATGGCAGCAGTCAATTTGGAGATGTAGAAAAAGTAAACAAGGAGCTGTGCAATGCGAAAGTACCGCAAAGGAATAGGATTCTGTCAAAACATTTAAGTGTAGAAGTGAACAGACTATCGAACAATAATGCGATCGTTGTCGGAGCGCCCGGCACTGGAAAATCCATGTTCGTAGTGACGCCAAATCTATTGTTAGGCGGAGCATCGTACATCTTATTGGATATCAAAGGGGAGCTATTAGCCAAATATGGAAATTATCTTAAAAGCATCGGGTATCAGATCAGGGTGTTGAATCTTAAGGATTTTTCAAAGTCGGATAGATATAACCCCTTTGTTTATATCAGGGAAGAAGACGACATCCCGAGATTGATCATGAATATCTTTAAATCTGTTGAGCCGCCAGATGCAGTTAAGAGCGATCCTTTTTGGGATGACGGCTGTGCGCTTTATCTTCAGTCTTTATTCTATTTTGTTTGGGCAATACCGGCGAAAGAGAAGTTTCAGCTATTTCAGAGAGCACGGATCGACTGGAAAGCGGAGTTCGAAACAGCGACTATGAATCAGCTTCTGGAACTTACGTTGCTGGAGTCCCAGCCAGAAGCAAAAAAACTAAATGGGGGCAAGGCAGAGGAGGGCTATACGAAACTGACAAAATTGATCGATGCGCTGGAAGAGCAAACCGGACCAGCGTGTCCGGCTGTCCGGGATTACCGAAAGCTGAAAGACGGTGCTTCGGAAACAGTAAATTCTATCGTGCTGATCTTGAATGCAAAACTTAAATTTTTCCAGAGTCCTGCTGTCCGCAGAATATTTGAAGCGGACGATATGAACCTGCGGGAGTTGGGAATGGGACAAGAAGACGATGGAAAAACAAAAACAGCATTGTTCCTCGTATTGGACGAAAACAATCCCAGCTATCATTTCATTGTAAATATGCTGTATCAGCAGCTCTTTGATGTACTTATCCATGTGGCAGACTTTGAGTGCAAAGGTCCATTGCCAATACGCGTAGAAGCATGGATGGATGAATTCGCGAACGGCGTAAGGCCGGAACGTTTTGAAAATCTGATCACGACGCTTAGGAGCCGGAATATTTCTGCAATCATATTTCTGCAGTCTATCAGCCAGATAAAAACAATCTACAAAAATGATTCCTGGGATATTCTCATGGACGCGTGTTCAACATTTCTTTTTCTGGGCGCGGGCAGAGGAGCCTTAAGCACACAAAAATTTATCAGCGAACTGACCGGTAATGCAACGATAGATAAAATGTCTGATGGATTAAGCTACAGTACCAATGGTGGTGGAAGCGTAAATTATGATCGGATGCAGCGGGCATTGATGTCTCCGGAAGAGGTAGGACGTTTGCCCAAGAATAAGTGCCTGATCTTTCTGGAAGGCCGTCAACCGATCATAGACACAAAGTACCGGCCGTTTGAAGATGCAAATTATAAAAGGGCAATGGAACTTGGAGCGTATGAGCATCCGGTTTCTGTCAGGCTACGGCAGAATGGAAGTCTGGAGACACTGAGCAGTTCAAGACCTAATATTATTTTTGCGTCAGAGCAAATGCAGGAGAAATTTCTCGACAGATCTTCAAAAGCCGATTCTGCAAATATGGTATTTGAATTGACGGAAGAAGAGTTTTGCGCGATCCAGTTCCCGAAACCAGATGCACCGGATGCCGGACAGCTGCTCGTGCAGGAGCTGGAAAAAGCAAGGAACAAGCGAATTGAAGAACAGATGCTGCAGCGGATTGAGCAGCAAGCTGCCAAAAGCCAGAAAGAAAAGAATAGCGTCGATGCGGCCACAGATACATGGGATCTGACAGGAAGTATTTCTGATCTTATTGGGCGTTATGCCGACCGTTTAACGGATGATCAGCTGGAAGAAATCATATTTGGAGTAAGGAACGGACTTGACGAAGAAGAAATAAAAATGTACTTTACATTGCCGGCAGAAACTATGAGAAGGATTAGGATGTCACTGGAAAATCTTAAAGCCAGTGCAGGAAGAGAGTAAAAGGGAGGTATATATATTGGCGAATTATTTGGATGATACAGCTGAAAGATATGGGGTATTTGTAAGCGATTTAAGATGTTCCCCGCTTTTGCGCGAACAGGTATTACTGGAGCTGACGGTTACATCTGATAAATATTCCGTGGAGTCACTGACAGAAGCAGTCAGTTATCTGGAGGGGAAAAAGGTATTTTTCAAAAACAGAGAGGAAATGCGAAGACAGATCTTCCGCTATCTCAAGATCGGTAAAGACAATTTTGTCATAGGGTCTTCAGACTGCGGAGATTTGGTATTAGACGAAAAAAATCACGTTTACCTGCTTCTTGGAGAACCTGGAAGTCACCCGATCGGAACCACTGTCGAACGTATGGAGGATGCAGTTTATCTTGGGGAGGATGGACATGGCTTATGACAAGAAAGCAGCCATACAGGCAGCGAGAGAAGAAAAGAAAAGGATGGAAGAGGAGATCCAGGATGCAATAGAGTCCTGGGCAATTAATCCGGATGCACTTATTGAGTTTTTTCAGTTTTCTGAAAAATTTTCTTATCAATATTCCTTTCGCAACACATTGTTGATTCAGCGGCAAAATCAAGGAGCGGCGTTTTGCCAATCGTTTGATGCCTGGAAAAAAGCAGGATATTCTGTACTGAAAGGGATGCACGGCATGTCTATTTATGTACCAGTGCAGGCAACCATACTCGAAGTGGACGGTAAAGATATTCCATTGGCCGAAGCGTCTGAGCAGCAGCGCAGAGATTATAAAGAAGGAAAACTTTCATCCAAAACGGCACTTCACTACAGGATAGGCAAAACCTTTGATGTTGCGCAAACGAATTTTCCGCCGGAGAAATATCCTGAACTACTGAGTCGGGGAATACCATCCGACAAACATAAAATTTGTATCGATGCGATCCGGGCGTATATGGAAGAGGTATTAAAAATACCGGTCATCATGGAAGCGGAAAACCTTAAGGGGACGAAAGCGGGAGACGTTCAATATGGTATCCAGGGAGCATCTTTGTATGGATTTTATCATCCAGGAGAAGAAAAAAGAGATATTCATATCGCGCATACGCTCCAAGATACAGCTGCGTTGTCAACGCTCACTCATGAAATGGGACATGCAGTGGCACAGCATTGCAGATCAGAAAGCAGCAATATACATCAGATAGAATTTGAAGCTGACGCTTTCAGTATCATGCTGCAGACGCACTTCGGAGTCCCGATCACAGATGAAAGAAAAAGCCATATCAGCAATGAGTATAAGCGTTGGCAACTGGATGAAAAAGAAAATTTTCATCCGGAAAAAAGCCTGGACAAAATGTTTTCATTGTATCGCCTACACATTGAAGGAATCGATCAGCGGCTAAAAAAGTATCTTCCGGAAGAAAAAGAGGAGATCCAACCGCAACAGCAGATACAGAAAAAGAACAAGAAAGTTGGCAGGAGATTGTAATTCAAAGTTGTAATATTGTGAAAGGCCGTGTCAGACTTTGACACGGCCTATTCAAAAAAAGAGAAAGGATGAAGAGTATGAACCTGGAAGAAAAGATCAAAAAAAGCGACATGGACGTAGCAAAAGCAAAGCAGCGTCTGGAAAAAGTTCAAAAGGAAAACCAGCATCTGAAAGAATTAAAAGCTAAAAAAGATAAAGAGGAAAAGGATAAGCGGCAGAAGGCACTCGGGGAAATGATCGAGAGCAGCTGGGGCATGGTCGATGTCAATGATCCAAAATTTCTCGAGATTCTTGAATGTATGAAAGCTGATTTTATGAAAAATGTGTCTTCTGAGACAGTGGACACAGAACGTCCGGATATTGAAAAGGAAGCTCTTGAAGAACCATATGTGGAGATGGAAGGGTATAAAAGTGAAGAAACAGAGGCGGCTTTTTAGAAACATGTAGTGTAAAAAATCAAAAAGGAAGGGGAAGAAAATGGCAGAAGAAAAGAAGCTTCAGCTGACGATTACAAACGAAAAGCTGATTGAGAAAGTAGAAAATTATGCGGCATACGGATTTTCCAGCCGCAGAGAATTTGTTTGTGCTGCCATCCTGGCGTATGAAAATACGCTGGTGGCGGATGAAAGAACAGAAATGTTCGCAAAGGTTTTTGCGGGCGAGATTGCGAAGATTTTGAAAGAAAAAGAAAGGACGGCAGGACATGAAAGATTGGAAAACGAGTATTTATGATGGGTATCTGTTATCTATCGGGGGTCTTAGGGGCGTCCCCTAACAAGGTGCATTTTGTAATGCAAAATGCGTATCTTGCTAATTATTAACATTTTTTTACGGGTATAGGAAATATCCGGATTTGGAGTACCGAAAAAACAGGGATACTCCTAATCTGACAGTACAGGGTCTCCGGATTTGGAGTATTTCTGGAAGGGGTGAATCGAAATTTACTCCTGCCTTTTTGAAATCGGAAATCCAACGATTTTGAAAATATCCGGATTTGGAATATAAGAAGACAGGGTGATACTCCTCATCTGATAGTGCAGGGTCTCCAGATCAGGAGTATTTTCCGACGGCAGATACTCCAAATTCGGAAATTGGCCGCCTCCGGATTTGGAGTATTGCAATATGCGGAAAAACAGGGGATTTTGAGGAATAGGAGGATGCTGCTGTGGGGAGAAAAAGAAAGAAAGCGGCAACGGCAGAAAAGCTTACCTGCAGTTTGGTGATACGGATTTCTGCAACAGAAAAGGAGAGACTGAAGCAGCGCGCACTGGAAAAAGGCTATCAGGACACGGCCAAGTATTGCAGGATGATATTGAAAAATTTTGAGGTCATGGAATGGAGTGATATCAACAGAGAACTGAAAAAAATCAAAAATCAGATCGGGAATCTGGATGGGATCTTGCAGCAGATTGAAAAAAATGTTGCTTACGGTACATATCCAAGAGAGACAGAACAGCGGTTCCAGGATTATGTAGCGCAGATGAAAGAACTTTCAAAAAAGCTGGAACAGCTCCTGAAAGAGCGCCGGGAAAAGGAGGGAAAAATCCATGGCAGTGACGAAACTCCTGCATGTTAAAGAGAGGAAAAATGGTTCTCCACATGGAGGAATGTATGATTGTATCAAGTACATTCTTGATCCGGAGAAAACAGAAAACTATTGGATCGGCGGAAGTGCCGGAACAAAAACAGAACAGGTGTATCAGAACTTTATGGAGACAAAACAGGATTTCCAGAAGCTGGATGGCAGGCAATGCTATCATTTTGTTATCAGCTTCCGGCCTGGTGAGACAGATGCGGTCACTGTTTACAATGTTGCACAGGAGTTCTGCGAGAAATATCTCGGCAACGATTTTCAGTATGTGTTCGCAGTGCATACAGATCATGAGCATCTTCATGCGCATATTGTTTTTAACAGTGTGAGCATGGTGGACGGACATAAATATCATTATGCGGATGGAGACTGGTTACGGTATGTACAGCCGGTTACAGATGCGATCACTCAGAAGTATGGGTTACAGGCATTGGTATACGAGGAGAAGAGAAAGGGAATGGACTACGGCGCATGGCTTGTGAAATCAAAAGAAGGGACTCTGAAAGATGATATCGATTATGCGATAGCTTGTGCGGCGAATTACCAGCAGTTCCTGAAGATCATGGGAAGAAAATACAAGATCCGCAGCGGTTACTCTCAGAAATGGAACTCGGAATATCTTACATTCAAAAACGATAAAATGCCGCGAGGTTTTCGAAATTATTCTTTAGGAAAAGCTTATACTGTTGAAGCAATTCAAAAAAGAATTTTGAATAAGGACTTCCAGCCAGAAACAGGGATGACAAATTATTATGTGCCGCCGATCAGAAAGTGGACGACAACCCTTTCCGGATCTATGCGGCGATCTGAGTACCTCACACCTTATCAGAAAAGATACATGTATTATTATTGGCAGATAAAGAAATCGCAAAGGAAATTTTCCGGTGGACGCGGAGTCTCAGGCAGCTCCAGGCAAGCGGAAGAGTATCTGCGCTGCTTAAAGTATATGATCCGTGAAAACATCCAAAGCAAAGAAGAATTAGGAGAGAGACAGGCACAGCTGCATGAACTGAAGGATTATTATGATCTGCAGCTTGCAGTCGCTGATCAGGAGGACGCTGCACACAAAAAAATATTAACAAGGTATAATTATCTGACCCGTTACATAGCTGCGAACAAAGACGATGACAACATCGGAATCTACGAAAACGAATTGGATGAACTCGAGGAAAAATATCCGATCCATGATTTGTTGAATCAGGAACAGGCGGCGCAGACCAGGGAAACAGAAGTAAAAGAACAGATCAAACGGATCAAAAGCGAACAGAAACTTATCAAGAAAATCCAGAGCAAGACGAAAAGAAAGGGTGTGGTACTGTGAGAAAAACGGTGTACAGCGATGAGGAAATAAAAAAATATACGGAACCAATGCCCGAACCAATGAAGCATCAGGTCCAGGATGCCATGTTGATGAAAATTCCGAAAGAGTATATACAGATTCTCGTCGATAAAAAAATCAGTTTCTATACCCGTGCTTATCTGATCGGCTGTATCCTGGATCAGGATGATCTAAATACAATAAAGATGTTAGCACAGAAGGAAAGTGCAGAGGAGATGTGTCTGCTGCGCAGAAGTCTGTTGGAAAAAGAGTTTTTTAGGGGCAGCTCTTTCTTCACGGAGTATCAAAGTTTGTCGAAAGAATACAAGAACTTGATCGCCCGGGTGCAAGCGGATCAAAAGCAAATTCAGGAGATTGTCTGTTTGTTATCTGAACAGTCCAAGCGAGAAAAGCAAGAATCTGCTTCTGCAGGTGAACAAGCGGGAAATGAAAAGCTTCAGAGACTGCAGCAGGAAAATGAAATGCTGAAAAATGAAACGGGCAATCTGCAAAAACAGATCGCGGAGGCAGAAAGTGAGAAACTGAATCTTCAAGCAGAACTGCAGAAACAATCCGATATGCTTCAGGAGAAAACGGAAGAAGCAGAGAAGCTGCACAGAAAAAATAATATGCTCCTGGGAATAGGCGCGAAGGATCCGGAACAGACAGGAACGAATGTTATCGTATATGAAAAGCCAGAGGAGGGAAAGGATACATTGTTTTTTGTGTTTCTGAAAAAAGCTATCCGCTCTATAAGAAAAAAGAAAAGAAGAAAAGAACAAAAGGAAAGACAGAGGTTTATGTCCTCCTATATCAATCAGAATGCCACTGAACCGGATAAGGTTGAGTTTCTGATGGCCCTCTACCAGAGTGGATGGAGCATGGAGGATATGGAAAAAATTTCGGCAGGTGAGCATCTGGATGAAATGAATCGGATAAAAAATAGCGTGGAAAGACAGAAGTTTTATCAACAAATGTTGGAACAAAAATGAAAGCATAAACTCTCTTATACATGTTGAAGAACTATGACTTAACTGGTATGAAGTACAATCCTCAGCCTGATTGATTAACAGCAAAGCGCCCTGGAGCCGATCGCCCCAAGGTGCTCTTGTCAAATGTTTTCTAACTCTTCGACCGCCTGGCGCTGGATTGTCGGCGCTACATGGCTGTAAATGTCAAGTGTTATGCGGATGCTGCTGTGGCCGAGTCGCTCTTGCACAATTTTGGGATGGATGCCCGCCTCAAACAGGATTGTTGCATGGGTGTGGCGCAGGCTATAAAAATTTCTCTGCGGTACCCCAGCTTCTCGGCACATGGCCTTTAACTTGCTCGACAAATTCCATGGCACACGATATTCATGCCGCCCGGCCTTCGGAGCAGGAAATACATACTGCGAGCTTTCTCGGGACGGCATGCTGTTGAGATATGATATCAGCTTACTGTCGATATCAATACGTCGCGTCCCGGAAGGTGTCTTTGTCTCTTTTACCAGGGAGCTTGCTCTTGACAAAGCGCGTTGCACAGATATGTAGCCGACATCCAGGTTGATATCAGACCATTTGAGTACAAAAATCTCGCCTGGACGCATCCCGGTACGGAACGCGATCATGATCCCGTCCTTAACCCACTGCGGGCCGCTGGAATCCAAAAGAGCATATACCTCCTCGACGGTAAAAACATCGATTTCGGCCCGCTTTGGCCGTGGCATAGCGATATCGTTACACGGATTATAATGGATATACCCGCATCCGACAGCAAAGTCCAGGCTCATTTTGAGGACTTTGCAATATAACCGAGCCGATGTCCGGACTCCAACTTTACCGCTGATGTGCTTTACAAAATCATATGCCATCTCCGGCGTGATCTCCTTTACGCGTACCCCGGAGAAGTATTTTTTGAGTGACGGGATCGCTTTGTAATAGTTATATGCGGTTGACTCCTTGATGCGGAGCCGGTGTTTATCATACCATGCGTCAAGCACGGCAGAATATAAAGGATTTTGAGCTTCCATAGCTACCTCCTTGTTATCGAGAGGCAGTTATGGTATAGTATAACTGCCTCTTGTGGGTAGCGGTTGCGTGTGCTTTGGTCGGTTGCGCAGCCGCTTATTTGACCTCCCCGAGAACTTTCAGTTTGACGATTTCAACGGGACTTCCGCCAATCAGAAGAGGCTTGCAGTTTTCACGGTTTGAGGTTTCACAGACTTCAAATCCGACAGTCCCTCCTTTGCGGAAATACATCTTTGATCCATAGACTGATTCGCAAAGTTCAAATTCGTCCGGGATCTCCACATAGTATGGAGTGGAATAGATATGTTCCCAGCCGTCACGAAATTCGTCAAGCCTCCATCCCCATCTGTGATCCATGACACTGTGCCATTTGTAAATAATTGCTTTCATATTGCATCCTTTCTGCCCTCGTGACCTCCGTGGCGGGCGGCTGACTTGTTATCTGTTGATTGTTGCATATGACATATGATGTGTTACTCTGTCATAGTTTGTCTTGTAGTAACCATATTCGATTTCTGCATCAGATACCATGCTGATTTCTGCGATGTCTTTCAGGGCCATTCCCGTTACTTTCTTTACTTCTCTTTTAAGTTCGTTAAGTTCTCTTTTCGTCATTTTAACTTCCTCTCTTTCTATGGGTGTTTGCTGTTCTTTATGTCTATATGATACACGATAATAGATTAAAAGTCTATTATCAAAATACACAAAAATAGACGATATCAAAGGACGATTATTTGTATAAATAGTACATAAAAATAGACGTTGACGAAATGAGGAAAATCTATTATCATATATGTAGAAAGGAAGTGATGGTATGGCCAACTACGGTGAAAATGGATATATTGATTTTTCTAAATTATGGACGCTGATGGAGAAAAAGGAACTGAATAAGCAATGGCTGAAAAACAATGGTATCCACTCTAACACAGTCGCGAAATTGACAAAGAATGAAAATGTGACCTGTGAAGTTATATGTAATTTATGCAGATTACTTAACTGTCAGCCTGGGCAGATTATGGAATACAAAAACAAATGAAATACATGATAATAGACCATTGACAAATACACGATAATAGACTATAATATAATTGTCAAGAGGGGAAACCAAATGACAATATCCGGGGCAAGCGGAGAAAGGAGGACGACATGAATAGCATGAACATGAGCGAAGCTGCAAGGCTGATCATTGGACTCCGGGCAGCCGGATGGGACGAAAAGGAAATCAACGATTTCATCCTTTTTATCGAGACTGGAGAGGAGCAGTACAAGCCGAAAACAAAGGAAAAGGCTGACTAAACAGCCAGCCAGAGAAACCAAGGGAGGGCGGAACTTGCCGCCGCTCCCCCGCAACAAAAGAATAGCATAAGAATTATAATAAATCAAGGAGATTAAAAATGACAGCCGAAACATTGAAATACGCAGAAGAAAAAGGATTCAGACTCATAACGAAAATCAGCAGCGTAAACGGACGCATGACGCACCTTGTAAAAGAGAATGTCGAAATTTTTGTCGAGTCATGGAATCAAGCAGATCACTGGCATCACGCAAGCGACAGAAGTATTATAGAAGACATTGACGATTTTGAGAACTTAAAGCGTCAGCAAGAGGAACAAGCCGAATATGTAAAACAATTATTTGCGTAAGCGAAAGGAGAAGGGAACATGACAGAAACACAGATGCAGTGCAAAGAATGCGGGGAACGGCTCGCAAGAACACAGATTGCAAGACCGCATTTAAAAAAAATGAGCCGGATCCTCGACCAGTTCGGGAAAGTATCATATCGCGACACTCTGGACAATGTCATCTTGATCTGCCTGCAAGCGGAAGTTGATGCGCAGTGCCTGATCAATGCGATGGGAGACAGTGAAGAAGAACAGAAGAAGAGCCTGCAATATTTCTTTGCAGGCTACAACTCGAAGTAGCGCACATATTAATATACACTAACTTTACATTCCACTATGAATCTACTTATGCGCTACACATTTATTATATCGTAACAATGATTTTATTACAATAAAAAATGACGTCTCGGCAAATAGTTGAGACGTCATTTTTTGAGCCATGGTTATAAAAAGCAGAGAGCCGTTCTCACGGCTCTCTGTGAAATCAATATTGTATCATCTCTAAACGTTGTATTGCGATGCATTGTTAAGTGGTATATTTGCTGCGTTAGTAACAAATTAGTAACAAAAAGTGCCAGAAAACCGCATAAATAAAGGAAAGCGGCTTAAAAATTAGCTAAAACCATGTCTCCAACAAAAGAATTCACAGGCTCAGATGGAGGAATCAATGAATAGCCGCTTCGTAATCCGTAACAGTTCAGCCAGCGGAACTGTTGCCGTAATCCTTTGTATTCTCCGGCTTATCATTGATTTATGAGAGAAAATATTCTATATTTATTGCATAGGAACCATACCATGGCTGGTGGGATTTGGAAATTGTCTGGGGGAAAAAGCATGTCAGAATCGGTGAAATGGTGGGCGGACTGCTCATTCATCCGGCGGCTTATGCCGGAATATGACAAAATATCTCTTTCGGAACTTCGATTGAGGCTGGCAGATCTGGCCGCTGCCGGTTACGGCGCCATTGAGATTACAGCGCCTTACGCCAGTTCTGGCTTTTATCCCTGGTGGGGCCTTCGACCCTACGATTATTTTCAGATAAACCCACATTTGCGAGGTTCTCTTCAAGAACTGGATGAATTTATTGCGGATTGCCACTTGCATGGCCTTCGCGTTCTGTTTTTCATTAATCTTGGTTACGGCGATGTGCAGTCGCCACTCTGGAAAAAGGCTTGTCAGGATAAAAGACGGGGGATGGACACGCCCGAAAGCCGCTATTTTTTATGGAAAGATTCCTTAAAAGATGATTTAAAAGATGATTTAAAAGATCCTTTAAAAGCTTCTTCAAAAGATCCCTTAAAAGCTCCTTCAAAAGATCTCTTAAAAGCTCCTTCAGAGGATCCCTTAAAAGCCCCTTTAAAAGCTTCCTTTGGATCGGAACCTGTCAGTGAAAATAGCAGCTTTTTTCAGGAAGGCCGCTGGACATGGAGCCAGGAGGCAGAAAGCTGGTACTGGTGCTTCTGGGAAGGGGCTGGACTTAGCGAACCCCAATATAACTGGCAGGAACCTGCCTTTCAGGCCTATGTGTCCCAGATTGTTCGCTTTTGGATGGAACGGGAACCGGATGGTCTCATTATTGACGCGGTGAATAAATATACCAACTGCCACTGGAATGTGATGAAAAGCTGCATCACCGATATTGTCCATCAACGTCAAGGCGCTATCTGTATTCCGGAGGGAGCAGGCGGTTTCGGTGATGATGCCTTAGATTTTGTGTCTAAGGGCGGGTTTGACGTGGTTGAGGACCAGTCCTTTGAAAGCGATCTTTCCTGGAACGGCAGCGTTGTCATGGACGTGATCATGGGAAAGCCAGCCTGGGAAATAGAGAAAAGACTGGCATGTCATGACCGGTCTCTTGAAAAAGGCGCCGGCCTCTGGTCTTACCCGGGATTCGGTTCCGGGTGGACACCGGCACGCCGTCTGCTCAGTTTGGCTGTTTTAATGGGAACCGGTCATATGACAGAAATCCTCAGTGAATATTTGATTGATTTTTCCAGAGAAGAGAAGCAGCAATTAAAAAATCTGTTGTCCATCGGAAAGCATCCGGCATTGACGCAGACAGCCAGAAGAATGGTATTGGAGAATTCCGACCCGGAGCATTTTTATACGATTGCCAAAAGACAAAATGGTATGTCACTACTCTGCCTTTACAATTTTACGGAAAACCCGGCAGACATAACCGTAAAAGTCTCTGCGCCCTCCACTGGGAACGGGGAGATTTACCGCGATCTGATTACAGAAGAAATAAAAGAAACCAATCCGGCCACGGGACAACTCATACTGCATATGTCTCCCCTTGGATGGCGTTTTCTGGAAAAATATTAATGGCCTATCCGGTCATAGACCGATTCGCTATCATGGTTCAGCAAGGCGGAACAGTTGCGATTCGCCCCCATGCCTGGTTTTGATGGGGCAAAATAAGTACAAAATAATAGAAAAAGTCCGGAAGGCGTGACAGAATTGTCCCTTTCGATGGAATGTGGTATAGTATACAAAGAAGAAGGCGCGCAGAGAGCGCCTGAAATAAGGAGGATAAAAATATGGACTGTATTTTCTGCAAACTTGCCAACGGAGAAATCCCAACAGCAACCCTGTATGAGGATGATGATTTTCGGGTGATTCTCGACCAGGGACCCGCTGCGAAGGGACATGCACTGATCCTGCCCAAAAAGCATTATGCGAATCTTTATGAACTGCCGGAAGAAGTGGCGGCGCGGGTGATGGTTCTGGCAAAGCGGATGGCTGGAGTAATGACTGAGGCGTTGGAGTGTGATGGCTTCAACCTGGTTCAGAACAATGGCGAGGCGGCGGGACAAACCGTTTTTCATTTTCATATGCACCTGATTCCCCGTTATCAGAATGATCAGGCAGGAATTTCATGGAAGCCGGGCACGTTGGAGGACAATGTAAAGGAAGAAATTATTCAGGCCGTGAAGGCAAAGTTGGAGCAGGATTGAAACTTCATCTGTAATAGTGAGATGCAGCTGAATGGTTATGGCATCCGGCCAGCGAAGATTGCTTCGCGATGGCCGGATGCCTGTAAATTGTGATGCATGTCTTGCGGAAATCTGGATACCGTAACAGTTGAGCTGGCTGAACTGTTATCAGTTGTTTTGCCTGTTGTGTCCTGGAATTTTTATCCGGGAATTTTCTGCGAAGACTTATTTCTGACACTCCTGGATCAACGAGATGATCTTTGCGATGGAATCCGTGTGGCTGCTCTGCGACATGGCGTCGATATAATTCTGGCGGTTCTGGTAAAGCTCGCGCACGGTTTCAAGGAATTTCTCAGGGGTCAGTTCCTCCTCTTCGAGAACAATGCTGTAACCCTGTTTTTCAAAGGAACGGGCGTTCAGAATCTGATCGCCCCGGCTGGCGTTGGCCGACAGAGGGATCAGGAGGTTCGGCTTGGCAAGGGCGCTGATCTCGCAGATGGCGTTGGCGCCGGCTCTGGAGATGACAAGATCGGCCAGGGCAAACAGATCCGGCAGCTCTTTCTTGATGTATTCAAACTGCACATAGCCTTCGGTGCCTTCCAGCGACGGGTCCAGCTTGTCTTTGCCGCAGAGGTGGATCACCTGGAACTCTTTCAGAAGTTCCGGAAGAATGCCCCGCACCGCATTGTTGACGGCCACGGAGCCAAGGCTTCCGCCGATGACGAGAATGACAGGTTTGCCGGAGGTGAAATTGCAGAACTTCAGCGCCTGCAGTTTATTTCCGGACAACAGTTCCTGGCGGATGGGGGTTCCTGTGAGAACCGCTTTGTCCGCCGGAAGACAGTCGACAGTCTCGGGGAAATTGCAGCAGACCTTTGACGCGGCAGGAATGCAAAGCTTGTTTGCAAGTCCGGGCGTCATGTCGGATTCGTGGATGATCGCGGGGATTTTTCTCCGCTTTGCGGCGATCACCACGGGAACGCTGACGAACCCGCCCTTGGAGAAAACAATATCCGGGTTCAGCTGTTTCAGCAGTTTGCTGGCCTCCGAGAAGCCTTTCAGCACGCGGAACGGGTCGGTGAAGTTTTTCGGGTCAAAATAACGGCGCAGCTTGCCGGAGGAAATGCCGTAATAGGGTATTTTTAAGTCCTCGATGAGTTTCTTTTCGATTCCGTCGTAGGAGCCGATGTAGGAAATCTGATATCCCAGCTCCTGCAGCCGCGGGATCAGAGCTATATTGGGGGTAACATGGCCGGCAGTGCCGCCGCCAGTAAGTACAATATGTTTCATGGAAAATCCCTCCCTGTGGTTTGGTCATAGATTTATTATCTCCTGCTGTCAGAGAATTGTCAAGCCGTTGGGAAGGTTTAAGCGATGAAAGAGTAGCCATGGTTACTGTTTACGGGTCAGCCGCAAACACTTGCTGTTTGCGGCGTGAGAACATGATTCAGGTGTGAGCGGGGATCCTTTTGCGGAGCAAAACTTTAAATGAGCCCGCGAATGTTACTGTTTGCGAGGCACGAGTGAACAGTAACTAGCCATGGGGAAACAACGGATGTTTCGCTCTCGGAGCTGATTAGGGCTGCTGCCCGGGGGAATAATCTGAGTGACAGAGAAATCCCGGCGGCAGCCAGATAAGGATGAAATGGAAATGAATAATAATAAGAACAAACAGGAACAGAAGAATAAAGTCGTGGAAGCGATGCTCCGGGCGCGAGAAAAGGAAATGCAGCAGGAACCCACAGAGGAAAAACTTCCCACGCTGAGTCCGGATGAATACGAGGAGATGTATCGGAAAATCCTCGGCCGCCTGAAAGCGGAAGGACTGTTGGACGACGAGTCTGTGGACAAACGCAGAGAGAAAACTTCCGGTGGGGATGAGACCGCTGCCACCCGCGAGGTGTCGATGGTGACTGGGCGGGCAGAAAGCGCGAAGAAGGACAGCAAAGTGGTGTTCCATCTCGGCGGAAATATGGAGAGAGCCGGAGAACGCCAAGCGGAAGGTCAACCGAAGGCAAGCCCTGTGTCCGGGCAGAAGGCAAGCGGGTATACAGAGCATTCAGCGGAAGGCGCAAGTGGAAAAACGGGAGAGACGCGCGGCGCTTCAAAACATACCGGAACGAAGAAAATCCGCTGGTTCCGGAAAAAAGCGGTTAAGGCTGCCGGGATCTGCCTGGTTGCAGGGGCGGCAGTGTTCGGGTTGTCTATGACCAGTGAAGCAAATCGGCTGCTGTTAATGCAGACGGCCAATGAGGTGCTGGGGACTGGGGATTTGATGCAGGTGGATAATGGTGACGATAGAGATTTATCTGTAGGGAGTGAAGATGAGGCCAGACAGAATATTACAGATGCTTTAAATGCTGAGGTCCCAGAGTTTTTGTATTTGCCGGAAGGGATGAAATATGAATCATGTGAAATTATTGAGGACGCTGGATTTGCTAAGATAGAATATTCTTGTGCAAATGGCTATTTATATCTAAATATATCAAATAGTTTGACTGACATGTCTCAAAGCGGAATAAAAAAAATTACGACAGAAGAAATAGAGACATTAAATGGTAAGATAGTGTTTGTGATAAAACAAATAGATGAGGAACAGTTTTCTGCCGCTTGGGAGTATAAAAATGTTTCATATACACTTTCAGGGAAAATTTCCAGAGAGGAGTTAATAAAAATTTTAGAAAAAATTTCATTTAGCATGTAAATTTTGGCGTTTTGAATCGCTTTATATAGTGTAGGGTTAATTTTAAATGAAAGGAGGGTAGGATGAAAAAGACATTTGGCAAATGGGGATATATTTTGGCATTGTTTGTTGGAGTCCTTACATTATCGTTAAACCAGGAAAAAATCTATGCGGAAGAACCCCAATACTTGGGTGAAATAATAGATGGTTCTGTGTTGACAGATGATGATGAAGCAGAGGATTTTCAGCAGCCGAGGCTTCGAAATAGTTACTTATTGCAAGGATTTATTAAAATTACAAATAAAGGTAATGGTGTTGTTGGCATCGGAGGAAGTACGGATTGTCTCGTTACCTGCGATGTAGTCAAACTGAATTTGTATTTGGAACGCTCAACTGGAAACTCAGATTTTGGTAGTTATAAAAGTTTTGAGTATACAGCGTATAATGAGAATTCTCTGACAAAAGGTTTGTCTTATGCAGTCGAAAAAGGCTACTATTATCGTCTTCGTGGCTATCATTACGCATCGAAAAATGGAGACGGAGAAAACCTGATTTCTAAAACCAACGGCATCTACATCGGCTAGTCCTCACACCCCACCGTTATATCGTATATAAACCTTTTGGAAACTTTCAGTTGTACACGGTACAAATGCCAGCGCGAAGGAAAGTATCAAGTGATGTGTCCTGTGAA